>JAISVZ010000133.1 GCA_031271295.1 Clostridiales bacterium | reverse complement strand
CTTTGCAAAGTGTGAATGCCGAGCTCATTAAGCTGTACTGGAATGTTGGAGAGTATTTGAGCAACGAGAGTGCAAAATCTGTACATGGAGATTCCTTCATTGACGCAACAGCAGAATATATCAAAGATAATTGCCCAGGCATCAAGGGATTTAACCGGCGCGGTCTTTATAGGATGCGCCAGTTTTACGAAACTTATAAGGATAATGCGTTTGTGTCACCACTGGTGACACAAATCAGTTGGACGAACCACTTGATAATCCTTTCAGGGACAAAGACGATTGAGGAAAAAGAGTTTTATGTCTCGCTCTGTATTAAAGAAAAATACAGCAAGCGGGAATTGGAGCGACAGATAAGCAGCGCCTACTATCATCGCTATATGCTTTCGTCACAGACACTGGCACCGTCGGAGATTTCTCGGAATAGTAGCACCAGATTTTTGGACAGTTATGTCTTGGAGTTCCTCGACTTGCCGGAAAAATACTCTGAGCATGATCTGAAGCGAGCAATTGTTCAAAACCTGAAGAACTTTATACTTGAAATAGGCAGGGATTTCAGCTTTGTCGGGGAGGAATACCGGGTTCAGGTTGGCAACTCAGACTTCTATATTGATTTTATTGTTTTATCATAGAGGGTTGTCTTGCCTTGTAGCCTTTGAATTAAAGATTGACAAGTTCCAGCCTGAGTATCTCGGCAAGATGAATTTCTACTTGGAGGCGCTTGACCGGGAACACAAAAAGCCTAATGAAAACCCAAGCATTGGAGTTATCCTCTGCGCGAGTAAAGAGGATGAGGTGGTCGAGTTTGCTATGAGCCGAAGCCTCTCGCCTACAATGATAGCAGAATATTCGCTAAAGCTGATTGATAAAAAACTTTTGGAGCAGAAATTACGAGAGTATAAGGATTTATTGCCGGAAATAAAAGCGGACGACGACTAAACGATAGTATCACTGGATGGAGGCGTTGGCGTGGATAAAAAGAAATTAACCGAACAGGAAATTCGCTCTCGCTTTATATTGCCCGCCATTCAAGCGGCGGGATGGTCTGTTACACAAATTCGAGAAGATTACGCAATAACAAAAGGCCGTATTATTGCCCGTAGCGGCCTTTGTAAACGTGATGACAAAAGCGTTAAACGGGCAGATTATATTCTGTTTTACAAGCCGCATATTCCTCTGGCTGTGGTGGAGGCAAAAGACAATAACCATCTAATATCCGACGGTATGCAGCAAGCATTGGATTATGCGGATCGCATGAAGATTCCATTCGTCTTTACGTCGAATGTTGATAAATCTAAATTATCTAAGAGTTGCATTTTTAACTAAATTACTTTCCAAAACGCTGGAGGCAAAAAATGCGAAATCCAGATATTTTACTTATAAATCCTCCTTTTCACATTAGGACTGGAAGTGGAAATTTTTTGCCGCTCGGTTTGGGGTACATAATATCGGCAGTAAATAATGAGGGGTTAAGTGCTGAGGTTATAAACTGCGCCGAGGGATGTCAATCATTTTTTTCTGATGATTTGTCTGTGTTTGAAACAGATATTAAAAATGAGCTTCATAAATATAATCCATCTCTGATTGGGATTGGACCTTGTGTAACTTCGCATGTCCGCGCACTGATAATTATTGCACGGGTTTGCAAAGAAGTTTTTCCTGAAACACCAATAGTTTGTGGGGGACCTCTCGCAACAATGAATGGCCAAGAGTGGTTTTTCTTTGAAGAGCTTCAGATACCTTATATTATTAAAGGAGACGGAGAGAAGGCAATCCCTTCATTAATAAAAACGATAAAGAATGGATTACCTTTATTGACGTGCCCAGAAGTTTCTTACGATGGGCATTTTGTGTATAATGATATATCCGACATTAATTCCATTTCATTTCCACACAGATTGAGTAGTAGCCATACACAAATATCTGATCGAAGAAAAAGCACAAAGAGCGGTATACTTACTATGCCGATGATCACATCTCGAGGTTGTATGTATACATGTGATTATTGTGTTTCAGGAAGCTTAAGTAGTCGTTTTCGAAAACGTTCGAATGATAATATTTTGGAGGAAATGATTTTTCTTCGGGATGGTTATGGCGCAACAGATATAATCTTTTATGATGATTGCTTTTTCTATAATCCCAAGACCTCTAATGAAGAAATATTTAGTTTTTGCAATTTGCTAATGAAAAATAGGTTGAGTATGACTTGGCAGATAGAAATGCGAACAGATTTATTACTATCACTTACTGATGAGTCTCTGACTTTGCTTGAAAAATCAGGTTGCCGCCAGATCAACATAGGAATTGAAAAAACCAGTAGTGAGTCATTATTTTGCATTGGAAAAACCTCAACAATAGAAGGACTAATGGAAAAGAACAAGCATATTGCCAAACTGTTTGGAATTGAATTAACCGCCACATTTATATTAGGTGGTTTTAATGAGAACGAAAAAACAGTAAGAAAGCTGATCGAAGACTCTAAAAAGTTGTCACTGACTCAAGCTCATTTTAATCCTCTATTCGTATATCCATCAACAAAATTGTACAATAACTATGGATTGAAGGCACGTGATTGGTATAATTTGATTAAAAATGATACATTACCTTGGGGTGAGATTGTTTTTGAAAATACGGAACTGTCTCGCGAGAAACTGCTAAGCTTTTTAGACCTTGCGTATACAGAGTTCTATGGCAAAACATGCATCAATTATACAAATCAATATTTGAATAGATTTAACTTATGGAGGTGAGATGTATTGAAAATTTACGATAGACTATATAAGGAGTTACAATTTCCACAGCTAATAGTTGATTTGCTGTTTTGTCCAGGTCTTTTGAGACTTCGTGATGTTCGGATGGCTAATAATCAGTTTGTAGCTTTCCCCGCGTTTGCCTCAACTACGCGATATGAACATTCATTAGGGGTATGCTTCTTAGCCGGAATATGTGCTTCACATTTGAATTTATCTGAATCCCAAAAAATGGAGCTTATGCTTGCTTGCTTATATCACGATGTTGGAACCCCCCCCTTTGCACATGCTATGGAGGAGGTTCTTCAGAGAGAATTCGGTTTTGATCATGAGGCAAATTTACGTCAATTACTTATAGGTAATACAGGTGAATTTGATTATGAAAGCGCACAAATATACGATGGAAAGATGCTACGACTAAATAGTGTGTGTCAGCGTGCAAAGAAAAAAGGGATAGCAATTGACTTGGATAGAATTGCCAGAATTGCCACCGGTGACCCATCAGAACCTCTCTCGCTATTAGTTTGCGGCGAGGGCATGGATTTAGATAATATTGATAATATCATTCGTGCGTCAACGGCTATGGGAATCATTGATATAAACTACTCAACAACTGCAGAGAAACTCGCACATAGTTTAGCACGTTCATTTGTGCTTAAAGACAATAAAGTATATTACGACAGCAATAAATTTTTTGAGATTTCCGAATGGCAGAGGATACGTGATGTCCAATACACTGCTATCTTTGATAGTATAGATGATTTTTCATATCAAACCATGATAAAACACGCAATAGGCTTGCTTATTGACTTTCGTGAAGATGGTTGTATGATGTCAAAAACGGCATGGAGAATGACTGATTCAACGTTTACATGCGCCTACCTTCTAAAACACTCAAAGAGCAGAGCGATTATGCAACGTGTGCAGCGGTGTGAACCCTTTAATTGTTTAGGTGTCTTATATGTCTCCGGCGAAAACGTTAGTAGATATATAAATGAGCATTTGCCTGAGATTGAAGCGATGGTGAGCGAATATCTGATCTCACATTTAAATTATAGCAAAGACAAACAAGAACGCACCCTTAAAGCACTTATTACGAAAAATGTTGTTGTTGCCAACTTCTATCCGGATAAACGAAAGCGTTCTCTTTCAAAATTCTTCTTGAATTATCAAGGTAGTTCAGATGGATTTTACGACACAGATCAGAAGTCAGGTGCTTTATTAGGATTATTTACACCGTTAAAAACAAGTGGTTATAGAACAGAGAATGTTGATGGTCAAAAAAAAAGGCTAAGCAATTCTTTTAGTAAAGCCGACCTTGAAAGTATTATACGAATTCTATCGGATAACTGTCTCAGCGGTTTTTCGATTGAGGAATATGGGAGCGGACTACATGGACAATCAAACCAAGCAAAAACTGAATTTGATCAATTGGGATTTTTCGGATTACAATAGTGCTAAATATCCTCTTGATCTAAACTCAATACATTGGTATCTTGCGACCTTTCCTCCGATGATTCCCATGTATTTAATCAGTCTTCTTTCAAAAGAAGGAGATCTGATATTAGATCCATTTGGGGGAGGTGGTACTACTGCGATAAAAGCAATAGAGCTGAATCGTTGCTTTATTTATAATGATATTAACCCTTTTGCAGTTGATATTGTGAAATCGAAAATTGATATTTTATATAGCTATTTTGATTGTCCCAATTTTCTTGTAAATGAAGATACCTTAATAGAAAGATATCTTGTAGATGAGCAATCTGTAGATGAATTTATTCTTATCAATAATCTTGATGCAAATATAAAAAGTTGGTACGAAATAAAGACGCTTAGCGAATTATGTTCGATTTATAATATGATTTTTAGTGATCGAAATGCAAATAGGATAGAGGAGAGTATTAGACGGTGCGCGTTTTCCTCCATCTTAAAAGCGGTTTGTTCGCAAACTGATCACATAACATATATCACCGACAATTGCAAACCGAAAAAACTCGTATACAAAAATGCCCGTAAACAATATTTAGATCAAATTCGCATTATCAGATTATCTGTAGATGATTTTTATAAGCGTTACATATCAATATTCGGTTCCGATGAATCAGTAAAACGCAACCTTGATAACTCTATTGTAAATTCTGGCGACTCACGAGATATGAAATGGATTAAGGCAAATTCCGTTGACTTAATAGTTACTTCACCTCCGTATCTGTGTGCGCAAGATTATGTCAAGACTATGAGATTAACCCATATGTTTTTCCCAAGCGAATTTATGAAAGAAAAATTGAGCCTTGAAATAGGCGCTCGACGGAAGCGAGGAGCAAATGCCGAAAAGACAGTTCATGAATATTACGTTGATATGGAATGTGTTATTGCAGAAATAGCCAGAGTCTTAAAAGTAGGAAAGTATTTTTGCTTAGTTCTTGGACAAGGATCAGGGAGAACAACAAAAGCTTACGATACTGTTGCTGATATATCCAAACTGATACAAGATAAGTATGGATTTACCCTTGAGCATGAGGCTCAAAGGAATATATGGAGTCGTAGAATTCATCTTGGTGGGGTCAGTGAGGAGAGTTTGCTGATTTTTATGAAAACAGATACGGGGGTACACGATAATGGCCGCTAAATGGATTGTAGGAGTGTTATCTACAGACTATGATCTTCACGAGCATAGAACGGCAGTTGTTAATCTCTTGAAGGATAAAGGATTTAGCCTTTCTGCCTTTGAAACCGCTGACTTTCCAGTTGAACCCAATATGCATTCGCATAATGCTTGCCTTGTTGCGCTTGAGCGGGTTGATATAGCTATAATTATAATTGATAAACGCGCCGGCGGTGTATACGTTGACTCGACAGATATAACAATTACAGAGAAAGAGTACCTTGATATAGCACTTTCAAACAAGCCGCATTTGGTGTTTGTGTCAAAGGGAGCATGGGAGGAGCGACACTTTTATAGAACACAATTAAAATCATCAGGAAAAACGAAAACGGATTTTGACGCGATTTACACCTGCACATATGTCTCATCGACAAAAGTATTTGATTTTATTGATGAGATTCAAAATGCATACAATACGCGAAATACCAGCAATTGGATTACACAATTTGATGGAATTGACGACCTAAAGGCAGAGATTTCTGGGAAGTTGTCCGGATTGTCTCGCTATATTTGTGGTCGAATAGTCAATAAACAAAAGCAACAAATAGAGCGTAGACACACATCCACAAGTATGATGATGACACTTGGTGATGTTTTAGATAAAGGTTATTACGTCGAACCTGACTACACCGTGCAATCCGGAAAATTGCCTGATAGAGCAACGTTAGATGATAGAATAGTTACTTCACTTTTAAATGAATTATCGGTATTGATTGTAGGAGAAGCTGGTTACGGGAAAACTACAATTCTTGCAAAAAGTTACCTCAGCCATGCTAATACATGTCTGACGGGCTATAGTTACAATATCCCATTGTACATAAACTTAAAATCAAAAGGTGGAGATTATCATTTTGATATTAACGAATATCTTATTGAGTGCTTCGCTGATGATTTAGGGAAAGAGAAGTACCCGTTATTTGGATATGAATCAATGAATCTGTTTTTTTATCTTGACGGTTTTGATGAAATAGCAGAAAAACTTTCAAGCGACGAGCTGAAACAGATAAGTAAGTCAAGTATTATGAGCACTCCGTTTTTATTAACATGCAGAAATCAATATGCAAACAGATATATTCAAAATATTGCTTTTGCTGATAGGATATCAGCAAAAGTAGTTGTGCTACCATGGTCGACTGGAAAAGCTCATGAATACATCCATAACTTCTGCAATATTCGTAGCCGTACAGATTTGATTGATGACATTAATGGATTGCTGGCTAATAATACTGAACTGAATGAAACACTCGACAATCCATTACTAATTACTATGTTATTGTGGATTATAGAAAGCAATGGATTGAAGGTCCCAGAGACGATTAAAAGTAGAGTGCACCTTTTCGGAGAGTACATCGAGGAAATGGCAAAGCGTGAACTGCAACGACTTGATACGGAAGCACTCTCTTATGAACAGCTTGTAAGGATATGGTCTCTTGCCTCTTGGGAGGTGTATTATGCTAAACTTAAAAGAACATCTATAACGTTCCCGATGTTATTAGATTGTCTTCATAGGCATTTGTCAGATATTCCTCAATTGTATAATGAATCATGGTTTGAAGCCCTATTTGTTAGTTATCGTGAACATATAAACGGCACTTTTCACGAACAATTTATGGAATACTTGTCCGCACATGCCATTGTTTATGCGTGCGCATGTGGAAGCTATCCTTATCCTGAGTTCTTAAGTCAGGTTGTGCGCCCAGAAATTAATAGATATTTTAGGGCGCTATGGGATGAAAGTATTCAAACGATAAAAGCTGGCGTAATTAGGAATATCAAAACAGAGTATACTAATAATTTATTAAGTGATAATTCAACGTCAATCAGTAAGAGGGTGCATTCTGTATATCACTTATCTCGATTGAAACATAGTGAAAGAGATGAGTTTATGAGCAGTGCCTTATCAAAGGAGGGACATTTATCTGTTAGATTATCCTTGTATTTTGGAGCGATAAAGGCGGGGAATTTTGAAAAGGAAGAGGAGTTATTCCAACTATTATTGTATAATTCGGAGTTTAGTGACGCTAATAGAGGTTATCATCTAACGTATTATGGCGATATGGTTATGGGGGATAAGATGCCATTCAAAGATGATTCTTCGATGAATTGGAATGGAACCTTAGAAGCGTTTTTGAGGCATTTTGACACCTCAGATGATGGACACTATTTTTTGTGGCGCATTAACCTTCTGACCATGCAACAACTATTTGAAGCAAGGCAAAGTTGTGCTCCTGTTGATTCTACTGTTATTCAAACAATCGAAATGGCTGTACAGAATTCAGGAAAGGGTCAATATCTCGAATTCCAAAACAAAGTAGCTACCGCATTTGAGAGCATGGTGTCCACATGGAAAAAATACTTATAATCGTGTAGCGTGTATAAACTACCACATAAAAAAGTAATCACCACATAGATTTATTTATTGCAAAAACAACCTTATGGATTTATATAATGTTTGCTGAACAAATAAAAAGCACTGTAGTACCAATGGTTTGCTATGTGATTTGCATTGCACAAATGCAAGTTTTGTAAATCAATTTCCGCTAAACCCTTGCATTAAACCCTGTAGCCAAAACGGAACCGACGCAAATGGATAATCAAAAATGCGGTAAAACGAGCGGGATAAGTTCTTTTTCTTGTTGAATGCACCTTATTCTGGCACTTTATACAGTCGAACGAACTTCAAAAGCGACATTTATTCAGTAGGCGTTATATATCCCATAAAATTCGGCTTCAAACTCCCTTGACAAAACCTATCGGAAGTAACGTTGTTATTCTTGGCGTAAGCGGGGTTGCGGGCAATGACGGTTATAAATCATTATTTGTAGGCACTTCGGAATATTTTGAGGACATAACATATAAAGGTGTGGGAACACCAACCACCGCACCGAGAATTGAAATTGACTATCCGATAGATTCGGTAATTGACGATACAAACGACGTTTTTGTTTTTAATATTGGCGGTCATTATAGATATGTTACACTGCCTCATGGTGTTATTGGATCAGATTTAGATTTGGATACTATAAACAATGCAATAACAGCACAGTTGCCAACTATAGATATTGAGACTATAAAACCTTTTGATACCTATGACACAGGCGGAGAAAACCACAGTAATATATCGGCAAACGGCAGCTATAAGCTTCATACTCCCGTAAACGTTTCAAGTGTTGGAGTGGACATTCCGCAGGGGCAAACGGGGGGCGGTCAACCGGCTTCTGTTACTCTGCCTGTTAATATTTCATCGCCTTTCACAGTAAATGGCAGCAATAATGTATTTAAGTGCATTGTAAACGGTGAATTAGTTACGCTTGTACTGGAAGGAAAAACATATGCAACCTTAGGCGAACTTGCCATGCATATGCAGAGCAAGTTTGACGAAAAACTAAGAGGATTAGGACCTGATAAAAGCGTTGATGTAACCGTTGTAAATAACCGCCTTGTGTTTACCACAGAGTTTATATCATCGCAAGCTAACTTGGAGATTAAAGATTCAACCGAAGGCAGTTCATTTTTAAGAGATTTATGCTATACGCCGGTACCGGCACAGGCTGCAATTGGTGTGCCTATGAAAGATAGTATAGTTATAAACGGTAATAACAGCTTCAATTTTACACATAACGGTCAAAACATAAGCGTAAATTTGACAGATGGCAATTATTCCAAGGAGGATTTTGCAAAGCATTTAGACACTCTTTTATCACCCCATGGTGTTAAAGCGGATATAACCGCAAGCGGAGGCAATTCCTATTTGCGCTTCACAACTACTAAAACCGGAGATCACGAGTCTCTTATACTTGACACTAATACTATGGGTGATAGCGCTTTCGCTATTTTCAATGGCTTAGAAACACCCGCGTCTTGTACAATAAATTTGCCTGTGCAAAATTCCTTCGAAATAAATTCAAGCACAAACCAATTTACCTTTGAATTAAACGGAGTAACATTACCGCCCGAAACGTTACCCAGCGGAACATATGATCCGGAAAAGCTTGTAAACGAGCTAAACAGTAAATTTGCGGGGCGAGCTGCATTTTCTATTGGTTCAGGTAATTTACTCACAATAACTACTGTAGCCACAGGTAAAAGTGCATCCATAAGGGCAAATTCGGATATTGCCGGTACTTCGCAAAGCGAGATTTTCGGTACAAACACAGCGCATATAAGCGGTATAACTGCGTCAACAAGTGATGACGGAAAAAAAATAATTTTGGAAGGAAGAGAGATAGGAGCTGATAAATATTTCTCAGTTTCTTCATCATATTCTACCGACCCTCAGGTTTTTCTTCCCGCACAAGCATTAGAGGCCGATATTCCGCCTGATGTGAATGGCGGCACCGCGCAAAGCGCTTTTATAGATGGTATTGACATCAGCGATCCTGTTGTAATAAATGATCATAACAACGATTTATCGTTTCGGTACGGAACAGGCGTAGCAGCAATAACCGTTAATTTAACGCTTCCCCAGCAATCTTATTCTTTTTCGCAGTTAAACGATATACTTCAAGCCGAAATAGATGCCGGTATTGGCCCGGGCAACTTAACTGTAAGCGTATCATCAACCGGAGTACGAATTGAAGCGGTTAGGGGAGAAAATGACCTAAGCGACATGTCAAATTTTAGCGGCGGGTTTTACAATTATGTAATGAGAGGAACGGTACAAAATGAAGAAAGATACATATATACAGAAGCAGGTACACAAACAGTAACTCGCGCCCGAGCTATAGGCAGGCAAGATGTAAATAACAATTCCGTAGACATTATCAGCGGATTAAACGATGAACTTTCGATTGATGTTACTATTGGAGGCGTATTAACGAAAATCAGCATGATTTTGGACCCGGGTACATATCAAGGCAATAGCCTTTCTACAATGATATCGGGAAAACTTTCAGGCGAACTAATTGCCCGGGGCTATCCGGGCGATTTGATAAGCGTTTCGATAGGCGGATATTCGAGCGGCGTTTTCGGTTCTGACGACGATAACGTTCTTCAATTCAGCTTTTCTGATTCTGCTCAAGCAAAAAGCTTTTATGATAATAACCCCGTCGAGTACATTATAGACGGCGTTGCAGGAAGCGCGTCGTATTTCGTGTTTTACAAAAACGACGGCAGAATGGTTCCGTCATATATTACCGGTACGAAGGATATTTCGAACGGTGTAATAATAGAACCCGGCAAAGATGAGTTTTCTTTTACCGCAAACGGTGTAACATACAATTACACAATTCCGGAAGGCGTATATGATCAGCAGGGAATAATCAATACCCTCAACACTTTGATTCAAACCCAAAGCGGACCGAACCCTCCGGATATAATCGCGGTTATGAGCGGAAACAATATAAAATTAACCTACACAAAGTTCGGTAAAAACTCCATTTCCGCAGTTACGGGTTCCGCGCGAGGCGAAATTTTTTATTCGGAAGTAGGAACTATAGAAGCCGACCACGACATATTAATTCAGGTGAGCGCCAAAGCGAACGATTTGGTTTCAATAGATAAGCCCAGAATAGATACAACCGGGCTTAGAGTTAATTCCATAGTTGTTACAAATATCGCCCATGCAAACAAAGCTCTATCCCGGTTAGACGATGCGCTTATAAAGGTTGTTGAAACACGCGAGTATTTTGGCGCACGTCAAAACCGATTCGACCATATACGAAACGCCAACGACGTTACCGCCCAAAACCTTACACAAAGCGAATCAAGAATAAGAGACGCGGATATGGCAAAGGAAATGATGCGGCTAACAAAAGCCAATGTGCTTTCGCAAATGGCGCAGCCCCTGCTTGCACAGGCAAACAGCAGTATTCAAACCGTGCTTAGGCTTTTAACATAGGAGCGCCGAGTTCGAGCCTCGGGTGATTCAGTTGATTTTATGGGATTTCCGGGAAAGTATTCCCCTTATTCCTTAGCAACAGGATATTAACAGGATAGTACTTTCCCATTTCAAAGTTTAGCAACGCCTGTCCTTTAACAGCCAGTCAAGGACATTTATCTGCTTAATGCCGTTATGCGAAGTTAAGTGCTTATAATCCATTGTCAGCAGGTATTTGGGGTTATGGTCGCCAATTGCGTTTAAAGGCGCAAGTTCGCGCCTTAATGCCGAGCCGTCCGCGTCTGTAACCGTGTAAGCCACTTGGTAATATTCCTCGCCCTCATCTCCTATGGCAATAAAGTCCACCTCGGTATTGCCGACCTTCCCGATATATACTTCATAACCCCGGCGCAAAAGTTCAAGGAATACGACATTTTCAAGAATATGCCCGTCATCTTCTTTTTTTGTGCCAAACAGGGCATACCTAAGCCCCAAGTCTGCGGCGTAATACTTGTTGCCCGTCTTTAGGTACTGTTTACCCTTTATATCGTAACGGCTTACCTTATAGAAGATAAAGCAATCGGTCAGGGCTTCGATATAGTTTTCAACCGTATGAACGGATATTTTCCTGCCCGCGCTTGTCATAGTGTCCGCAATTTTTTTTGTGGAATTGGTATTGCCAATGTTGTTAAATAAGAAGCGCACAACGCTTTGCAACATGGAAATGTCGGGGAACTTGCGGCGTGCTACAATATCGCGCAAAACTATCGTGTCGTATATATCCATTAAATACTGCGTTCTATCCTCCGCGTTTGGTAAAGAGAGCGTATACGGAAACGCGCTGTTATGAGTGTAGTCCTCATAGCGTTTATTTACCTCCGCCCTAACAGTCTCCGGTAACGCCGACATATACTCCTTGAAGGACAGGGGAAGCATTTTTATCCTGATATAACGCCCCGCAAGATAAGTCGCCAGTTCGCCGCTTAATATATAGGCGTTGGAACCGGTAATATATACGTCGCAATTTTTCCGTGAGTGCAAACCCGCCGCAATCTTTTCGAAATCCTTTATGCGCTGAATTTCGTCAAAGAATATATACATCTGATTATCCGGCAGTATTTGGTCCTTTATGAAATCGTACAACTGCTTGCTTGTTTCAATGCCGAAATAATCAGGGTCTTCAAGGTTCATGCTTATTATCTGCTCGTCCGCCACGCCGCCGGAGCGCAGATAATTTTGAAACAACTTAAACACGGTGGACTTTCCGCAGCGCCGTATACCGGTAATAACTTTTATAAGGTCTTTATCTCTAAGACGGATTAGGGCATCCAAGTAACTCGGTCTTGCAATCATATTTTCACCTCCGATATAGCGTTATTATACCAAAACTATGCCCAAATCAAAAGTTTTTGAACACAATCCGCAAAAATATTTTGCGTGATTAGAGGTAAGTACGCAAAGAAAAAGCCTTGGCACAACACCAAGGCTTAAATTCTTATTTTCCGGTTACAAACCGCATAAAGCTTTTGAAGGTTTGCGCCGCTTCCGCGCGTGTTGCTGTTTTTTCCGGCATAAACGTGTTATTGTCGCCGTTTATAACGCCCGCCATAGATAACGCCGTTACCGGTTCCTTTGCCCATGCGGCAACATCATCGTAATCCGTAAACGGCGGCATTTCGCGGTTTTCCGGTATAGTATAACCTTTAAATTTTGCGTAGTTAGCCATCATTGTTACCATTTCCTGACGCGTTATTGCCCGGTTCGGCGCGAAACTTCCGCCGCCTACTCCGGAAACAATTCCGTTTTCCGCCGCCCACAGCACGGGGTTTTCGTACCAAATACCGTTTTCAACATCGCCGAAGCGGGGAAGCCCGGAAAGATCCGCGCTGCCGTCTAAGCCCGGCAATTCCGCGTTGCCATCCAAACCCGGCAGTTCCGCGCTGCCGTCTAAGACTGACTGTTCCGCGTTGCCATCCAAGCCCGACGGTTCCGCGTCACCGTCCAAACCCGGCACTTCCGGCTTGCCATCCAAGCTCCACAGCGCGGTTACGAACATTGCGCGTGTCATGCCCTCGTTCGGGGCAAATATTCCGCCGCCGTAGCCGCCGAATATTCCGTAATGGTTTACGTACGATACCGCGTCATAATACCAGCTATTTTCCGCAACGTCGCTAAAGGGGTTAACCCAGAGCGCCGTTGGGTCGTATCCGGCCGCGTAAAGCCCGCTTTTGTTTGCCGTAAAGCTTATCATTCCGGTTTGGGCGTTAAAAGAGCCGCTCATTTTGGTAATATTGCCATCGTCTGATATATGCCACGCGCATACACCCTGCGCTGCTTCGCCGGGTTTTAATTTATACGGCAAACTTATTCGCATTTCAACTTCTGTAAGCGTATTTCCGTCGTATACCGCAATATTAACGGGTTCGTTCATACCTTTTACTTGCGCCGCCTGCATTTTTGTAAGCGAACTTAAAGGCGCAGCCGAAATTCTTACCGTCATACCGTCCCCCCGCATCACTTCAACCTTGGCAAGATCCGAATCGCTTAATTCCATAAACTCATCGGGCGCGTTGGAATCGGCACCGCTGCCGCCGGTTGATCCGTTCTCGCCGGAATCGCCATCGCCGGAGCCGTCCCCGGAGCCGCCGCTGCCGCTGCCGCCAAAGCTTCCGTTTCCAAAGCTGCCGTTCCAGCCGCCGCCGTTATTATTGTTCCCGGAATCGTCCGAAACCGCGTCGCCTACCGTAACGTTAAGCGTAGCCTTGTGCACAATACCGCTTGCAACCGTTAAATCCTCGTTTTCGTAGACGCTGGATTCCGTTGACGCAAACTGCGCGTCGCTTCCGGGGTAGATATACAGCGTTAGTTTTGCGTTTCCTTTGCCGGCGGCTTCAACTAAGCCGCCGTTTACGCTTACAATGCCGGGGTTATCGCTTACGGCGTAAATTCTGAACGTATGCCGCGTTTCCTCCGGCGGCAGTTCGGCTAAGGGGTAAATAAATTCCGATTCGCCGTTTGCCATGTTAAGCGAGGTAATTTCGTTTCCTTCAAGGTTGGCAATACCCCACTTACTTACCGCGTTAAACACTTCAATTTGGCTTGCGCCCGCGGTTCTAAACGCTTGCGCCGAAGCGTTTGCAGCAGCGTATTCAATTATTTCGTTTTGCTCGTATTCCTCCGGCCATGCCGTCAAAATATCGGCCTGTAGTATTTCGTGTATTTCTCCAAGTTCGGTTTGCTCGGTTATAATGTCTGCCGGGGTAAAGGTAAATTCATGTTCAAACCCTGCGGCTTCGCCTGTTTCTACGCTAATCGGAGCGCATTCAATAAGCCTTGAGCCAACCCTAAGCAGTATTGTTTCGTTTACCGCCGCCTTATCGCCGTCGTTTGATACCGTGCCCGAAACTATAGCGGTATCGCGTCCGGTAAAATATATGTCCGCAGTTAATACGTTAAGGTTGTGGGTTTTTTCATAATTCCCGTACTGTACGCCCGCGGCGTTATTTCCGTCAAACACGAAAAGCCAATACTCCGCAAAATCTTCATCCGGCAAATCAAACTCAACCGATACGGTTTGCGTATCCCCGCCGTCGAGCGTAAAGGGTTCGCTAACAACTTCCGCCGCCGGTGTGGTTCCCGGTTCGTCTAACTGCGGGTCTTGCCTTAGCAGGGCTATTGCTAAGTTTTCCCTGCGCAGCAAGCTGTTGTTTTTAACCGACAGAACCTCGCTTACACGCCCGCCGAATATTTCGCCTTTTTCCGCTCCGCCCTCGCGTTCAACCTTCATGTCGAAATCGTTATAATTTATGTTGGCGGTTAAAAGCCTTGGCGAATCTCCGGCGTTTTCGTTGGATGTGAACACCACCTTAAGTGAATCGCCGTCAAACCCGGCGGCGCTTAAGTTCCCGTAACTTGATGGCCCCATATACGCCGTTTTAGACCATGCGGGAGCTTCGAAAGTAAAACCTGCGCCTCCCTCGAACTCGCCCTCATATTCAATTTTGTTGGCGTAATCCCCCATTGCCAAGCACAGATAGTACCCTAAATCATCCTGATTGCCAAGTTCTTCGTTTACTTCCTCGCGTTGCAGCCAATATACAAAAAGCCTGTTTGTTTCGTTGTCGTAAACCGCTTCGAACTCCGTTATCGGCATTTCGGGCATCATTGGCGATACCGCGAGAATAGTTTCCGGCGCTCCGCTTATACCCAAAAGGTGACCGATATTCATTTCTATAACATGCCCTTCGCTTAAATACAGGCATGAAGGGCCGTCCTTGGTTTCCACAACCCGGATATTGCTTTGCTCAACGTCGTCCTCCGTAAGCCTTAAAGCCGGGCCGTAAATTCCCTTATTGCCGAATGTGGAAAACCCTTGCATAAACAGTTCGCGGTCGTACCTTGTGGCAAGGTTGGAATCCATATCCACTATGGCAAGAACGTATATTGCGCTTTGCTGCGGCTGGCTTGTTAGCTTTGCCTCCGTTATTATGGGGTTTAACCCGCTTGCAATGGTATTTACCTCCGTATTGTCCGGGGCGTGCATCTTTGTAAAATCCAGCAGGAATTCGCCGTTGTAGCTTCTTCCGTCTGTACCCATTTGTGTTTTAAGCCCTTCCGGATATTCTTCCATCCATTTATCGCTGTCAAAATCGTAATATTTGCCCGCTATCGCGCTTTGGGCAAAAACTATATCTCCAACCTCGCCTTCCTCTCCGGTTTGCCTGCTTTCGTAATCCGCTTTGCGGTAGGTAAGAAGCATTGTATTAGTCTCATCGTCAAAGGCAACCGACGGGTCGGAATTTGTGGTTGCGCTGCCGCTTGTGGTTTGCGTTACATTTTGGAAGTTATCAAATGTTTCGGTTGCGGGGCTAAAGAACGCGGTTACTATATCGTAGTTGTTCATGCGTTCAAGCGTTGTCATGTTCTGCGTAAGCGGCGCTCTTGTTCTTGACCACACCGCGAGTATGCGCCCGCCTGCCTCAAAAAGCGCCGGAGCTTCGTCGTGGTATAAATCCCTGCCGTCCTGTTTATAAACAAACTCAGGCTGTGACCAGCTTGCGCCGTTAAATACCGAATACTGCAAAGCCGCGCGGTTGTATTCGTTCATGCCCTCGTAATACCCTACAAAAACCATTAAAAACCTTCCGCCGCCCAAATCCCATATTACGGGGTTGGCGTTGGGGTTAATCTCCCGCATAAGCTCCTGCTCCTGGCCTATGGCGACACGGGCGCGCGCCGCTGCGTTCCACCGGGGAACACCAACGGGCATTGGCGAAAGTTCGCCCGTAGTTAAGCTGTCCGAAAGGTTCGCTCCTCCCTCAAGCATGGCTGAACTTAGCATACGCGAAGCGCTGCCGCCGTAGCTGTACAAATTGTAGGTTTTGTCGGCAATATTCCAATTAAAGTTGATAAACCCAAGCACGGTAAGGGTGGTATTAACGGTAAGCCTAACGTTGCCGCTTCCGGTGCCGTCGGTTTTAAAGGTCATTGTTAGCGCAACCTTACCCTCAATTGTAATTTTAAGCAGCTTAATGAAATCCGCCCCCACGGCTATACTGATTGAGGGCTGAACCTTCAGCGTGCCCAGCGCTTCGAATTTGGATGCGTTTTGCGTCAGGTTAATCGGTTCGCCTCCGTCTTCTGTGTAAACGTAGTTACCGTACGCGCCCTCCGGCCTTGAAAAAACCATTGTTGCCTCAATGTTGGCGTCGCCGGAGAATGTGGCAAAAAACGTTATGCCTATTGG
This sequence comes from Clostridiales bacterium, assembly GCA_031271295.1. GTDB lineage: Bacteria > Bacillota > Clostridia > Lachnospirales > WQUN01 > JAISVZ01. The sequence goes on along the minus strand of JAISVZ010000133.1, from coordinate 5,340 downwards.
GGTCATAACCTCCACCTTAACGCTTGCACCGGCGCTTGCCTGCGCGCGCATTACTATGTCGCTGAGGTAATATTTAGCCGCTGTTTCATCGTAGGATATTGCCATTGTCATTCCGGCATTTAATGAATAGCGCAAGTTGCCCACCATACCGGTGTTGGGCTGTTTGGAATTTACATCCGGCGGTGGAGCCTGCCCCTGCGCGGTATCTGCGGCTTGCTTTTTAAGGCTGTCAAACTGCGCCTGGTTTGCAATTTCCGGCATGTTGAAGCTTATAAACGCGGTTTGCCCGCCGTCTATGGATGATATCTTAGCCTTGCCGCCAAGCGCCATAGCCGTATCGGCGCTGCCCATAAATTCAATGTCGCCGTCGCCTACGCTTGTAAAATTCGCGTCTATCGCCACCGCGTCAAGGTTCGGTTCGAACTTTAGCCCAACTTCATGCGGGAAATCCAACACGCCCGGTTCGCCGGGGTCTGCCGGTTCGCTTTCAATACGCAAAACGGCGTAGTCGTTAGCGCGGATATCCCAACCCACCAAGCTTATTGAAGGCGTTACCCAATCCAGCGCGTTTGACGCGGTTTTTTTAGACATGGGGATTGTGTTTACTACCGTTGCCGGGGCGTTATAAGCCGCGCCCGGCCTCATAATTTCAATCCATACCTTACCCGCTTTTTCCAAGGCGCGCGGCGTTATGTGCACGGACATTGTAAAAGTATCCTTCTCCGTGCCGACGGACATCCTGCCAGTTGCAAAGTTCCTTTCAATGACTCCGTTTTTATATACCTTAAAATCGGACGGCTGAAAGTTGGTGTACTGGTCTATAAGCCTTACCGCGTCCGGGCCGTTTGCCTGTGCGCTTACCTGATACAAATGGTTTTGGTAGGAAACGGAGGCGCTGTAGAGCCCGCGCGGTACGAATTCGCCGGTAAAGCGAACTCTTCCGTAGTCGTCGGTAATTTTTGTTTCGCCCATGATGTTAACCTGAGCTCCCGCAACGGGCGGATAGTAACCGCCGTTATACCGCACATAATAAGGATTAAGGCGGTTTTCCGAAGTGGATTTTTCTCCGCCCAAAATTGTGGAAGGTTTGTACGCTATTTGCATATCAATTATGGTGCCCGGCAAAGCCGCCGTTTCCGGTATAAAGCTGTAATAAATGAGAGTTTCCGTTGTTGTTGGTATAAAGTTAAACAAACTGCCGTAGTAACCGGGGCGGATATACTCGCCGTTAGGGCTGCGGAACCCGTAGTGGTCGTTGCCCTGTGTATACCATGCCGACGCCGAATTGTCGCTTAAATTCCCGTCGCGGTTGCTATCGCCCGTGTAGTTGTTCCATTCCGCAATATAACCGTTATCCGTTTCGGCGAAGAACTGATAAATTTTGTTCGGCTCTAACGGTGAAACGGTGTAATCCCTGTTATAAACCATAGTATCGGTTACCGATACGCCATTTACTACGCGGTCGTAGCGTACCTCTCCCTTATCTTCCGTGCCGCTTGCGGGTTTGTATGGGTAGCCTCGCACATAAATTTTAGAATCGCTCATAGTAACGTCTATCAGCGTAAAGTTCGATTCCGGCTCTATAACAAGTGTAGTAGGGCTTGGCCCTTTGTTTATATCGCCGTCCGTATGTGTTCGGTGATAAGAACCTGTGTTAAAAGAGGAATTGCTAAATACCTTTGCAGCGTAAGTTGCCCCGGCGGAAGAGCCGGAGGCGAGGAGGTTTTCGTTCTTGGAGGAAGTGACGGCAGACGGATGCAGGAAGCTTTGACTGCCGGCGGAGGTGATGGAAAATTCCGCCTCATAACTGGAATAGACAGGAGTTTTCATACCGTTTGGAACAACGTCGAAGGTGATCTCATCCATAGTGGTTGCTTGGATAATGCCGCCGTTTTTGTAGCCGCCGTACCCCGAAACGGAAGCCGAGGAGCTGTCTTTTAGTTGCAGCTTAACAAAGGCCGTCCTTGCTTTATATATTGGGAAAACCTCAATTGTGCCGTTTTTTAAACAGGCGTTTAAATCAACAACCTTGTTTGTTCGCATATCTTTTATTTTACCCAGTGCCAAATCCGTTAAATTCAGCATATTTCCGGATACGGCAAAATAACCGGAGCCGTCCGTTTTTTTGATGTTAAGCCCGGAAACATAAAACTTATTCGCGTACATGCGGTTAAATGCGTCCTGAGAATCCGCCTCGAACGATACGGTATCATTATAATAAAAGGATTTAGAATACGAGCCGCTGCCCGCGTCGCCAATTTTCATGCGCCCCATTGCGTACTGCCCGTCCAGCTTCTTTCCGGTTTTGGTGTAGCTGTAGGTTGGAATTATAGAATCCGCGTAGCCCAAGGGAAGCGCGGGCGTGGTTACGTTAAGGCTTCTGTAGTATAGGCGGAAATAGCTCCATTCAAAGTTGCTGTAGTAGAAATCGAGATAAGGAATTGAAGAATGAGTTAAAAAGTATAATGAAAGAGAAAATTGCATTCTCAGAGATCCTTTAAGTAAACTCGGATCTTTGAACGTAAAATCGCTGATATCCGGCGAGCTGAATGCTTTAAAATCCATACTGTTGTTGCCGCTGTTTCTGTTGTCGCTGCTGCTAAAAATCACTGTACCGCTGGTATTAGCGATTCCCACTTTCTTTATGTCGCTGCTTACCCGGTCAAACAGACGCATATCGTAAGCGGGGATGTTTGAGACTATAACTTCGAATTTACTAAACTTATTTGGAGTTCTGTATTTACCGCCTGATGAGAGTATTTTCTTGCCATTGTCAGAGTCGATAAATTCCCCCGCCACGTCAACATACGGACCGGTTGGCGCGGCATAGGGCGAAACAGCCGCAGAGGAAGGCGCAATTCCCGCCGCATAGGGCGAAACAGCAACAGATGCCGGCATAACGCTTGCCGCAGCGTTTGCGGCATTTGCCGCAAGCGGCGCGTTTTCCCCTTCGCCCAAATCAAATGTTACGGCATTATCTAAGTTTGTAGTGGTTTGGTAAGTTTCATCGGTTAAATACACGCCGAAGCTTCCGCTGCCGCCATCCGAAACTGGTATGCGAAGCTGCTGCCGAGTTTGCCCCGGAAGCATCATAACGCTTTGGTTAACCGCTGTGTAATCCTCTCCCGCCTGCGCGCCGCCAAAGCCCGCCGTTGCTATATGCGCGGTTGCGTAACGCTCTATTGCGGCGGTTTTATTAAGTGTAAAGTGCGCGTAGCCATCCCTTATTTCGGGCTGCGAAAGGGAAAAGAGCGCCTCTTCCGGTTCGTCCTTGTCCATAATATCTATAAAGCCGGAAGTGTTTTTAAGTAAATCCGCGCCTTCCGCTTCAAGCAGCGCCGTTATTATCTGCTCGCTATCCTCCGATAAGCCGTCCGCAATAGGAATAAAACGCAGAACCTTCATGTATTCGCCCGGCTTAAAATTAAGCCTTACGCTTACCCCTTGCATACCCTCATAAACCAAATCGTACGCGGCTTGCGCTTCGTTATATGTTTGCAAATCCTCGTCCGTTACGTTTGCGGGGTATTCGCCGCGCCAATCGGTATAGGCTTGGTCTGCGCCCAAAAGGTCACGGCTCATTCTGCTAAGCGCGCCGCCTTTGGATTGCAGCTCAAGCAAATCGGAAAGGCCGTATTGGGCGGACGCTTCAAGCCGCGAGTATATTTCGTTTGCCGGGTTTTCATTTGTATCGTTTTCGGCGCTGTCCGCGCCGCTGCCGGTTTCGGCGGTTTCTCCTTCGGAGCTGTCCGTGCCGCCATCGGTTTTATCCGAATCGGCCTCGGAGGAAATATCAAAAGCGCTGCCGGTTGTTAAAACGTTTGCGGCAATCTCCGTATCGCCGCCGAGCGCGGCAGCTTCGTTTTCACCTGCGGGCTTTTCGTCTTTGCCAAGCACTATTGCCTCGTTTTCGCTTGCCGACATTTCAAGAAGTGTTTTATCCGCTGCGTTTGAGGTATCCAAACTGCCGTCCGGTACGTCTATATAATAATCCTCGCCGTATTTCGCGGTTAAATCCATTGCCTTGAACGTTACGGACGCGTCCGTATCCGCGGGGCCGCGCCGTATAATGCCGAATTCCACATATTCCATATCCTCGTCCACGGACAAACGCGGCATTAAAAAGTCGAACAGGCCGTTCGGGTATTCCTGCGCGTTTACCGATTCGTACAGTTCCGTTTTAAGCTGCTGCGTAAGCGCAAGCTCCCCGCGTTTCGTATCGTCCGCGAACACGGTTAACGGATTCATCGTTAGTATAATTACAAGCAGTAAACCTACAAATTTTTTAAACACAAAAAATCCTCCCTTTTTTCCCCTTTTGCTGCGCGATTGCGCAAGAATATTCAAAAACTCTTATGCAATACTCATTGCTTGTTCCAAGTATCATAATATGTACTATTTCCAAAATTAGTGAAGCAAGATGTGCATAACTGGAATATACTGTAGCATTTTTTGCCCGAATGGTCAATTTTTCTTGAAACGTAATTAAAAAATGCGGGCTTTCGTTCACAGATTGTCCTATCCTTGCATAGTATGTACCAACAAAAGAAAAAGGAGGTGTGCGAGAATTACAAACGTTACTAAGCACACCCGCGCGGTAAGGGTATGCGGAAATAACCGTCACAGATGCGGATACGGAAACGCCGCCATAAAACAAAGCCTGTTTATAGGCAGATTATTTCGCTACGGCTCATAAGCTACCGCTGCGGGTACGGGAACAGTTAACCTTACGCAAGCGGCTACGGAAACTGTAACCGGTGAAGCTCTAAGTAAACGTTAAAGAAAATGACAAACAGCGGTGCGGATTTTTCGCGCCGCTGTTAAATTGCGGCCGGTTTTAATACCCGGCCTAAAAAATCCGGTTTTCGGTGAAGTTATAATTATGTAGGATTAGGAATGTTCATAAAAAAACCCGGTAAAAGGATAATTCCTTTTTCCGGGTTAAATGGCGGCACTTTCAGTTTAAGACTCTGTATTTTTGGCAAGAAGCGCACGAAGCTCGGCTATTATTTTTGCCTGGTCTGAATTAGCGGCTTTTTCGCGTTCTAAAGCCATCTCTGCTTGTTCAGCCCTGTGGCTTTCTTGTTCAGCCCTTTTGCATTCTTGTTCAGCCCTTTTGCTCTCTTGTTCAGCCCTGCGCATTTCTTTCTCAGCCCTGCGCATTTCTTTTTCAGCTCTGCGCATTTCTTTTTCGACCATTTGGTTTGCTATTTCAGTCATGTGGTCTGCCATTTCAATGCCACTTTTTAAATCGTTTATTCGTTTATTATAAAGCATTATGAATTCCTGCCGGCTTTGATACTGTTGCCTTACAACCGTATCTTCACTTAATCTTGCAAG
>JAISVZ010000079.1 GCA_031271295.1 Clostridiales bacterium | reverse complement strand
AAACTGCGTTGGATGAAAAAGAGAGATACAGAAAAAGGTATTTTTGCTTTACTTTTTAGTTTCATTCTTTATCTATCTCAAACTCATATTCTCCGGTTGCCTCATTATAAGTTACTTCTGCTTCAGGTATTTCCACGTAGACTCCGCGTCTCTTTGCGTCTTTAATCCACACTTTCCCGGAATCCGGATCAAAATCCTCAGCATTAAAGCCTATTTTAATTCCGCTGCCATAGTCTATTGTGTAAGTATCGTACATTACTGCAAAATCGAAAATAATATCGTTTTCTCCAAACTTCAATTGATCAACCGGCGAAAGAGACGCAAGGTCAATTTCGGTCAAAACGAAAGTAACAAAGCCGGTTTTTGCCGCCAAGGCTATTGATTTTGCGGTTTCCGCCGGGATAGTCAACTTCTTCCCGTCCGGAAGAATGAACTCAACATCGAGGCTGCTATTGGCTATTGCGTACAAGGCCGATTTCAGAACTGTTACCTTTTCCGCACCGGAAACGCCGGATAAATCAATTATTGCGGTTCCCTCCTCCGCTTTAGCGATAATTTCCGATATCTTCGATTCGTTTAGCCTAAGAATTGCGTTATTTTCAAATGTTCTGTAAGGAACGGACGCTCCGGAACCGCTTACAGGCGTTGTGTCGCTGAAGGACTGACCCGGCGATACCGGCTGGAAGCTAAAGGTCATAACCGGAATAGTGGGAACCGCAGGAGGGGGATTGTAAGGCTCTTCCGGCTCGCCGCCTCCTTCCGTGGATTCAAAAATCCCGTAATAATCAAGATAGAAGGTAATTTTCGGGTCGTATCTTTCGCTTAGAACAATCCTGAAATCGTCTATAAAATCAAACCCGCCGAACGCAGCCGCCTCCGTAAATACTTCCTCAAATTCGAACGCCTCGCCCGGAAGCACAACCTTCGGTATCCTTTCTTGGTTCCAGTTTGTGGCGTTCGCATCGTGGCCTTGATATTCCATGCTAACAGATATTCCGCCGGCGTGTTCCGCGGTTGCCTCGTCGCCGCCCATCTTACCCGAAGTTATAATCTTATACTTTTTGTTTACGTCAAACAACGAGAAATCGGCCGAGTTTTTAAAAATAACGCCGTCATAGGTTTCCGCTCCCGCGCCGGAAACTTTTAACGCCGAGGGAGATACGGAAGTATCAAGTACGGCGCTCGCTCCGCCGGAACCGGATATTACTCCCGCGCTCATATCAACGCCGGGATCTCCAAAATCCCATTCTCTTACAAGGTTCCAGCCCTCGCCCGGGTCAACAACTCCGGGGGCGGCGGGTTCGTCTTCGCCTGAAGTATCACCTTCCGGGTCGGATTCCGAATCGGTAACAGGATCGGATTCCGAATCGGTAACGGGGTCGGATTCTGAGTCGGTAACAGGATCGGATTCCGAATCGGTAACAGGGTCGGATTCCGAATCGGTAACAGGGTCGGATTCCGAATCGGTAACAGGGTCAGATTCCGAGTCGGTAACAGGGTCGGATTCCGAGTCGGTTTCCGGATCAGGATTAGTTTGACCGGGAAGCAAACCAAACTCAGGATATTCATCATCAGAAAGATATGGATTTCCATTTTGATCAAGGAAACGTATATACTCAATTTTTACTGGTGCTTGATCACTTTCTTCGCTGTCTACATAAGTGCGTACACCGAATGTGGCTTCAAGGAGAATTGTCTCGTTCGTAGGGTTGTATATCGGATAGTTCTCACCGACAAATTTCCTCATATACAGAGCCGTACCATCCGTATATTCATAGTTGGTAAAACCGCCGCTGTTCCATACTTCGCTTCCACCGACACGCAGGCTAGGTGCAAAATATGATTCAACTCCAAATTCAGCATCCTCAGCGAACGAAAAACCAATTTCAAATCCCCAAATAACACCATCTTCCGCAGCGGGGTGCGAACTATCATTCGCAACAACCTTTTCCAAGGGACCTATTTCTATCCTTGTCCTTTGTGCATTTAATCCTGGATTATCAAACAGTTCTAACCATTCTATCCCTTTACCAACCCTCCAGTTATCGTCGTCGGTGGTATTAAGAAAGCCGGTATCCCCCATCGTGGCAAATACAGACACCTGGCCGGTACTAAATACAAGCCCCGCTATCAACGTCACTGTTAACAACATACTAATTAATTTCTTTAACTGCATTTTCATTTCCCCTTTATAATGTATTTTTTGCGCCGTAAACCAAGGCGAGGCGCACACGCCTTTCCTAAAACCCTGCCCCCCCTGTTGTTTATTTAAGCCATGATGCCGCGAAACTTCAAGGTGAGTTTTTTTGCTTTTGTTTTTTTTGAATTTCGGATGTGCGCAAAGGTTAAATTACAACCTCAGTTATCCTGCTCCATTTATAACCTCCCACATTATAGCCCAAAAATTTAAAAAATACAATAAGGAACAAAAAAAAAAAAAACGGCGAATTTGCACAGTTGTTATTAAAAGAATAACTATATTGTTTGCGTATTTATAGTTTGCGCGTTGGGTAAATAAAATAATGTAGAAAATGCGTAAATAAAAATTCAGCGAAAAGAATTGGGCGTTTATAAGAAATTGCGGTTTTTTAATAATTTTATACGGAAGCGGACAAATTATTATTTGGGCAAACACAAATAAACTTCAAGGGGATATTCAAAATGGAACTTATAAACATTTCAAACGGCGTAAAACTGCACGCGCTGCAAACTCAAAAATTCAAAACCGTTACCGTCTGCCTTTTAATACGCAGGAAATTAACCCGCGCCGAGGCAACTTTAAACGCGCTTTTACCCGGTGTTTTGCGCCGAGGCTGTGAAAAATTCAATACATTAACCAAAATAAACCGCGAGCTTGAGGGTATGTACGGCGCGGTATTCGACGCGGACGTTGTAAAAAAAGGCGAGGAGCAAATTATTCAATTTTTTATGGAGTTTGTAAACGCGGGTGAACCGGAAATAAACGGAACTTCTGCGGGTAAAATTCCGGCGGACAAGGCACCAAAAGCCGAATATTCGCCCGCCGAACCGCCGCAAAGCGCCGAACGCCGCGCACTCTCTTTCCTTGCGGAAATACTCCAAAACCCGTTAACCGAAAACGGCGGTTTTCGCGCGGATATTGTTTCCTCCGAAGCCGAAAACCTTAAAACCGCAATAGAGGGGCGTTTAAACAACAAAGCCGAATACGCAAAATTAAAGTGCGTTGAAATAATGTGCGAAAACGAAGCGTTCGGCATTTACGGCGACGGCTACGCCGAGGATTTGCCGGGCATTACTCCCGTTAAGCTGTTTTGGCACTACAAGCGGGTTTTGAAGGAATCCCCGGCGGAATTTATTATAATTGGCAATATTGACACAAAAAAAACCGCCGCACTAATAAAGGAATTATTTACGGATTTGGCGGAGCGGGAAAACATTTTAAAAGTTCCGAAAACCCTTCCGTCCTTGCCTCGTGAGCAAATTAAAGCCCGGCCTGCCTTGCCGGCGCATGTTAGAACCAGGCCGCCCTTAACATCGCGCGGGCATATTAAAACCGTAACCGAAGAATTTAACGTGTCGCAAGGGAAAATATGCATCGGCTTAAAAAGCGGAATGCCCGCAACTGGCGCGCCGTTTTATTCGCTAACGCTATTAAACGAAATTTTAGGCGGCAGCGCAAATTCCCGGCTGTTTGTAAATATCCGTGAAAAGAAAAGCCTGTGTTATTCAATTTTTTCGTATTTTTACAGGTTTAAGGGGATAATTTTAATTCATTGCGGCGCGGATTCGGATAAGCTTGAAGAAATTTTTGCGCTCTGCGAAAAGGAACTAAGCTCGCTTGCCAATAAAAAAGTTTCCGAAAAGGAACTGTCCTTCGCGAAAAAAAGCCTTGCTAAAAAAATAAGCGCGTTAAACGATTCGCCCGCGCAGACCGCGGATTTTTACCTGTCGCAGTATTTGCAAAACGATAAAGTGCCTTTAACTTGTTTTGCGCGGAATTTAGAAAAGGTTACCGCAAGAGAAATAAAAGAAACCGCGGCGGCGCTTGTGGTTGATACGGTATATATGCTAACCGGCAGCGGTTATGGAAAAGAGGCGTAATTTATGGAAAGTGTTAAAACAAATGAGTTTCTCGGTGAAAACCTGCACACAAAACAATTGTCAAGCGGGATAAAGTGTTATATAATTCCTAAATGCGGTTACGCGCAAATGCAAGCCGCAGTGGCAGTTAACTTCGGTTCCGCGGATTATGCGTTTAAGCTTGGCAATGAAGTGCGCAAATTTCCCGCCGGAATTGCCCATTTTATGGAGCACAAGCTCTTTGAGGGTAAAAAGGAAAGCGTTTTTGAGCAGTTCACCAAAAACGGCGCGGATGTTAACGCGTTTACCAATTTTACTAATACCGCCTATTATTTTAGCTGCACGGATAATTTCGCGAACAATTTGCGCCTGCTTCTGCATTTTGTGCAAAACCCTTATTTCACCGAAGCCAACGTAAATAAGGAAAAAGGAATAATTATTCAAGAAATTAATATGTATAAGGACGACCCTTTATGGGCTTGTTACCAAAACCTTTTATCCGCGATGTATTTTAATTCGCCGGTAACAAGCGATATTGCCGGAAGCGAGCAGTCCGTTAACTCCATTACCGCCGATATGCTGGAGGATTGTTACAGCCTGTTTTACAATCCGCCGCAAATGGCTGTAATTTGCGCGGGTGGGTTTGATATTAACGAAGTTTATGATATAATCGAAAAGTACGTTTCACCGAAAGTGGATATTCCGGAAATAACGCGCTGTTACGGCGAGGAAAAAGAGCCGCGGCATGTGCGCCAAAGGGAAGTTACCGCAAAAACACAAATTGCCGCTCCGCTTTTTAACATAGGGTTTAAGGATATTGCCGATTGGCAAAACCCTATAAAAAACTTGGCGGCGGGAAAACTATTAATAGATTTAATTGCCGGGGAAGGTTCAAACCTTTACGAAAAGCTCTACGCGCAGAATTTAGCGGACGCCTCCTTTTACGTTCAGTACACGGCGGGCACGTTTTTCGCTTACACTATGCTGTCCGGTTTTTCGGAAAACCCGCATAAGGTAAACGAACTGCTGCTTAACGAAATACGCAAATACGCGCAAAACGGAATTTCAAGCGGCGATTTTATAAGGCTAAAGCAAAAGCATACCGGCAGGCTGCGCATGGTTTTTAACAGTATCCACGCCATAACCCAGGCGCAGATTGATTTCTTTTCAAAAAAAGCCGATTTGTTCGATTTATTAACCGAATACGAAAATTTAACTTTAAACGACGTAAACGAAAAGCTCGCGGCGCACCTTGTTGAGGGCGCGAATGCTTTAAGTATTGTAAAAGGAACGCAATAAACGCAGGGAGGAATAAAATGCCGGAAGTATGGTTCCCTAATTTAAACATCCAAATAGAAAAATTGCCGAGGGTTGCATTTACGGTTTTCGGGCAGGAAATATACTGGTACGCAATACTTATTATGACGGGGTTTATCGTTGCCCTTTTGCTTGCGTTAAAGGAAGCCAAACGTGCGGGGCATAACCCCGAAACATATATCGATTTTTTTATGGTTGTGGTTATTTTCGGCATTATAGGCGCGCGCGCGTATTTTGTTATTTTCTCGTGGGATAGTTATAAGGATAATTTGCTCAGTATTTTCTATCTGCGCGAGGGCGGGCTTGCAATTTACGGCGGGCTTATAGCCGTGTTTTTCGCGGGGATTGTGTTTGCAAGGGTTAAAAAAATAAATTTCGCCTCGTTTGCGGATGTTGTGCTTCCGGGCGTGGCGGTTGCGCAGGCTATCGGGCGCGTGGGTAATTTTGTTAACCGTGAGGTTTTCGGCAATTACACCGAGTCGCTTCTTGCAATGCGCTACATTGCGGACCAAGTGGATGTTATCCCTCCCGTTGTGGCGCAGCATTTGGTTACGGTTTCGGATACGGTATATATTCAGGTTGCGCCAACGTTTTTATACGAATCGCTGGGGAATTTGGGGCTGTTTTGTGTTTTGGTTTTGGTAAGACGCCGCAAAAAATTCGATGGGCAAATTGGGCTTATGTATTTTGCGGGTTACGGAATAGGGCGCTTTTTTATAGAAGGAGTAAGAACGGATCAGTTATTTTTATTTAACACGGGTATTCCCGTATCGCAGGTTGTATCGGTAATAATTGTTTTAATTTGTATTTCGCTTGGGGCGTTTTTGTACGCGAAAAGCAAAAAACAAAACGCGGAGAATGAAAATGACGAAAGCGAAGCAGATGAAACCGAGGCCGGTGAAAACGATGCCTTCAAGCCAAAAACCGAAGCCGGTGAAAATGAAGCCTTCAAACCCAAAAGCGAAGCCTTCAAAACAAGAGATGGCGAAGCGGAAGCTGACGAAACCGAAGTTAATAAGGATGATATGGCAAAGGGCGATTGATAACGCGGAAAGCGAGTGATATTATGAGCAGTTTTTACCAAAATTTAAGAATAATTGTGGTGGGCTACGGCAACATAGGCAAATACGCCGCTGACGCGGTAATTGCCGCGCCGGATTTAGACCTTACGGGAATTGTTTGGACAAGTAAAACCAAGGAAAAACCAAGCGAAATAAACGGTATTCCGGTAATCGACGACGTTCAGGCCATATGGCCGGTGGATGCGGCGCTTTTGTGCGTGCCTTCGCGGAATGTGGAAGAGGAAGCGGTAAAATACCTTGAGCTTGGCATTCCCACCGTGGACAGCTTTGATATCCACTCGGATATTTACGGCCTTAAAACAAGGCTTACGCCGGTTTGCCAAAAAAACCAAGTAAGCTCGATAATTTCCGCCGGGTGGGACCCCGGCTTGGATTCCGTTATCCGAGCAATGATGCAGCTTTCCGTTCCCAGGGGAGTTACGTATACCAATTTCGGGCCGGGCATGAGTATGGGGCACACCGTTGCGGCAAAAAAAATTGAGGGCGTAAAGGACGCGATGTCGGTAACAATACCTTTGGGCACGGGTATTCACAGAAGAATGGTTTATGTTGAAACAAAGCCGGGCGCGGATTTTGCGGCCATACAGGCAAAAATTAAGGCAGACCCGTACTTTGTACACGACGAAACTCATGTAATTAAAACCGATAACCTTGATTCGCTGATGGATGTTAGCCACGGCACGTTAATTGAGCGGCGCGGAGTTTCGGGCATTACCGCGAACCAGCGCTTAGAGTTTAACATGAAAATAAATAACCCCGCGCTTACCGCGCAAATTATGGCGGCGTGCGCAAGGGCGGTTATAAGGCAAAAACCGAGCGCGTATACGATGATTGAAATCCCCCCCGTGGATTTTGTTTTGGGTACGCCGGAAGAAATCATTAAGTCTTTAGTATAAAAAAATACATAATAATTATGGAGGGAAAAGTTTATGAAAGTGTATTCCGCGTCAGAGATACGAAACATTGCCATATTGGGGCACAGCGGCTGCGGCAAAACAACCGTGGCGGAAGTTGCGCTTAACGTATCGGGAGTTACAACCCGCATAGGCAAGGTTGAGGAGGGCAACACCGTAAGCGATTACGACCAGGAGGAAATTAAACGGAAGGTTTCAATATCGTCCTCAATTATTCCTGTTGAATGGCAAAACGTTAAAATTAACTTTATCGACACTCCCGGTTATTTTGATTTTTCGGGCGAGGTAAAGCAGGCGGTGGCGGGCGCGGATTTGGCGCTTATCGTAGTATCCGCGAAATCCGGCGTAGAGGTTGGAACGGAAAAAGCGTGGGAAGCGGCGGAAGAGGCGGGTATTCCCAAAATGTTTTTCGTAAACGGCATGGACGACGAAAACGCCGATTTGGACAAGGTTATTGAAGGCTTAACGCAGAATTTCGGGAAAAGCATAGCGCCGCTTCAGGTTCCGTTTAAGGAAAACGGCAAGTTTGCGGGTTTTGTTAACGTTATTAAAAAAGAAGGACGCAAATTTGCGGGCGGCAAAACATCCCCGTGCGAAATCCCCGCCGGTATGGAGGACGAGGTTGACACAATGCGTTTAGTGCTTGAGGAGGCTGTTGCCGAAACAAGCGACGAATTGATGGATAAATTTTTTGAGGAAATCCGTTTCGAGGCTGACGAGCTTCAAAACGCGGTATCGGCAGGCATATTGCAGGGCGCGGTAACTCCGGTTATCTGCGGCAGCGCCGTTCAAATAATAGGCGTTCCGGCAATGCTGGATTCTATCGTAAAATTCGTTCCTTCCGCAAAGGAGCTTCGCCCCTCGGTTACCGCGAAGAACGCGAAAAACGACGAGGATATAAAAGTAAACTGCGACGAAGCCGAACCGTTTTCGGCGTTTGTTTT
>JAISVZ010000034.1 GCA_031271295.1 Clostridiales bacterium | reverse complement strand
ACCAAGGCTGAGAGCAATATTTGGTTTCGCGATGTTGAAAAACCGTTCCTTAAATATTGTTTTGATATCTCACGTGCGTTTTGATGCCAAAATCACCAACTATTTTTATCTACACCCATTTGCGGTTTTTCGTCTTTTTCCAAACTTAAAAACGAGTTTGACAGCTTTAACTCATTTGCGCTTAACCTTTTTTCCCCGTTGTATAACATGAAAAACTCCGGTTTTGGCAGGTGAAGCAAATTTTCTCGGTAAAGCGCTTCGCCGAAACTGCAATATTCTTCAAAAAATAACGAAACATATTTAAGCAGCCTAAGCGGCATGTTTGGGTTTATGGTTGACTGATGCTCAATGAACACTGCCAAATTACCATCCACTATAAAAGATAAATCGTTGCGTTGCTTTGAACTAAGCACCGTTTTTATGGTTTTCATTTCCACAGGCGTATTAGCGCTTAAATTTTTGCCGGTTACCGCATTGTACAACTGCAATGCTTTTTCCGGTTGGTTAAATATGTGCCTTATCAAGCTGTCCTTATATTTTTTGTTTGCCTTAGCCATTCTCAAAAATCCCCCTCGTATTCTGCTGTTTTAAGGTAAGGATAGTCCATTTACTTCTGTTTAGCAATAAGTAAATAAGAAATTATGTACTGTGTAAATTCACTCTTACCTTTTCCTCAGTGAATTTTACACTAAATTTAGTTGCATTTATAAAAGAATAATATATACTAATCGTGAGGTGAAGTCATTGGAAAGAGAGGTTAACACACGGGCAAACGCTTAATTCCGCGGTAGAGGAGGCAATTAAGCGCTTAGTAACGGCATAATATTTTACGCAAATTAACTCCGCAAACCTTAAGCAAAAATTTTCGTATTTATTTTTATAATCTCCAGCAAAACTCCAATAACTTTTGCGAAAAGCGGAAATTATAGATTAATGCAAAGCAAGTAAACCCCTAATATGTAAAACCAAAACTCTAATGAAAGCCGGTGGTACGCGGTGCCAGTTGATGTTTCCAAGGTTTCGGATTTTGACCTTATCCAGATGTGTATTAATGAAGATATGAATTACTTTTCGGAGCTTATGAGAAGGTATAAAAACCTCGTGTTCTCAGTTATACTGCGTATGGTTAACGACAAGGAAGAGGCCAACGATTTAGCCCAGGAGGTTTTTATCAAGGTTTATAAAAACCTTCATAAGTATTATCCTGAATTTAAGTTCAGTACATGGATTATCAGAATTACCACAAACCATGTAATAGATTTCCGGCGGAAAAAGAAACAGGAGAGCGTACCCATAGAAGATGTGGAGTACGAGCTTTCTTCCGAGGAATCTCCGGAGGCGCAGTATATTAGAAAGGAGCGCGACCATAGCATTAACTCGCTTCTTGAAGCGCTGCCGGATATGTATAAAATACCTATTGTGCTTTACCATAAAGAGGGCTTGTCGTATCAGGAAATTTCCGATATTATTAAAGAGCCGCTCTCTAAGGTTAAAAACAGAATTTTCAGAGCAAGGAAAATGTTAAAAGAGAGTATTATTAACACGGGAGTAGGTGAATATTATGGAGTGTGAAAAAGCAAGCGCTTTAATGATGCAGTACATGGATAAAACTCTATCCGAGGCGGACGCGGCAAAGCTTAACAGCCATATAAAAGGGTGCCCTGTTTGCAAGGAGGAATTTATGGTTTATGACAAAATTCTGCGTGAGTTTGAAACGATGGAGGTAATATCCGCGCCTGATGATTTTTGTGATACCGTTATGGAAAAAATACGCGCGCTGGATTTTAAGCGCCCCGCCAGCACCGTTAAAGACAGTATGCTTTGCGTAATTTGGGGAGTGTTTTCGGTTTTACTCGGTTTGGGGCTTTTAGCTTCTATGTATAAGGATACCGTTATTGAATACTTGGCATCTACCGGTCGGTTCGATTTGTTTTTGAAAACACTCGCGCCGGTAACCGAATATGTTAACCTCTTTACCGAGGGGCTGACAAATACCTTTACCTCGTTAAGTTCGGGGCTAAGCGCTTTGGTTTCCCCGGTAAGGCTTACGCTTTTGGTGATATTTGCGGTTTTAGCAGGAATACAATATGTTATCTACAAAAAGAATAAGGCAGAGATTTAAATGAAAAAATGGCCGGTATTGATATTATTTGTAATACTATTTTCCGCTGCCGTCTCCGTATACGCGAGCGGCATTACAAATAATGTTAATATTTCCCGGGTTGCCGTTTTAGAGGAAGAGGTTTTTTCCTCGGCAACATCCGGGCGGCCTTTTTTTATTTTCTCAAATATTACGCTGAATAACCACAGCGGCACGGTTTTTTCCTTTTTTTCCCGAATTAATATCGAGGGGGAGCTTGGAGGGAATTGCGTTGCTTTTTTTTCTGAAATAAACATTAAAGAGGGGGGCAAAGTAAGCGGTTTTTGCTTTAACCCGCCCGTTTTTGTTATTAAAATTGCCGTGGCGGTGCTTAAAATTTTAGCTCTTTTAATTATTGTTTCGTTTAACAAAACCTTCTTCGAGCAGGGCTACGGCGCTTGCAAAAACGATACTAAGGCGGTTTTACGCGCCGGGCTTACCGCTTATTTTTTCGCTCTTATTTTAGGGCTCATTTTTTTCGCGGCGGTTATAACATACCCCATAACTATTCTGATTATTTTGATAATGGCGGCAACTTCCCTCGCGGGGGAGGTATCGCTGTGCATGTTTGTTGGAAGCCTAATTTTATCGAGTAAATTCAACCTTCCGTTTAATTCGTTTGCAAATATTTTGGCGGGTGGTATAATCATTGAATGCGTTTCGTTTATACCCTACGCCGGGCAGTTTTATTCCTATTTTATTCTGCCCGCGCTTTGTTTGGGCATTCTTATAATTACCGTTTTCAACTCAACGTTTTACAATAAACTTTATACCCTGCCGTATCCGGACGAAAATAAACCTTCCGGCAATATCAGGGATATTATAATGGAAGGTTTGCATTAAGCATGAGCGATATATACATTTTGGGAATTGAAACATCCTGCGACGAAACTGCGGCGGCGGTTGTAAAAAACGGGCGGGTTGTGCTTTCGAACATAATTTATTCGCAGGAAAAGATACACGCGAAATACGGCGGAGTTGTTCCGGAAATTGCCTCGCGCAACCATATGGATAAGCTTGGCGTGTGTGTGGATGAAGCTGTTTTTTCGCAAAATTTAACCTTTAACGATATTTCGGCAGTAGCGGTAACATACGGGCCTGGGCTTGTAGGCGCTCTGCTTACGGGAGTATCCTACGCAAAGGCGCTGTCCTACGCAATAAAAAAGCCCCTGATAGGCGTTAACCATATAGAGGGGCACATTTGCGCGAATTATATAAACCATCCCAAATTAAAGCCGCCGTTTATCTGCCTTGTTGCTTCCGGCGGGCACACTTCGCTGTTTATTGTAAAAGCCCACGATGTGTACGAGGTTGTTGGCCAAACTCTGGACGACGCGGCGGGCGAAGCGTTTGATAAAACCGCGCGCGCGTTGGGTTTGGGGTATCCCGGAGGGCCGCTTTTGGATAAAATAGCCGAAACGGGCAGTGATACCGCAATAAATTTCCCCAGGGCCATAAACGAAAAGGACAATTTCGATTTCAGCTTTTCAGGGCTTAAATCCGCGGCGCTTAATTACCTTAATAAATGTAAAATGTTAGAAACTGAGTTCTCTTCGCGGGATTTTGCGGCGTCGTTTCAGCGTGCTGTTGTGGATGTTCTTGTTGGCAAAACAATTGCCGCCGCACAAAAATACAAAATTAAAACCGTGGCGTTAGCGGGCGGCGTTTCCGCAAATTCGTGTTTACGCAAACAATTAAAGGCAGCGTGCAAGGAAAACAAGCTTACGCTTAATATGCCCGATAACATCTATTGCACGGATAACGCCGTAATGATTGCAACGCGCGGTTATTTCGACTTTTGCCTTGAAAAGTTTTCGGATTTGTCGCTTAACGCGGTATCACGGATTTCTTAGTTTAGGCTTTTGCCTTGAAAAGTTTTCGGATTTGCCGCTAAACGCGGTATCACGGATTTCTTAGCTTATTCGTCCGGATAGCGCCCAAGCGCCATGCTCATGGTTGCCACATCTACCGCCTTTTTTAGCTGCACATCTTCTTCCTGCGTAAGCGAGGCGATATTCATTGCCATATCGGAATCCATCTCCACCGTATAGTTCGGAACAATGCCCGTGCCGTCTATGCAAACGCCGCTCGGCGTATAATACTTTGCTATTGTCACCTTAATTCCGGAACCGTCCGGCAATTGCTTTACGCTTTGCACAAGCCCCTTGCCGAAGGATTTTTCGCCCACAAGCACGCCCGTACCCGTATCTTTTACCGCGCCGGATAAAACTTCCGAAGCGGAAGCGCTGTTGCCGTTTATTAAAACAATCAACGGAATTTCTATTCTTTTCTTGTCGCCGTAAGTGTATTCGCGCGTGCCCTGCTTATTTTCGGTATACACTATGTATTCGGTATCTACCAAAGTATCCGCTATTTCACAAACAACGTTTAAAAGCCCGCCGGGGTTGTTGCGCAGGTCAAGTATAAGGCTTCTCATCCCCTTTTTGGTTAAATCGTTATAACTTGACGCGTACTGTTTCGATGTTACCTCATCGAAGCTCGATATTCTTATATACCCTATTTCGCTTTCCAGCATTTTATGCGAAACCGTTGGTAAATCCACATCCTCGCGCACAATTTGCGCCTCAAATACCGAAGAATCGGATTCGCGCAGAAGCGTAAGCGTTGTTTTCGAACCTGCCTCGCCGCGCAAAAGCTCCACCGCCTCGTTGTAGGTGCTGCCGTCCACATCGGTTCCGTCTATTTTTATAATATAATCCCCCGGTTTTATTCCCGCCTCAAACGCGGGCGAACCTTCAAACGGAGATACTACCACAACGCGGTTTTTTGCCTCGTCCACGGATACAATTATGCCTATGCCGGGGTATGTTCCGTTCATTCGGTGCTGAAAATTTTTAAGAGCCTCGGCGTCCATATACGTGGAGTACGGGTCGTCAAGTTTGTTAACCATTCCGGCGTAAATACCCTCTTCCACTTCGTTTTTGTCGTAATCGTTAACGTAGTAGGAATCCAGAATTTTATAAATGGTTTCGATTTTTTCGTTTACCGACATTGTGCGGTTAACTTGAATTATCAAATTTGACGAGAAATAATTATACGCCGCGGAAATGCCCGTTACAAGCAAAACTCCAAGCACTATGCCAAGCAACAAATTCTTTTTTCCTGTTTTATCCATCAAGGATCGCCGCCTCAAATTTTACGCGCCGCAGGGCGCTTTGTTTTTATTCTTAATTGTATTGCGAAATTCAGTTTATTATACCACATTCCGCAATAATGAAACAATGACGCAAAATGGACGGGGGAATTTTTTGGCGCATTTTTGTCGCTTTTCGCACATCTGCTGAAAATATGTGAACTGTAGGTAATGTAAATAGTAACGTTATTATGCCGTACACAATTTAATTTTGCAGAAAAAAAGATACCGCAAACCAAACCCGGTTTGCGGTATCTTTTTTATAGGTGTGAATATTTTAACTTGTTCTTAATATGCGGCAATCCCCGACTGTAAATTGTAATAAACCGTATCTGGGTTATTGCTGTAGTCAGTTGCCTTAATGATATAGTTTGCGAAGATATTGTTTGAAATGTTTACGTCCACAGTCCAAGTGTACTGATTCGGGTCGGTACCAGGGGTAAATACAGGGTAATAGGTGTAGCCCATACTATCTGTTACCACAACAGTTTGAACGTAAGTCGTAGTATAAATTGTTAGTGTAACCATTCCGTTAGCATTAGTCGATGCTGCGTTAGTTACGTTTTGAATCATACCATTTCTGCTTGTTGTCCCGTACGGGCTAATGGTAAAGGCTCTCTCAGCTTTCGCGCCGGCTTCGTCGTACGCTATCGCGGTAAAGCTGTTTGTGCCGTTTGTGCTCATTCTTGCTCTGGTGGTGAAGGTTCTGTAGGTGGCGGAGTCGGTATAAGTGGTAAAGGTTTCGTAGGTACGCGTTTGCGCATCGTAAATTTCAACCTTCGCGCAGCTTAGCGACGTGCGCACGGTAACGGTTACATCCTGATTAACCGTATGCGCTACCGTGTTATCAACCACAACCTCCTGTATCGCAATAGGGTCTTTCGGTTTTTCGCCGCGTGCGTTTATTGTAACGGTTTTATCCGTTTTTGTTAAAAACGCGGCGGTTCCTATTTCAACGGAGAACAATTTGTCCCCGCCTTCGGTTATGGGAACATCTACCGTAAATACGGTTACGCTTCCGCTATTTACGTAATTGGTGGAGTCGTAAGTTTTGTTTGTAGCTGTGTCCGTAAGGCGAACTCTTGTAACCTGATCCGATGCGGTTACTGTAAACCTTACCGTTTCGCCGTTGTAAGGCTGGTTTTTATCGGCGGTTACGCTTGTAATTGTAATTCCCTCGGCCACTTCTAATAGCGCGGTTTTATACCCGTCGTTATTAAAACCGGCGGCGTCCCCGGCAACAACTTTGTACTGGAGAGCGGAAAACGTTATTGTTGTTGGCGCGTAACGAAGCGTAAAACTGCGGTAATCCCCCGTTTGAACATATTCTGCTGACGAGGCAACCTCAACGCCGTTGTGGTTGTAAAGGCTTACCCTTGAGGTTAAGTTGTTACCCATTGCTATAACAATCCATTCCTCGCCGAGCATAACCTCCTGCTTGCTTGCGGTAACGGAAACAATCTCCGGTTTTTGAACCACAACAGGCTCCTGCCTTGTGCGCATAATAACGGAACGCGTTTCGTTTTCCCACCAGGTATCGCAGTTAACGATTTCGGCTATCATTATGTTGGGCATAAGGGTTTTGTCGTCCACAACCATTGATGGGGTGTCGAAAACTTTATCAACGCCGTTAATTGTTACAACCGATGAAGCGAGCACGTGTGTTGCCACGCTGTTGCCCTTGGTCATTGTCATAGTTCTTGTATCGGGGTTCCAATTCATTTGGATGCCCAAATAGTGGGTGGTTTGCCTTACAGGAACCATTGCTCTTGAATTGAGTATCTGCGGCAGAGTAAAAATGCCTGTGCCGTCGTCGATTTTGGAATAATCCACCGCGACGCCGTCAAAGTAAATTGAAAAATCCGTAACTGCCGCCTGGGCGGGCACCGCCGCCGCAATTAACAAGCAAAGAGACAATAAAATTGCAAAAAACTTTCTCTTTTTCATTTCAGTCCTCCTAAATAATTGGTACAGCCGTAAGATGCGATAAAATACGCGTTTTAACGACGCGAACAAACACAATGCTTACAACTTGTCCTACAAATTACCATATTACATCTGCAGTATAACATGTTTTGTCCTATCTTCATAGTAGATTCAAAATTTTAATAAAACTTTAATATTTGAATATTGAGTACCAGTAAATCTTTATTATTATTTTACTTTTTGCCCAAATTATTTATAATAAAAATATTTAAGGCAAAACGCCGGTAACAGGCTTTTAAATTTAGGAAACGGGGTGCGGAATATGGACGAAATGAAAAACCTTATTAATTTGCTAAACGAAGCGTCTAAAGCGTATTATCAGGAAAACCGAGAAATAATGACAGACCGCGAGTACGATAAACTCTACGATAAGTTAGTAAAATTGGAAGATGAAACGGGAATTGTGCTTTCAAACAGCCCCACGCAAAATGTGGGGTTTGAAGCGGTGGAAAACCTGAAAAAAGTTGCGCACGAAAAAGAACTTTTATCGCTCGACAAAACAAAACAGCCGGAGGCGCTGAGGGATTTTTTGGGTGAACACGAGGGAATTTTATCCTGGAAGTTAGACGGGCTTACCGTAGTTTTAAAATACCGCGAAGGCCGGCTATTCCAGGCGGTAACACGCGGCAACGGGCAAATTGGCGAGGATGTTACGCATAACGCCCGTTATTTTAAAAACGTGCCGCTTAAAATTCCGTTTAACGGGGAACTTACCATTCGCGGCGAGGCGGTTATTTCTTATGAAGATTTTGAAAAGTTAAACGAACAGCTTGAAATGGCGGGCGCCGAAAAATACAAAAACCCGCGCAATTTATGCAGCGGAACCGTGCGCCAGCTTGACAGCGCTGTTTCGGCAAAAAGGAACGTTACGTTTTTCGCCTTCGGTATTATGCTTGCCCAAACAGAATTTGGGGATAAAAAATCCGACGGTTTAAAGCGGCTTAATTCGTTAGGTTTTGTCAGTGTGGATACTGTAAGCGTAACGGCATCTTCCGTAGAGGGCGCGGTGAAGGATTTTGAGGGAAAAATAAAAGATTTTCCGTTTGCGTCGGACGGGTTGGTTTTAACGTTTAACAGCATAAGCCACAGTTCGAAACTTGGGCAAACCTCCAAATTCCCAAAGGATTCTATAGCCTTTAAGTGGAAGGATGAAATTAGGGAAACCGTGCTTTTGGATGTGGAGTGGAATACGTCCAGAACCGGGCTTATTAACCCGGTGGCAATTTTCGAACCGGTGGAGCTTGAGGGCACAACGGTTAAACGCGCAAGCCTGCACAACGTCAGCATAATAGAGGATTTGCAACTTGGCATCGGCGATACGATAAAAGTTTACAAGGCGAATATGATAATACCGCAGATAGCCGAAAACATTACAAAATCCGGCAACTTGAAGCTTGCGCCCCTTTGCCCCGCCTGCGGCGCGGAATCCGTTTTAAGAAATAATGACGGCGTTAAGGAATTAATTTGCGAAAACCCGAACTGCAAGGCGCAGCTAAAAAACGCTTTGGTGCATTTCGTAAGCCGCGACGCGATGAATATTGAAGGGTTCTCGGAAAGTACCGCCGAAAAATTTATGGAGAAGGGATTTATAGAAAATTACACGGATATTTTCAAACTTGAAGGGCATAGGGACGAAATTGTTAATATGGAAGGCTTCGGTGAAAAATCCTACGAAAAACTGATAAACGCCATAGAAAAATCCAAAAAGGTAAAGCTGTACAATTTTATTTACGCGCTTGGAATTAAACATGTTGGGCTTGCGGGCGCAAAGCTTTTATGCAGGCATTTCGCCAACAATTTAAGCGCCATTGCAGCCGCAAAATTCGAAGAGCTTTCGGATATAGAAGGTTTTGGCGAGGTTATTTCGCAATCGGTATCCGGCTATTTCCAAAACGAAACCAATATGAACCTTATAAACGAGGCGCTTAAATTCATCGAATTCGAAAAAGAGGATTTGGCGGCGGACGCGAAGCTTAAAGGTATAACCTTCGTTATTACCGGGGATTTGGAAGGCTTTGAGAACCGAAACGAGTTAAAGGAATTTATTGAAAGGCTTGGCGGCAAGGTTGCTTCCTCCATTTCGGCTAAAACATCTTTTCTAATAAACAATAACCCGGCATCGCCGTCTTCCAAAAATAAAAAGGCGCGGGAACTTGGCGTGCAGGTAATTACCGAAAACGAATTTAACGAGCGGTTTTCGTAAAGCCCTGCCGCTTGAAGTTTTCGCGTTTAAAACCCCCTGCTCACTCCCCCAGCGTAACGAGCAAATACCCTTGCCAAAAATTATCCGTGCGGCCTTCGTTATTGCGCGTATTCCAAATGGCTGCCATGTTTTCGCGAAGCGAGTCGCCGTATTCCAAAAACTCCAGCGCGTCCCATTCGCCGATGGTGTATTCCTGCTTCACGCTGTACCCGGCGTGCAGGAATTCGCCTATTTGCGTATATGACGGCTCTTCCTTCCCGAAAATCCACGTTCCGTTTTTTTCGCGGCGCTCTTTGCCAATACGGTAACACAAGGACGCGGCGTTCGGAACCATTGATACCATTAAATTGCAGTACGGTTTCCACGCCTTAAGCATTTCTATACGTTCAGGAATTTCAAAATGCTCCAAAAGCCCGGCGTGAAAAATAATGTCGAATTCCTTTTCTTTAAACGGCAACGGCAAACGCGCGTCAAAAACCACCGTTCGCAGCTCTATGTTTAACAATTTTGCCGCTTTTTGCGCAAGCTTTATTGGGTTTTCGGAATAGTCCAGCGCGGTAACGCTGTGCCCGGCTTTTGCCAGCGCAAGCGAGGTTTGCCCGCTGCCCGCGCCAATTTCAAGTATTTTGCTTCCGGGTTTAAGCTTGGCAATGGAAAGCATTTCTTTTGTCCACGAGCTGTGCATTCCCGCGCTAATACTC
The DNA here is from genome assembly GCA_031271295.1 of Clostridiales bacterium. Classification (GTDB taxonomy): domain Bacteria; phylum Bacillota; class Clostridia; order Lachnospirales; family WQUN01; genus JAISVZ01. The sequence continues at coordinate 8,183 of JAISVZ010000034.1, read as the reverse complement.
TCTTTAAGGGCATTAAGCTGATTTTCGTTATACAAATCCCCCCAGTTGTTTGCTTCCAAAGGTTTATCTGCCATAATATGCTCCTTTCTTTTTAGGCGAATTAAAAAAACTGCCGCATACAATGATGTATGCGGCAGTTTAAAAATTTATTCTTTGGGTTTTGTAATTAAGGACTTAAGCCCCGCCAAAGCATCCGTGGAATTTTGGGCGGCTTTTTTGTTTTCTTCCTGTATTTGAAGGTATACTTCCTTGCGGTGAACAGAAATTTCCTTAGGGGCAATTATGCCCAGTTTAACCTGATCCCCCTGCAAATTAAGCACTATTACCTCAATGTTATCTCCAATAATAATTGATTCGCTTTTCTTACGTGTCAGCGCCAGCATATAATCACCTCTTTTGTTTAATCGGCATCTACGTTTTCAAACAGGTAATGCCTAACGTTATAATCCGTATTGCTTGCTATAACCTGTTTTCCCTTTTTGATTGTCTGATTAATGATAACCGGGGCAACTAAGTTGACACTCATTTTTTTAACGTCTTCCGGAAGCACAACGATGTTGTAAATTAAAAAGTTCTCCTTCGTATCTTTGTTATATACGCCAAGTTCCGATATATCGTTCGGGTTTATCTGCGGGTTGTAATCCGGCACAACGGCGAATACGTCCATAATAATGAAAGCCACGTTGCCGTCGTCTACGGATTGAAGCCAGTAAAACGGGCTTGAATCCTCCTGTTGAGTTTCTTGTTCGTCCTTCGAGCCTTCAAGGAGTATAAACCTTCTGTCGTCCGGAAAACCCGGCAAACCTTCGCCAAAACTGATAACCTTTTCCTCGTCAATTTCAATTTCCCCGAAATGCCTGGTTGTTAATTTCATCAATGTGCGCCCTCCCTTGTTTTATACCCTAAGCTGGGTTTTAAGCTGTATTACGCTTCCTGTATAACAATACACCAATTAGATGTAATCCGCAAGAGTTAACTGCATTATACTTCCGCCCGTTTTAAGCGACGCCTGATAAACCGCTTCCAAACTGTTTATACGCATAATTGCATCCGCGTAATCCGCGTCCTCGTTGTCGCTCATAAGCTTCATGTAATTTACCCTGTCGTCCTCAAGGCGTGCCTGAATAAGCTCAAGGCGGCTCATACGGCTGCCAACATCGGTATGCTCCACGCCAACAACACTGATGTGTTTGTCGCAAAAACCAAGTAAATCCGAAAAACGCCGCTGTGCGCAGTCCTGAATTTTCTGCATTTCCTTCGCTACCGCGTCCTCAAGCTGCTCTGCGGTAAGGCCGGGTTGAAGCTGCCTAAATGTTGAGGTTATCTGCTCTTTCGTATTCATGTTCATGTAATCAAAAATTCCGGCTATGGACTGGTAATCCGCGTACATTTTATCCGTAAAGGAATTCCCCGCGTTGGAGTTTACGCTTACCCTTGTATTTACGCTAAACTCATACTCAAAATCCTGAAACGCGCCGCCCGGGTTAAACCTGTCGCCATTTGTTGGGCTTCCCGGCGTTCGGTCTATACAGTCGAAGTATATTTGCGGGTTAAGTTCGCCTCTTTTAAAACCGGTTTTATCGTACTGCAAGGTTGCGGTACCGGTTGCCGCGTCAAAACCCGTTGCCGTTTGCAAAATATCCAAAGCTGTGCCGAACGCGGGCTCCGGAGGGTCGGCGTTAGGGTCTCTTACCGCCAAAACAATCTCTCCCGTTTCTTTTATATAGTTGCCCGGGGTGTAAGGGTCGGCAACCGCCGGGTCGTTTAAACTTACGGTGGTATAACCGGCCGGGTTCTCCAAATCCGTATAGGCGAGTTTTATAACCGCAACTTCCCTAACCACAGAATCCGAATTGGTTGGCGGGTCGTCGGCCGGGCCGGAGAGAGCTCCTAAATCCCTTTCATAAACCTTTGTAAACTGAACGTCCGCCGCCGAAAATTTTTGGGTAATATCTTCGTAAGAAAGGTTTGCGTCATCCTCCGCCAAAACCGGCGGCTGGTCTGTACGGTAACCGGAAAAAACATAGCGCCCGGCGTATGTCGCGTTCATTTCAAGCCCTATTTGTTCCACAAGCGAACTTACGTCGGTCATAATTTTCTGCCTGTCCTCGTAGGTTAGGGTATCGGTGGAACCTCTTGCCGCTAACTCCCTTATTTTAAAGAGTATGTTGTTCACGTTCCTGTACGCGCCTTCGGTAACTTCCATCCACGAAATGCCTTGCGACACGTTTTTGATGTACTGCTCCGTTTCCGCAACGTTGGTGCGGAATTTTAAAGCCCGGCTGGCAAGAAGCGGATCGTCGGACGGCACGGAAATTTTCTTTCCGGTTGAAAGCATCGCGTAATATCTGTTAAGCGAGTTGGCGTTCCTGTTGATGTTAAGCATCATGCCGTTTGTAATCATAGAATTTGTTATACGCATTTTTTACACCCCCACGGTATTAATAAGAGTATTATAAATTGAGTTAATTACGTTAATCAGCTTCGCGGATGCCTGAAATAACTGGTGGTATTTTATCATGTTCGTAATTTCCTCGTTAATATCAACTCCGGAAACCGAAAGCCGCTGATTGTTGATGGTTGTGGTAACGTCGGTATAATTTTTTTCAAATTTCGTGGCCTGGTTAATATCTATGCCAAGCTCCGAGGATATGGCGTTAATATAGTCGGCCAGTTTGCCTTCCTTGAACAGGTGCGTGTTATCCCTTATTTTAAGAAGGCTTAGAATAACGCTGTTGTCGCTTTCATCGGACGGGCCGTCCGCTCCCGGGTTTGCCGCCGCTATTTTATACGGGTCATTAATAATTTCGGGGTTAATTATAAAGTTGAAAACGTTTAATTCGTTGTAATCCGCAATGGGACCTGTTGTAACCGCATCAACTCCGGGGGTATCGGATGCTATTGTAAAAAACCGCATACCGTCAACCGGCGGGTTCTCCCTTGTTGAGCCTTGCACATGCCCTATAACGCCGGGCATTGCCTCGCCGTTTCTGTCGAGCCCTTCGTTTATAGCTCTGGCAAAGGTTCGCACCAAATCGTTAAGGCGGTTTAAATAATGCGGTATCCCTTTGTAGGACGTATCGTAGGAAATAATATCGCCGCGTGTGTTTTTAATATCCGTAAAAGTATTGTTGCCGTCGCGTAAATCTATAAGCCCTTTGAGTTCGCCCTGCAGCGAGGGTGAATATATGTTAAACTTTGAGCCGTTTGTAAAATATATATCGTAGAGCCCCAATTCGTCCATTTCGTTGTGCGCGCAGTCCAGAGCCGCGGGGTCGTCGGGGTTATACAGACTTTTGGGGCGGCACTCCAGTTTGGCTATGTTAAAATGGTCTACAAATTCGTACCCGTTAATACTTACCGAAAAACGCTTTTCACTTTTATTGTTATCGTCCGGGCTGGGGTACTTGCCCGCCGCGTAATCCTCATTCATTTCGCGCTCTTTAACCTCAACGTTTACGTACAGCGAAAGTTCGTCTACCAAACGCGCGCGCGCGTCCCTTAAATCGTTGGCTTTGGAACCGTCCACTTCGTTTGTTGCAATTTGCCTGTTAAGGCTAACAATTTGTTCGCCCAAACTGTTTACGCGCTCCAACACCGCTTTAACTTCCGTGTTTATATCCGCCTGCTGCTTGCGCAAAGCGTTTGCCTGAAGGTTAACAAGGCTTATTATGCTGTTTGCGGATTGTATAAGGTTTGTGCGGTATGTTGGGTCCCCGGAGTTTTCGGCTAAGCTTTGCATTTTTGCAAAAAAATCGTTAAAGGCTCCGGTTAGGCCGTTTTCCGAAAAGTCGTTAAAGAGGGTTTCCACCGCGTTAAGCTGAACCTGTTTGGCGGTGTATTCGCCAAGAACCGCCCGCTCCGACCAATACTTTTTATCCAAGTAAATATCCCTTATTTGGCCAACTCCGTATACCTCCGAACCGGTACCTACCATTCCTTTTCCGTTATACAAATTAATCGGCGTGTTTGTTCTTTGCATCGCGTATTGCCTTGAAAAACCCTCGGTTTGCGCGTTTGCAATGTTGTGGTTTGTTACCTGCAAATTACCTCTTGCGGTAAACAGTGCGGTATTTGCCACATGGAACTCAAAAAATGAAGATTTCATAAAGGTTTCCTCCTTGCGCTTTCATGCTGTAAACCTGCGTTTCGAACTATAAACCCGCAGTTCTAACTATAAACCTACGCGGCCTGTGCCGTTAACAATTTTATCTATCATGGAATCCACCACGTTTACCACACGCGCGGCGGCGTTATACGCGTGCTGGTACATCATCATATTTCTCATTTCCTCGTCAAGCGATACCGCCGAAATTGATTGGCGCTTGTTATCCACCTGAACAAGCAAAACCGCCTGTTCGTCCGCGAAATTTGCCGCTTCGCTTGTTTCCACGCCCAAAATATTTGTAAACTGCCTGTACGCGTCGTCTATGGATAATTCCTCTCCGCCGCCAACCGATACAATTTTGGATTTCCATTTTGCCAAAAGGTCGTTTAAAACGATGGTATTGTCGCTAATGCCGTTTACCGCGTTTTCAGGGTCGTAAGGTTCGGGCGTTTGCATAAGAGCTATAAGGTTATAACCGCCCGCCTCCAAAAGTTTCGGGTTTATCATAAGGTTGCCGCTTGTGTAGAGAGTAAAGTAAGATTCCGGGTCCTCCTCGTTGTAGGTATCGCCGTCGAAACGCTCCACATACCTTCTGGAGAATATTTCTACGCCGCCGGTATTGCTGTAGTTTAAATCGTAAGGGGCCTGGGGGCTTTTCACACCGCCCTCGTACGGGGCGACACTGTCGTTAATAAGGGTTACTATTTTGTTAACTATTGTATCAAATTCTTTCATCATTCTTGGTAAAAATGAATGGTTAACGTCGAACCACGAGTTTAATTCCAGCCGGTTTTGGTTATAGGCGTCCCAATCGGCGCTTACGCCCGCGCCGGGATAATTTCCTGCGGGTTTCGGTAAAGCTTCGGGTTTATCGGCATAGATATCGTCCGCGTATGTGCGCAGGTCGAACCCGCGGCATACCATCAGGGATTTTAACTTGCCGCTGTCGTTATTCAGGGTTGCGTTTATCGGCTTTTTAAAATTAAACAGCGTAACCGCGTATTCATCCCACGGTAAAATTCCCGCTTCCGTTGTAACTACGGGTTCCACAAAGTCATTGGTTGGCCCGGTGTAACGAAGCCCTAACTGAATACGCGCACCGTCGGCGCAAAGTATTTTACCTTCCGAGATAATACTTACCGAACCGTTGGCGTTTTCTTTATATTCAATATCGAGCAAATGGCTTAACTCGTCGATATCTACGGCGCGCGCGTCGCGGTAATCGTTAGCGTTATCCCCGGCAACTTCGTTGGACATTATTAAAGAGTTATAATTGCTGATGCTTGTTATAAGCTGGTTTACCCTAATTACCGCGCCTTTTATCTGCTCGTTTAAGTTGTCCTGATATTCCTGCATACGGTTATAAACGTTACTCACCTTATCTACAAATGTAACCGCAGTGGAAACAAAGGTGCCCCTTGCCGCGAGGCTCTGGGTATCTATCGAAAGGTCCTGAAGGGAATTAAACAGATCCTTCATTACGGTATCTGTATTATAGTCGCTCTGTAAATCCCCCAAAATATGTTCAATTTCATAACCTGTTGTGGCTTTAACATTGTAATAGTCGTGCTTGCCCGCCTCGCGCCTGTAGGAAATATCCAGAAAGCGGTTGCGTATTTGCCTTGTTTCGGAAATGTTTGTGCCAAGCCCTGTTTGGTTTACGCTGCGCACGCCGTTACCCAGTTTTAAAGACGGAAAATCCACCTGCATGGCTTGCTGCCTTGTAAAACCTACGGTATCCACATTAGCCATGTTGTGGCCTGTAACGTACAAACCGGTTTGCGCGGCGTTAAGGCCGCTTACCGCCGTTCCCAATGTAGAAAATTTGCCCATATCCTCACCTCATATTATACATGGAATTTTACTGCTTTGCGTCGAAAAAGCCTGTGCTTTGCCCTATTTCACTGCCGCTTGAATCGTAAAAACGCTTCTCCGGCTCTAAGGATGAGCGCAGTACATTAACGGAATACTCTATATAATCCAACGAATTTTCAATTAGATTTTTGTTTTGGTCGTTAATTTGCCTTAGCTGTTCAAGTTTGCTTCTTGTTTCGCCAATAAGATTAGAAAGCCTTTCGTAATCAGGCTGGTTTTTAACAAGCTCGCATAAATGCGTAAGCGTATAATCCTTATCCTTGATATTAAGTACAATGCCTATTTCTTTCATAGTGGCAACACGCACTTTATCGAGCTTTTGAACCTTGCCGATATAGGAGTTTTCCTCCGAAGTTATTTTTTGAAGCCCTTCCGCGCTGTTTTCAATAATAACGGCCTTCTTTTTTTCGGATAAATCGATTAATACATCGTATATTTCAGCCTGATTTGAAAGCACGTCAAGCAGTTGTTCCATTAAACCCGCCACATGCAACACCCCGCGTTTTGTAATATTTTTGGATAAAAAATGAGCGCGAAAAAAGTATAACTATACTTTATCTGCGCCCATAGAAATCATCCATGAAATTAATCAAGAGCCGCTAACTTATTAAACATTTTCGTAGCCACTTCCATAGAGGGAACATTGTAGGAACCGGCTTCATACTTAGCCTTTATGCCCGATACCAAATCCTGACGGATATCCGGTACATCAGCAAGCGTTTTTAAAATGGATTTAAAATCCTTAGCTTGTTTGGAAAGGGCAACGGTATCCTTACTGCTCTCAGGTTTTTCGGCTTTTTTTGCTGATACCGTTTTATTGGCGCTGTATGCCTCGTATGTTTGCATAACGCTTGATATTAATATTCCGGCCATAAATAACCACCACCTTGCTTTTTAGCTTCTAAAAACTATATCGGATAAAATTATTAAAATATTTATAGAGAATCCGAATCGGTTTTTTGGTTTGCGGCAACACAAAAAGTAAATCCGTTTACAATTTTTGCCCCGCCGGAAAGTAAAGCGACCGAACACTCGTTCATTGTACTTCCCGTTGTATATATATCGTCAACAAGCAAAATTGCTTTAGATAAAATTGCGTTTTTGTTGTTTCCGAGCGAAAATACACCCGAAACATTCTTTTGCCGCGCGTAATAATTAAGTTTGCTTTGCGCTGCCGTATCCTTTTGGCGCAATAAAACGTCCGTTAAAACGGGGATTCCCGTTATTTCAGACAACGCACCCGCCAAAAGATGCGCCTGATTGTAGCCTCGCTCTTTTTCCTTCCTTTTATACATCGGAACCGCAATTATATAATCCGCTTCGGCAAAGCGCTCCTTGTTTATATTTTCCTTAAGTATTTGCTTAATGAATTTCATCATCGAAGGCCCGAAATGGTATTTTAAATTCAAAATTAATTCCCGTTCCCTGCCTTCATATAAAAACAGCGCGTAATTAGATTCCAAGCTGTGTGTTTTGCGGTTGCAGTTTGAACATAAATACGCGGCGGTATTAAGCGGGAGCGAACATTTCGCGCAGGTTTTGCCGGTGATGGGCGTAAATGCCCCCTCGCCCCCGCACTTAGCGCAAAGATACCCCTTCTTGTTTATGGGGATTATTTCGCGGCATACCATACAACGCGGAGGGTATAGCAGGTTTAATAAGAATGAAAAAAATCGCTTTAGCATACAGATTTCTCCTAAAGGCCGTTATTTAAGTTTTGATATCTGCGGCAGTTATTTTCTTGAACGCTTCCACTGCGTCGCTTACTCTAACATAAGCGTTTTCGCCAAACGCCGCCGCAGGAATTCCCACAGAATCCGTTTCATTTTCAAAGTATAAAATATCTTCATTTTCGTCATAGCGAAGCTTGGCGTTTTCACTGAAAAGTTCGCCAAATGAGGTAAACCAATTTTGCAGTTTCTCTACGGATTTCCAATCGGAATTGTCTTTCAAATAATCCTCTGAGTAAATAAAATAATTTTGTTTTTCGGCATCGCTTATTACCGCGTAACCGATAGTTTCATAAACAAGCTCCAAAGGATAATAATGGTTATTAGCATCAATTTCTTCACTGCCATAAGCATTATAAAGCCCGTACATCCAATGGTCTTTCTTCCTAATCTCATCACCTTTATGGATTACCAGTTTTGTTTTTCTTTCAATACCATACTCCAAATCGCTATCAAAGGAAAAATCTTTA
>JAISVZ010000030.1 GCA_031271295.1 Clostridiales bacterium | reverse complement strand
TTTTGTAAAATTGAAATACAACTCCCAAAAATCCCGTACCGGCGGAGCCAATAATTCTTGCCCGCACATATCAATATACTCCTGCCGCGTAACCCACTTAGCGTCAACAACTTCGTCGGGATGGAATCGCAGTTTTTTAATATCAATATCTTTCTTTGCAAGATAGGTATCCCTAAAATCAGATTCTCGGATAATTGTTTCAATCAAAGCCAAATCGGTTTCCGTGAGGGAAATACTTAGTTCTTCCTTCGTTTCCCGTATTGCGCCTTTCAGGCTGTCCTCACCGGCAAGCACCGAACCGGACGCCGAACATTCCCACAAGCCGCCCCACAATTCTTTTTTTGGGTGTCTTTTCGCCAGTAAGACTTCTTCGTTGCTATTAACAAACCACACATTTACCACAATATGATATGCGCCGTTTTCAATAGGTTCGCCGCGCCTGTGAGTTTTGCCTGTCTTTTCTCGGTTTTTATCGTATAAATCCCAATACTCAACCAAAAAACCACCCCTTGTAACACTTTGTTCACTGTTTTCTTCTCATATATCCCTTCAAAATTTCTATAAAGCAAAAAACTAACTTACATAAAGCATCGGGTTTGGAATTTGCCTGTTTTCTTCCCTAATTGTTTCAAGCCATAAGTCCAAAGCAATATTTATTTCCTTAACAGCTTCCTCTTGACTGCTGCCGTGCGCCATACATCCCTGTAATTCAGGGATGCTTGCAACATAAATATTATCTCTTTCATCATATTGAATTAAAACCGAATATTTTGACATATTGCAACCTTCTTATAAATTATATTTTAATATTATATTTCTAAGCTGTTCAACTTGATAAGACTTTGCTTTACTGCCATCTTTTTGAATGTTCATAAGTACGTTGTATTTTTCATGAAAATATATTGTATGCGATCCCCTTTGCCGTTTAAATTCAAATCCTAAATCCAACATAAGGTTTCTAAAATCAATAAATCGAATATTATTATCTGAATTACCGCTTAATACCGCTTCGTAAACTTTTCTGTTCATTTTCGGTTTCCTTTTCCGTTAAAATACATGATAAGCCCCGTTTTCAATAGTTTCGCCCCGCCTGTTAATTTTTCCTGTTTTTTTCTCATATATCCCTTCAAAATAACCGTCGCTCTTTTCCTTATCAAACAGCTTTACAAAACCATATTTTTCATACAGTCCTTTATGCCATGTTGTAAGATATACAGAATTAAAACCGATTTTTCCCGCATAATCACACGCGCATTCCAAAAGTTTTTGGCTAATACGCTTTCCCCTGTGCTTTTCCTCAACAAAAACCCATTTTATTAAAGGGCTGTACTCAAAACCCGGAAAACCTTCGGGCTTTTTAATTGCGCAGAAGCCTAAATATTCACCGTTTTCCTCCGCTGCGATTATTCTTTCCCAATCTGTAAATTTGCCTTTCCTCATAAATAAAGCCATTCTTGCGCAAGCATCCCAAGAGCAAGTATCCGCATAACCGGCAACACTAAGCCAAACCGGAGAGTTTTTGTCAACTACATTAACAAACATATTTTTACCTCCCCTACAAAAACACAAAACCCGAAAGCCAAAATTCCCTAACTATTAGCCCCGCAGCAATACTTATACTTCTTCCCGCTTCCGCAAGGGCAGGGGTCGTTCCTGCCAACCTTTGCTTCCCTGCGCTTAACCGGCGCTTTTGCCAAAGACGTATCCATATTCGTAAACATTTCCTTTGCCACCTGCTCGCGCTCCGCCTTTTGCGCAACGGCGATACGCACGTTAAAGAGCCCCCTTACCGTTTCAAGCTGAATATTGTTGGAAAGCTCCTCAAAAACGTCGTAGCTAATAAATTTATATTCAAGCAAAGGGTCCCTTTGGGCGTATGCGCGAAGGGATATACCCTGCCGCATCTGGTCCATATCGTCAATATGGTCTATCCACCTTTGGTCAATAACGCGCAGCATTATTATACGCTCTACCTCGCGCATACGTTCCGGCGTTATTTCTTCTTCCTTTTTCTTATAAATCGGCACCGCTTCGTCGAAGAGGTTTTGCTTTAGCTCATCTTTTGTCAGGTTCTCGCGCATTTCGTCCGTTAAAACAACGGCGGGTTTTCTAAAGAGCGGGAACAAAAACTCATTCATCGCGTTAACATCCCATTCGTCGGGGTGTACTTCGTTTCCGGCGTATAAATCCACCGCGCGCTCTATTACGGCTTTAAGCATTTTCATTATGTTTTCGCTCAAATCGTCGCCGCGCAGAACCTTCATGCGTTCGCCGTAGATTATTTCGCGCTGTTCGTTCATTACCTGGTCGTACTCAAGCAAATGCTTGCGGATTGCGAAGTTGTTGCCCTCCACCTTTTTTTGCGCGTTTTCTATTGCTTTTGTAAGCATGTTCGCCTCTATGGGAGTATCCTCGTCAAGCCCCATAATTTCAACCATCTTCATTGTGCGTTCCGAACCGAAAAGACGCATAAGTTCGTCCTCAAGCGAAATATAAAAACGCGATTCGCCGGGGTCGCCCTGGCGGCCGGAACGGCCTCTAAGCTGATTGTCTATTCGGCGGGATTCGTGGCGTTCGGTGCCCACAATTTTTAGACCGCCAAGCTCCGTAACGCCTTCGCCAAGCTTAATATCGGTACCGCGCCCCGCCATGTTTGTTGCAATTGTTACCGCGCCTTTTTGCCCCGCAAGCGCAACAATTTCCGCTTCCTTTTCGTGATATTTCGCGTTAAGCACCTGGTGCGGTATGCCTTGGCGTTTCAGCAGTGTGCTTAAATGCTCCGATTTATCAATTGTTATTGTACCCACAAGCACGGGTTGCCCCAATTTGTGGCTTTCAATTATTTCGTTTACGACCGCGCGGAATTTGCCCGCCTCGGTTTTGTATATGGAATCCGCGTGGTCCTTCCTTACAACCGGCATGTTTGTTGGAATAACAATAACATCCATCCCGTAAATTTGGCGAAACTCCCCTTCTTCGGTAAGCGCGGTACCCGTCATGCCGGATTTTTTCGCATATTTATTGAAGAAGTTCTGGAATGTTATTGTTGCCTGGGTTTTGCTTTCGCGGTTAACCTTTACGTTCTCCTTTGCTTCTATTGCCTGATGAAGCCCGTCGGAATAACGCCTGCCCGGCATTAAACGCCCGGTAAACTCGTCCACTATAATAATTTCGTTTTCCTGAACCACATAATCCTGATCCAAATGCATGTTATAATTCGCCCGCAGCGCATTGTTTATATGATGCTGAATTTCGAGGTTATCCGGGTCCGATAAATTTTCGAGCGCGAAAAAACGCTCCGCCTTAACCACGCCTTCTGCGGTAAGCGTTACGGATTTCGCCTTTTCGTCCACTATATAATCGCCCTCTTCTTTTATTTCTTCACGTGTTAAGGCGTTAAGAGCCGCGTCTTCGTTAAGCAGTTTTCCTTTTTTCAGGTTTTTTACAAACCCGTCCGCAACCTTGTAAAGCTGTGTGGATTTCCCGCTTGGGCCGGATATTATAAGCGGCGTTCGAGCCTCGTCAATCAAAATGGAGTCCACCTCGTCGATTATAACGTAGTTAAGCCCGCGCTGAACCATGAGTTCCTTGTAAACAACCAAGTTGTCGCGCAGGTAATCGAAACCGAGTTGGTTGTTTGTGGCGTATGTTATATCGCAATTGTAGGCTTCGCGCCGTTCGTCGCCCGTCATTTCGTGCAGGATGCCGCCAACGGTAAGCCCTAAGAAGCGGTAAATTTGCCCCATCCATTCCGTATCGCGGCGAACCAAATAGTCGTTAACGGTAACAACGTGAACGCCTTTTCCGGTTATGGCGTGCAAATACGCGGGCATAACGCACACAAGGGTTTTACCCTCGCCGGTTTTCATTTCTGAAATGCGCCCCTGAAACAATACTATTGCGCCAATAAGCTGAACGCGGTACGGACGCATATTTACCGCGCGCTTTGCCGCCTCCCGCACCACGGCGAACGCCTCGGGCAAAAGGTCGTCGAGAGTTTCGCCGTTTTGGTACCTTTCTTTAAATTCCGCCGTTTTGGCGCGAAGCTCATCGTCCGTTTTTTGTGATACCTCCGCCTCCAAAGCTTCTATTTTATCCACCAAAGGGATGATACGCTTAATTTCCTTGTCGCTGTAATTGCCGAATATTTTTTCTAATAAACCCAATTTCCGCACCTCTTTTTTATTATTTGCCGGAAAAGATGAAACTTCTTTTCCGAGCACTTATATAAACAACAGACAGTTTTTTTCCTCAGTAGTGTAGCAGAATACCGCACCGGTTTGCAAGGTTTTTTATATTGAATGGCGCAAATTTGCATTTTCGCCGTTGCCGCGAAACAAGGCAACTACATAGGTTTTAAATTTTTATTAAGCCTGTCCGCGATTTTTTCAAAATCCTTTTGCCGCGATTCTTCGTTTTTGAACGAAAGATACCTTTTCGTGTATGTAACCCTTACGGATTTCGGCATATTAAGAAAATTTTCATAAGCGGGCGATATATTTTCAAGTTTCAGGGCAAAAGCTTCAACTTGTTCATCGGTTACAGGTTCTGCTTTCGGAGCGTTCCACATGCCGTTTTTTATAGCTTCATCCACCGCTTTTTCTCCAAGTTCGGTAATAAGCTTCTTTTCCCTAAGCATTTCCACAATTTTTTTATTCTTGTCCGACCAAGGGCTTTTTGCGCGGCGGCGTGCAAAATATTTAAGGTATTTTGTGCCGTCTATACTTTTCATCTGCCCGTCTATCCAGCCGTAACATAGCGCTTCCTCCAACGCTTCGGTTGCGGTTAGCGTTTTAATTTCTTTGCTTTTGCCGAAAACGAGCCATACGCCTTCGCTTGTTTGAGCGTTTTCATAAAGCCACCCGCGAAAATCTTCGCGGGTGGGAAAAAGCAGTTCCGGTATATTTTCTTTCATAAAGTGAACCTCCTTGGGACGCAAGCGCGGCAGCGCGGCTAACTTACGCGCAACCAACCTTGTTACCTCGCTCTTTTAATTCTATCCATAACGTGCATTCTAACGCCGTCGTATTTTTTGCCGTCGGCGCAAAACACCTCTTCAACCTGCCGGTTAACGGATATAACGCAAGAATCGCAATAGCGGCCTTTTTTAATAGGTACGCCGCATTTTTCGCACCTTACTTCACCGTACATACCTTTAGAAATTTCAAGCCGGCCTTCCCTTACGTAACGCAAAAGTTTTTTTGCGCTTACGCCGGTAGCCAAGGAAACCGCCGCCAAATTACTGTCCGGGTTTTCCCTTACATAATCCACAACTGTTTCAAAAAGCATTTCCTCTTCCTTCTCGCAATCCGGGCATACGGGACTTGTTATGTACCTGAATACCTTTCTGCATCTTGGACAGTTACGTATTTCCATTACGATCACCCTTTCCGCAGTATCTCAACAAAATAAAGTTTACGGAAGTTTCGCTATTTTATCTTTTGTATAGTGATGCCGAAACTGCCGTCATCAATTCTTAAATTATTTTATCATGATTTCGAAAAAATGGCAAATTAGTTTAGCACATTTCAAACCGCAAGTTGTTAGTAATTCCGATTTCTTTCTGATATACTCAAAAGAAAAAGCATGTGCATTTAAAAAACACCGCAATTTTGCGCGGCATTAAAGGAGGAGCTTTCATGCTGGATTTAGTAAAAATCGGCAATTTAATATCTCTGTGCAGGAAGGACAAGGGCTACACACAGGACGAATTGGCTTCGCGCGTAGGTGTTACCGCGCAGGCAGTTTCAAAGTGGGAACGCGGTTTATCTGTTCCGGATACGGATATGCTTCCGGGTTTGTCGCGAATATTGGATATATCAATTGATAATTTGCTTGCCGGAGTTTTGCCCGAAAAGGAAACTGTGGGGCTAAACTCCGAAACAAACCTGTCCGAAATTAACATTTTTTCGTACTTACTCCCTGATGAAGTATTAATTCGCATAGCGGTTAACCTTTGCGTTTCCAATCAGCCTTCAATTGATTTGCTGTTATCATCTATAAGTATGCTTCGAAAAATGCTCGCACTCGAATACGGTATTATTTTGCCCGTTTGCAGAATTATGGATGATTCCGATATATCCGACGGCGAGTACGCAATATCATTTGGCGGCAAGGAATACGGCGGAGGTATAATACAAAAGGGAATGTATTTTACAGGAGAGGACGCAGGGGTTAGCGGAATCCCCTTTGTTGATTTTAACGCGAACAAGATGCTTTGGATAACGGAAGATGAACGGGATAATGCGCAGAACCTGCCGTTTTGCCGCGACGGATTAGAGCTTATTAGGTTCCATTTGTATAATCTTGTACTTCAAAATCCGGAAGCAATTATTACCAGACAAATGGTTAAATCGGTTGTAGATAACCTTTCTTTAACTCATCCGGTTTTGGTTTCGGAAGTTATCCCATCGCGTGTAAGCTACCGGATGCTTAAGGATATTTTTATAGGCATAATTCACGCAAAAAAGCCTGTGAAGAACTTGGTTGCGATACTGGAGACGGCGGATAAGCTGATAGACGGAGGTTGCGGCAGCGATGTTATTATAAAGAAACTTGTTGGTATTTTGTAGGTAATTTGAAACTTTCCGATTGCTGTGGTATTCTAATACTAATTCTGTTTAAAAAGTTTGAAACCGGCGCCCCCAAAACGCCGAAAATCACGGCGATTTTGGGGGGCTTGGCTTCAACTTTTTAATTTGGAATTAGTATAAGCAGGAAGTTAAAGCACTCAAAAACAGCGGAGCGCATATTAAAAGGAAAAATGAAAATATAATTGGCATGCAAGGAGACCGTTATATGAGGGGGCTTGTAATATGAAACAGACGCTTGATAACTGCACCTTTCGTTATTATATGAAAGACACATGTACGGCACTGGTAAAAGTGCGGGGCGGCGTTGTAAGCTGCGAACGGTATACGGATAATCCCCTATACCTGCCGTTTGGCAAGATGCCCGACAGATGCATTACCAAAAAAGGGCTTATTCTTTTTTTTTCGGAGCATTGCATACCGGAACACCGCGCAAACCTTCAAGATTTTTTAAATCATTACGGACTTGAAAAACACGACCCGTTCAAAATTTGCTTAATTACAAACGGTGTTATGGCAGACAGCCTTTTTAGATTGGAGTGGATTGAAAACGAATAGGGGAACAGCGATTTTTAATTGGAAGGCTTAAAATAAAGAAAAAAACTTGATACTGCCGATTCGGCAATATCAAGTTTTTCTTTTTTTGGAAAACTTGTCTGATATAGATAGCAGCGTACTCTTAGAACTGATCATCGTACTGCCTTACAGCACGAACATGAGGAACAAGACAAGCCATGACTTCTTTATATCCCTGTTTGTCAGCAAATAGGCTGCTCCAAACATGAATCCGCTTATCGTTGAAAGAAGGCCGTTGGTAATATCGAAATACCCTCTGCTGATAAGGTGCGATATTCCCCAGGTAAGCCCGCAGAGAATGCCGCCCCAGGGAACGTTTCTTTTCTTTGTCCATATATCGAACGCCTTCTGTCCGAAAACTATTATGAGCAGAAACATAGCGGTTTCTATCATATAGTAAATGTACTGAAATATGAACTTAATGGCGCCGTTATACTCAAACTCTTTTATAATCTTGAACCCGTCCCAGTCAAAATACTGAATAGTCACCGAAAGCGCAATTCCCAGCAGAACGGCAGCCACCTGCCATGGTTTCATTTTGACGGACTTGGCGAATATATCAAAGCCAAGCTTATTCCTCGCAAGGTTTATGAGGAACCACCCCGCTAAGGACCATGTCAGGCAGGTCAAAACCCAGTGCAAAACGGCTTGCGCGACGCTATAGTCACGAAAAGACAAACCGCCATACACAAGCGGTTCCCAGCCGTATGCATGTACAGCTTCCAACGCAAGACCTGCGAACGCACCCAACGAAAGCAAAAGGTATTTCCGGCCTGTTTCTTTTGTAACTCTGTTATTCGCCAAATTTATTCACTCCTATAGGTGATTCAGTATAGAATATGATTGCTTGCGCTCAGTTCATTTTGCCGCCATGTTTATGAATTATATCACGGGCACTTTAACATATTCACGTTCTGTTGGATTTTACTCAACTATTGATTATTTTTAGTCAAGTGCTATAATTAAACCAAGCTATTGCGGGCGGTCTTAACGGCTGAACTCTGAAAGGAGGGATGCCGGTGGATGTTTTATCTATAATCGTTACTGTAGTTTCGATAGTAGTAACCTTAGTATCCATTTTTAAGTCAAAGGACGAAAAAAATAAGCCGCCTCTGCTAAGGTAATGGCTTATTTTTTCTCTAATTATTAACAATTAGGGTTCAGCCATGACCGCCGCGGCAATAGTGACTAAACCGAGAGAGTGTTACCAGCACTCTCTCTTTTATTTATTGTACCTAAATTTTAAGCTATTTATTCGGTAAAGTCAAGAATTTAAAAAACCGATGAACTGCGTCGCTTAGGGGGGCTACAATTGCCCAGGGAGACCTCAGTTTCTCAGCTAAGAGTTATTTTAGCTGTTCTGCCGTTGTAAGTCAATAGAGTTAATTATTCACCGGTTTTAATTTTTTCTTTTTATTGCTTTCTTTTAAATGGTTTTCAAAACAGAAAGCCTTGATATTTAACAGTGGGTTATAATGCGGGTTATAAAACCGCCGCAAGCTTAGAAATATAAAGCTTTACGGCGGTTTTTTTACTGGAGATGAGGGGAATTGAACCCCTGTCCGAAAATATGGCAACAAAGCTTTCTTCCATCACAGCCTGTTCTTAGTAATTCCCCTTATCCGGCATGAAAAGGCAAACACCGGATTCGGGTAGCTTCATGGTTTCTTTTTACGCGGCAAAGCTTACGCGCAAAAGTGCCCCGCCAAGTCGACGCCGGTTACTAAAGCGGCAGGAAACTTTAGGCCGACGGCTACGGCATTAAGCCGCTGCTAATTGATAATTATTGTTGTCGTTTATTATTTAAACGTGTGGGCTTTTAACGAAGACTCCCGCTTCGGATGGCTTACCTTGTTTTCATTATCCCCGTCGAAACCATTGCACCCCCAAATTATTTTTGCTTACAAACCAAGTATACCCCATTTATAATAAAAATACAATAATCTATTCCTCGTTTGCGGACTTTTTATAAAACTCCTTCAGCCTTTTCATAACAAGCGCGTGTACGCTTCCCGGCTGGAATTTACCCCTTGCGTTTTTGGTGCCCGCGCTTACGCCCGTTAAAATTTCAATCCCCTCATCAACGTGGCATATTGCGTAAATACTGAACATTCCGTCTTCCACCGCTTTAATTACCTCGTCTTTTAAGCACAAATCCCGTACGTTTTGCGCGGGGATAATAACGCCCTGCGTTCCTGTCAGCCCTCTTTGCGCGCATAAGTCAAAAAAACCTTCAACTTTGTATGTTACGCCGCCTATCGGCTGAATTCCGCCGTATTGGTCAATGCTTCCGGTAACGGCAATCTCCTGGTTAATGGGCAAATTTGCGAGGCTGGAGAGCACCGCGTAAAGCTCGGTGGAGGATGCCGAATCCCCGTCAACGCCGCTGTAATTTTGCTCAAAGCAAATGCGGCACGATAGCGACAGCGGAAAATCCTGCGCGTAAACCGAACCCAAATAGCCTATTATAACCTGAATGCCCTTATCGTGAATACTTCCGCTCATTTCGGCTTCTTTTTCAATATTTACTATTCCCGCCTTGCCAACATAACTTGTGGCGGTAATTCTTGTTGGCTTGCCAAAAACGTAATCCCCAAAATCCAGCACCGCAAGCCCGTTAATTTGCCCAACTCTTTTGCCAACGGTATCTATCATTATTATGTTTTCGTTAATCTGCTCGGTAAGTTTCTCCTCGAACATGCTTCCTCTGTAATCGCGCTGCGATATTGCCTTTTCAACGTGCCGCGCCTGCACGGTTTCGCATTTGTCCTTTTTTGCCCACACTACGGATTCGGTTAAAATGTCGGAGAGTTTGCCGAAACTTGTTGTTAGGTGGTTTTGGTTCTCCGCAACTCTCGCGGAATACTCCAAAATTTTAATACACGCCATTTTTTCGAATTCCGGCGATTTTTCCTTGGCGATAAATTTTTTTATAAAACCGATTGTGCGGTTTATATTTTCGGCGTCGCATTTCATCTCGTAGTCAAAATCCGCCGAGATTTTAAACAGTTTTTTAAAATCGCCGTCGAACTCCGAAAGAAGGTCGTAATAAAAATATGAGCCAATCATAATTACCTTTATTGAAACAGGAGCGCTTTCCGGTTTTATTCCGGATAGTGCAAGCCCTGTTGTGTATTCGCGCAAAGGTTCAATAACAACCTCGCCTGTTTTAAGAAGCCGCCGCAGAGCTTCCCACGCCTGAACATTGGTTAAAATGTCGTGCGCTTGAAGTATTAAATAACCGCCGTTTGCCTTATGAAACGTGCCGGGCTTAATTTTCATAAAATCCGTTGAAAGGTTGCCGAACTCGTTATCGTATTCAACCTCGCCAACTAAGTTTGAGTATGTGGGGTTGTATTCGGTTATAACCGGCGCGCCGGTTTTGCCGGAATTATCGGTTAAAACGTTAATTTTGTATTTGGTAAATGTCTCTTCAATGCTCCGCTTCGAGTACCACGGCATTATAGCCTGCATTGCCTCCTCTTCAGATTCCTCGTCTATAAAATCTTCAATGCTTTCCAAAATATCTTCTTTAACGCAGTTTAAATATTTAAGCAGCTCGTCGCAGTCGGCGTATTTAACGAAAAGGTGCTCCATATGGCGGCCAACCACAAAAAGAGCTGTGGAATATTCCATATCCTCAACTTCTTTTTTAACTGTTTTTTCCCACTCTTTAATGTTTCGCATTGCCTCCGCCGCGCTAACCTGTATTGCTTCGGAGTTTACGGATATTTCGTCCTTTTGCTCCTGGGTTAATTCGTCGAACTGTTCCTCGGATATTATTTCCCCGTTTACTATAGGCATAAAATATATTCCGGTATTGGTGGATTTAACGCCGAAATTTTGCTCCTTTGCCTCCAGTGTCATACCTTTTAAAATATCCTCGCGCACATGGGAGAACGCTTTTAAAATATTGCTGCGTTTATCTTCAATTTCTTTGGCGGCAAAAGCACGCGGCAGTTCGTAGCGAAGCCTTGTTAAAAAATCGTCCATCTCTGTTTTAAACGTAATACCCATTCCCGGTTCAAGCTTTAAAAGTTTGGGATTTTTAGGGTTGTCAAAGTTGTAAACATAACATAAATCCGGCGGTGTTGGTTCGTCCTGGGCGAATTTTTTCGCAAATTCTTCGGCGTATGACGTTTTTCCCAAACCGCTGATGCCAAGCGCGTATATATTGTAACCCTTGGATTTTACAAGCATCCCGAATTCCAAAGATGCCGCCGCTCTGTTTTGCCCGATAATTTCCGTGTAGGAATCTATTTCCGCGGTAGTCTCAAACGATAGTGTTTCTGCCTGGAATATTTTTTTTAACTGCGCCGCCTTAAGTTTTTCCATTTCCATTACCACCTCTATAAATATTTCCACATAATTACCGCGTCCTCATTTGTGTCCGCGTAATATCTTTTTCGGAAGCCCTCCGGTTTAAAACCGAGTTTTGAATACATGCGCTGTGCAGCGGTATTGCTTATTCTAACTTCGAGCGTAAGCCCCATCATTTCGCGGCTTTGCGCGAAGCTTATGAATTGTTCCATTATTTTTGTCGCTATACCCATTCGCCTGTAACCCTCTTTTACCGCGATATTTGTAATATGACCCTCGTTTACCACATGCCACATACCGGCGTAGCCTACCACAATATCACCGTCGAGCGCAACTAAATATACCGCCAATTTGTTTTCGTAAATTTCTTTTTTAAGCGATTCGTAAGACCACGGCGTTACGAAACAGTATTTTTCTATTTCGAAAACCATATCTAAATGCTTTTCTTCCATCTTATTTATCGTAACCATAAATACTCCTTTAACTTTTGCTTAATTCCGCACGCCGGCCTCGTATTCGCGCTCCGCCTGCGGTTTGCGCAAATACAGTATTTTAAGGTTGTTGTAAGTTATGGGGTTTGGGTTTGACATTGCCGCCAAAGCAACCGACGACGCCCTTTGCATGTTGTTATTTGCCGGAGCCAAAGTAAAGTTTTTGCTCGTATTTAAAATTAAATCACCGTAAACCGAAATTCCGTCGCCTAAAAAAACAACACCCTTTCCGTAAGATTCGGCCGTTTCTAAAAGCTCGTTTATACCAATGGCCATGTAATCGGTCAGCGCGTTTAATTTTTCGCCGCTTCTTTGATAAATACACGAGTATACCTGGTTTCGCCGAGCGTCCATAATAGGGATAATTAGATTGCTTTCGTCAAA
Organism: Clostridiales bacterium; assembly: GCA_031271295.1. GTDB lineage: Bacteria > Bacillota > Clostridia > Lachnospirales > WQUN01 > JAISVZ01. The sequence continues at coordinate 3,425 of JAISVZ010000030.1, read as the reverse complement.
TATATTATATGCCAGCGCGTCGAGAGTAGGAACGCCGATAAGCTGCTTGCCCGAACCGTGCGCAAGAGCTTTCGCCGTTGCCGCGCCTATGCGAAGCCCCGTAAAAGAGCCGGGCCCGGTTGTTACGGCTATATATGAAATACCGCTGATATCCGTCTGCGCCGCCCTGAATACAAAATCCACCATTGGCATAAGCGTTTCGGAATGAGTTTTTTTGTTGTTTACCGTAATTTCAGCAAGCGTTTTTTCTTTAGTTACAATTGCCGCAGACGCCGCCAGCGCGGAAGATTCTATTGCCAAAATTAACATGCAACCACCTCTATTTGCCTTTTTGCTGAATAGCTTTCAACGGGAATTGAGTTTATACCGTTTTGTACCGGGTTTACGCAGCCGCCGGTTAATTTTTCGCCGCCGTAAGATATATTTATCCACGTACTGCCCTTTGGAATTATATCCTTAATAACATCCGCCCATTCTATCAGGCAAACCCCGTCGCCGTAAAAAAATTCCTCAAAACCCAGCTCGTCCATTTCGCGTGCGGATTCTATACGGTACACATCGAAATGGTAAAACGGCAATGTTCCCTCATATTGATTTATCAGCGTAAACGTTGGGCTTGTAACTAAGCTTTTAACGCCAAGACCTTTCGCGAACCCTTTGGCGAAAACGGTTTTGCCGCTGCCAAGGTTTCCGCAAAGGCAGAAAATATCGCCCGGTTTTGCGTTTTTACCGAATTCGTATCCAATTTCAGTTGTATCGTTTTCCGATAGGCTGTTATATATCATAATTACCTCCGGCGTTCAAGATATCCGGGCGTCTTTTTCGCGTGCGCTCTATGGATTTTTCCAAACGCCATTTTCTGATGTTTTCGTGATGCCCCGAAAGCAAAACTTCCGGAACCTTGCGCCCCAAAAATTCCGGCGGCCTTGTGTACTGCGGATATTCCAGTAAATTGTTCGCAAAACTTTCGTTTTTATAGGATTCCTCGCCGGAAAGCACCCCCGGAATAAGGCGCGATACCGCGTCTATTACCGCAATCGCGCCAATTTCCCCGCCGGTTAGCACAAAATCCCCAAGCGATACCTCGTCGGTAACAATTTCCTCAACAATACGCTCGTCCACTCCTTCGTAATGCCCGCACAAAATTACAATATCTTTTTCGCGCGAAAGAATTTCCGCCGTTTTTTGGTTAAAGGGTTTGCCCTGCGGCGTCATATACAGCACCTTGGAGTTTGCGGCAAGGGTATCTTTTATACTTTGATAGGCGTCATAAACCGGCGGCGCCATCATAATCATACCGGCTCCGCCGCCATACGGATAATCGTCCGTTTGCCTGTGTTTGGACTTTGAAAAATCCCGGATGTTTATACAGTTAATTTCTATTATACCGTTGTCCGAAGCGCGTTTTAACATGCTGTGGTTAAGCGCGCCGTATATCATTTCCGGAAACAGCGTTAAGCAAAAAAACCTCATACTAACCCTTCCAACAAATTTACGGTCATTTTTTTTGAAATTAAATCCACGCTTAATATGCACTGCTTTATGGCGGGTATTAATATTTCCTTTTCGCCTTTTTTTTGCACGGCGTAAACATCGTTTGCGCCCGTTGTAATTATATCCGTTATTTGCCCTAAATAATTCCCGTCCGCTGTTTCAACGTCTATTCCGTAAAGATCCGCCAAATAATATTCGTCGGCATCAAGCGGCAAAGCGGCGGTGCGCGGTATTATAATTGTGCCGCCTTTTAAATGAAGCACGCTGTTCGCCGTATCCATGCCGTAAAACTTAAGAATAACAAACTGCTTGTGAAAACGCACTTGCTCAATTTTAAGCTTAAAATTTTGCGCAGGCTCGTGGTTAAGCTGATTTTGCGTGAAGGACTGCGGCTTTTCATAAGATGATTTTTCAACCGGCGGCGCGGTTTCCCCCATTGATATATCAACCTCGTTTAGAAGCTTAAACCGCTTAGGGTTAAAGGTTAACGGAAAAACGCGCACCTCGCCCTTTACGCCGTGCGCACCCGTTATTTTTCCGATTTCAAAAAAATCCGACATAAGACCTCCCGAAAATGTGCGTGTGCAAATTTTCAGTATATAATAACATAAAAATTCAAAATATCAACTTGCCCGCGACACAAAATACAAACAATTCAATTAGGAACTTCCAATCACAGGATATATTTGCTATCATATAAGTGTAGCCAAACAGGCTGCGCCGCGCGGGGACGGCACCCATCACAAAAAACTGATGCGGCAAAATACGGCTGTACATTATTACAGCGCAGTTATAAAGGGGGAGGCACCCATAGAAAAAAACGTAATTATAACGGATTGTTCAGGAAACGAAGTTGGACGGACATACCCCAAAAGAGCAAAGGGGTTAATTAAAACAGGCCGGGCAGAGTTTTTAAGTGAACAACAAATCCGCGTAAAAAGCGTCTGTCCGCCTATAAAATTGGAGGACAAAATAATGAGTAATCAAAACATAAATGAAAACGCGATTGACCTTTCGGAAATTCAGATAGTATCCGAAGCCAAAATTGACCTTTCGGAAATTAAAGTAGTATCCGAAGAGCCGGTATTACTTAACTTTAACGCGAGGGAATGGCATTTTAACGAAAAATGCAAAAAAATTGGCTGCCGAACGTTTATAACGGATTTTACGGGCGGCATGGTTGAGGCGTTCTCAATTGGCAACTGGAATAAGGATTGGACGGAAATACACTCCGCGCAGTTAACGCTTAAAAAAAATACGCCGCATGTGTTCAGTTTTTGGCTTAACGGAGGCGAAAACGACAGGTACCAGGAAGTGTGTTCCTTCGAGATATTGTTTAACGACGATTACGAAAACAGGTACATCTTCAAATTGAACAGGAATTACATAAAATACTCCATGTATTATCACGGATGGTATCTTTACGAAATTCCTTTTATGACGGGAAACAACGAATATACACAACTGAGGTTTTCATCAATGGACGCGCCCTGCGCTATAATTCCGGCAAGAGAAAAATCCTATTACGGAAACCTTCAGGAGGAAGAGCCTATACCCGGGCTTCCGCAGCGCCACAACCTTGTTTTTTCCGAAGGCTTCCCAAGGGATTCCAGTTGGTCGTGGAAGGTTTTCGGCGCGAATTCCACAACGGAGTATCAATTAAGAAACAAAATTTTTTAGCAGGATTTAGTTTAACAGGATTTTAATAAAAGGCGCTGCTGTAGATATTATTTTCGGCAGCGCCTTTTTTAGTGTTCATGTCCCCGCAGAAGAAGATGTTTCAATTACTTTTCCGCCTTTGAATAATAAGGCGTCTAATTTCATTTTCCGTAAGTAGCAATTTAGCTGTTCGCTGCGGAGAAATAAACACGCAAAATACTGTTTGTATTACCCGCGCATTTTTAGGCTGTTCGGCAAGAGCGCATATTCTC
>JAISVZ010000210.1 GCA_031271295.1 Clostridiales bacterium | reverse complement strand
AACATCGACGTTTCCTCGTAAACCTGAATAGATGCCATTTCTCCGCGCATTTCAATAATCTCGCCGATAAGCTGCTTATCGGAAACGCGTACAACATCGAATATTTTCGCGTGCCCCATACCCTCGGCAACTACGAGAGGGCCGGACACTTTAACAATTTTGCCAACTTCCAAGCGAAATTCCTCCTTCAATCTAAAATGTTAATGCCTACGGCCTTTTCAACATTCGAACGTATTCTTGCCCTTCCAACGCCCAAGGAGCCGGTGCTTCCGGGTATCAAGATAACCGCCGGAGTAATTTCGCGGTTATACCTGTCGATTGTTTCCGTAATTGTTTCGGCAATTTGCTCCGTAATAAAAATTATGCCGTAATCGTTTCTTGCCAAATTGTCTACAATTTTGCGGGATTCCTCCGGTGTAGACTCGTACGCGTTAAAAACGTCAAGCCCGAACGCCTTAAAAGCCAAAACGGAATCCTTATCGCCAACCACGCCTATTTTATGCATAATTATCACGCAGCCTTTCCCTTAAAACTTCCGGCCTGATATTATTTATTTTACAGGTCATGATTATACGTATTTGCCTTGCTTCGTTTTCCTTCGAAAAAATGTAGGATAAAAGCACTTCCGGCCCGAACGAGATGTATTTGGATTTTTTAACATGCTCTATCAAGCAATTGTCAAAAAGTTTTTCAAGGCTTGAAAAGTTACCCGTTTTTTCGAAATTTTCAACCGCGGTTTTCATTATCGTTCCGAAATATTTGTAATGGAACGCGTCCGCAAGCGCGGCGGGTTCTTTTTCGAAGTTCGAAATTAAATCCTGCGGGTTTATTTTGCCGCCATCGCACAGGGCGTTTTTCAGGAACTTTAAATCCTTGTCCATATTTTTTGCCCTAAGCATCAGTTTTACGTTATAAAAATCAATTAAAAGCTTAACATATTCCGCAATAAAATCGTTTTCGCAAAGTTTAGCTTGTTCGGACAGGTGGCCGAACATATGCGTATCCAAAGCTATGTCAATATTTTGCGGGTTTTCGCCCGCAAGGTACGCCGCTTCCGCAAAAACTATCGCCTGCGCCAAATGTTCGGGCAGTTTTTCCGGTTTTGCGCCGGAAATTACCGCTTCCTGAATATATTCGGGCGGGGTAAGCGTATAATCAACGTACAACAGTGCGTCGTTTTTGCCGAGATATTTCGATTTTAACGCGGTTTTTAAATTGTGATAGTCGTACTTTGCAAGAATGATATCCATAACGGTTTTATCCGGCGCGAGGTTATACAGAGATTTATATGTTTTTTTAAGCTCCGAGCTTAAAACCAACTCATAATCCTCCGGTTTTACAAGCGCCGAAAAATCATATTCGCTGCTTTGGGAAAGCGCTTTTGCCGCGTCAATGGCATTTGGCGCGTCTATTACGCGTTCAATGCCGTCGGTTTGCAGCAGCCTTTTTTCCAAAACCCGCAAATAACCGGTGATACTTGTATAATCCGTATTATTCAATATATCGCCTCCCAGCCGTTAAAACAGCTCTTTAATTACTAACGGTTCCAAATCGCTTTTATTAAAATCCAGCAAAGCGGCAAACGTATTGTTTTGCTCAATGCCGCCGGATACCAAAATAAAACCGCCCGTAACCGTTCGCTCACCTGTGTACGGCGATAATTTCGCGCTTATTTTCGACGTGTTAAGCCCCAAGTATTTTTCGGGCAGAATAACACTGTCGCCCTGCTTAATTTCCGCTTTGCTTAAAAACGCGGCAATAAAGTTTTCAAAATCGTCAAACTCCATATTATTAAGCCGTTTTAAGCTTTCGGCAAAAACCCTGTCTATAATTTCTTGTTTTGCCGTGAGTTTTTCGTTTCTAACCTTTAAGCCTGTCCCGGTAACAATTTGCTCTTTTGTTCTTTGCGCCAAAACATCCGCCTCGGCTAAAATACGAGCCCCTTCGGCGTTTGCCTCTTCAATAACCTTTGCCTTTTCCAGCTCGGCTTTATCAGAAGCGTCCTTTTCTATTTTAGCTGCCGCTTCTTGCGCGTCCTGCGATATCTTTTTTAAAATATTATCTAAACCGGACAATTTCTCACATCCCTTCTAATTTTAAAAGCCAAAGCCTGTTATTTCGCGGGCATTGTGGCTGTTAAAAGGATGATGGAGGATACGAAACCCAAAATAGCGTATGTTTCAACGATAACCGCAAAAATAATACCTTTTGTAGTTTCGGAAGGGTTCTTTGCCAAAATTTGAAGGCCGGACGCCGAAACCTTAGCCTGGGCGATAGCCGAAATATAACCTACGATACCTACGGGCAGCGACGCGCCCAAAAGATACAAGCCCTGCATAAGGCTTGGCACGTTCGGAATTTGAAACGCAATTAAAAGACCGATAATAAAGCCGTAAAGACCCTGCGTACCGGGAAGAAGCTGAAGAATAAGAGCCTGACCGAACTTTGCCGGTTCCTCCGTAACAATACCCGCGCCCGCTTCACCAACAAGGCCGCAGCCCTTCGCCGAACCCATACCGGCCATAAAAACCGCAACGGCCGCACCGAGCGCCGCAAAAACAATCCCGCCGTAAGCATTCATAAATTCTACCATAATTATTTCCTCCTATTTTTTAATATTGATAAATGTATTTTTTAACTCCAAGGGTTTAAACGGAACGCCGCCGCCCTCGTAAAACTTGCCGAAATATTCCACATACTGCAAACGGCACGAATGAACGTAAGCGCCAAGCGCGCCAAGCCCCAAATCCAGCGCCGCGCCGAAAATACAAATTGCGGCGGCGGGAATATAAAGCAGGGGGTTAGGGTTTTCGCCCTGTACCAAAAGCCCGCCCATAAGGTTAAACGAAAACGCGATATACGCGCCCGAAAGGGCTATAGCCATAAGCCTTGTGTAGGAAACAAAATCCCCCACATAGCCTGTTATGTTGTACACGGAATAAATACCGTTGCCTATTTTGCCGCCGATAGACGGGCTTGAACGCCCCTGCGTTGCCCCAAGGCCAACAAGGGAAGCCGCCAACACAATTCCGGAAACGTTGGTAAATACCGCGTCCGCGCCGGTAGCCGCAAAAACAAGCACAGCAATTAACGAGCCAACCGCCAATATCCAAAAAAGCGAATCGAATATAGCGTCTAAAATTTTGCCGTCCCTAATTAGCATATAGCCTTTTATGGAAAGCCCGGCAAGTATTTGCACAACGCCTATCGCAACCGATAGGATAAGCATAAGCATAATTTCGTTTTGAAGGTCGAGTATTGGTTTGGGGCTGCCGTTCGCGTTTTTAAGCGGCGCGAAAAATGTTACGCCGAACGCCGAACCGAACACCGTTCCAACAACTATTGCCGCTATGCCAAGGTACAGGAAAAACGTAAAGAACCTTCTTGAACTTTTTTTAAGGTTCATAAATTTAAGAGCAAAAGCCGTTCCGAGAGTTAAAACCAAACCGTAACCGGCATCGCCCAGCATTATTGCGAAAAATAAAATATAAAACGGGGTTAGAAGCGGGGTTGGGTCTATCTCGTTGTATTTGGGCATGGAATACATTTCGGTTATACCTTCAAATACCGTAACAAATTTGTTGTTTTTAAGTTTTATCGGTACGTCCTGCGAATCCTTTTCAACAGGTTCGGTTTCTATGTAATAATCCTTGCCGCATACCTTTTCAACAGCGTTTATTAAATTCTGCGTTTCGCCTTCGGGCGTCCACCCTTCGGCAATACAAACATCCTTGGTTTTCATGAAATTCTCACAGGTTCTGTGACGTTCGGAAAGTGTTTTGAGGTAATCGTATGTAATTTTGAGGTTTTGATAGTGTGTGCTTTGCACCTTTATTTCTTCCTCGTTTTTTGCTTCCTTTGCTTCGATTTCGGAAATTTTGGCGTTGTTATCGGAAACGGTTTCCCTTGCGGGTTTTTCAAGCGTAAGGTTAACCTTTGTGAAACTATGGCTTTTAAGAATGTTTGAAACGCCTTCGAAACTTTCCGGCGTTGTGATAACCAAAACACTTATTTCGTCCTTTACCGAATCCAAAAGTTCAATGTAAGTGTTCGGAAAATCGTGGGTAACGCTTTCCGAAAACTGCTCGCTGTTTAGCCTTGGAATTGTTCCGGTAAGATACTTCGCGTTTTTAAGGCCGTCAAGTTCCTTAGTTGAAACATCCATTGAAAGCCAGAGCGAAAGAGCGTCGCTGTCTGTTTTAATTTTGTTTTTTTCGGATTTTAACAGCTTTGCGCGTTCGTCGTTTTCCTTTACCGTATTGTAAACACTGTTATAATCGTAAGTGTTCGTAAAGGTATCGAAATCCTCAAACGAAAGTTCCGGCGGCGGCGCGGACATCGCCTTAAACCCTTTTGGTTTTTCATAATACGGTTCAATTTTTGAAAGAGTAAAACTTACCTTGCCAAGCTCCGTTTCCGCGTGCGATAACTCTATTGCGGACGTTACCTTGTTAAGGTGGTTTAGCTCTTCCGATTCCGCCGATTGCAGGTTTTTGAAATGAACCGACTCGATTTTTTGCAGTTCCTTTAAAAGGTTTTGCCGATTCGCGTCAAAGGTAAAGAGAGTGAATTTGCTCATTTTAACAATAGCCACGTTATTTCACAATCCTTTCCATTACCGCCTTTACCGCGTTTTCAAACTTATCCGCACCGGGGTTTAGAATTTTCGTAACCTCGGCGCTGCCGTCCGCGATAATAGGAGCGCAGCTTTCTTCGGCTTCCTTTTTTGCCTGCGCAATTTTCTCCTCTTTTGCCATAACGGCGCTTCGAATTATTGAATCCTTTTCCGCCTGCGCCGCCTGTAAGCTGTTTTCGGCTATAAGCCTCGCTTTTTCAGCCGCCTGCCGGATAACTTCCGCCGCGGCTTCCTCCGCCTCCTTTATTTTAGTTACAGCTTCTTTTGCCAAAAGATCACCTCCCATATTAAAATATTAAGATATTAAAAAAATTGTAAAAAAATAATTGAAAAACACTGGAGAACATAACAACGAAAGTATAGCATCAAAAGATGGGTATAGCAAATGGTTTTTGCTTGCAGAAGAAGTTTTTTGTACATTGAGATGTGAGAAAGAATGTGATAGAATAATTGCTTGAAAGGTTTTAGTTTTCCGGTAGGAGTTTTGCCGTAAAATTGCCGGCTAATGTGAAGTGCTGAAAGGATATTATGGGAATTGGTATAAAAGAGATGGATGCGCTTCATATTGCTTGTGCGATAGAAAAACAATGCGACTATTTTATAACTGTAGATAAAGGGACAATGAACAAAAAAATCAGTGAGATAATAATCATAAACCCAATTAATTCTGTGATGGAAACGGAGGAATTTTTATGAAGGCTGATACGGTGATTCGCGTAGAAGCGATGAATGCTTTGATTGCAGCTTTGGGAGAAGTGGATGCCGAGCGATTTATTAGTATGGTCAGCCGTGATACATTTGATTATACCGAGTGGCGTTGCGAGAACTTATGCCCGGATATGACAATTGATGAAATTTATGACGAAGCCACGAAGTATGAGCGTGAACTTTTAGAGCTGAAATCTTGACATGCTACTGATAAAAATGACGGACATCATCAAAAAAACCGAACTATTAACTAAATCATCAAGAGTTCGTCAGCCACCTGCCGGATAACTTCCGCTGCGGCTTCTTCCGCCTCCTTTATTTTAGTTACAGCTTCTTTTGCCAAAAGATCACCTCCCATATTAAAAATGATGTTCTTTTAAAAAGGGAATGTACTTTTGAAGTAAACGAGGCTATAATAAAGGGAGATAAACCTTACTTGGAGGTTGATTTAAAATGATCCGAAGATTCAAAGAGGACGGAACAGAAAATAAATCAGAGGATTTATGCAAAATCTGTTTAAACTGTGCTGGCACTAATAAAGCAATATGCAGATGGCCGGAAGGAAGTGCGAGACCTACGCTTTTTGTTTTGGAGGAAACCCAAGAGGAAGGTTGGGAATGCAAAGGTTTTATTGTTTAGATCCGGCAAAATAAATATATTTGAAGTAAAAGACGCTATATTACAAGTTTCCCAATTTGCCGTACTATAGACCTAAATCGGCAGGGTATTTTTCTTTGGCCTACCACGAGGTCGCTTAGGCTTTGCCGCTTCTTGGTTTTTCTTTGGACGACCTTTCT
>JAISVZ010000023.1 GCA_031271295.1 Clostridiales bacterium | reverse complement strand
GGGCCGCGAATTTCCAAATCCAATTTGGAGAGCGTAAACCCGTTTTGCGTGGATTTTATTGCCTCCATGCGCTTTTTTGTAACCTTGGAGCGCGAATCCGTAATCAGTACGCAGTAGGATTTGCTTTTTCCCCTGCCAACCCTGCCGCGCAGTTGGTGAAGCTGGGAAAGGCCGAAGCGCTCGGCATCCTCAATTACTATAACCGTCGCGGCGGGAACGTTTACCCCAACTTCTATTACCGTTGTGGAAATTAGCGCCTTTATGCGCCCGGCTTTAAATTCGTCCATTATAAAATCCTTTTCGGTTTGTTTCATTTTGCCGTGCAACGCCGCCACGCTTATTCCCTGAAGATTCCGCGCAGCCTCTTCTACATACGCCGTTACCGCCTTTAATTCGGAATTTTCCGCCTCGCTTATCGCCGGGCAAATAAAGTACGCTTGGTTCCCTTTTTCAATTTCTCCCTTAACGAAGGAAAATATCCTGCTTCTGTACTTGCCCGTTACCGCAAAGGTATCTATATCCTGCCGACCGGGCGGTTTGTCGTACACCGCGCATATATCCATATCCGCGTATAAAATAAGCGCCAAGCTTCGCGGAATGGGCGTTGCTGTCATAACAAGCATATGGCAGGCGGTTCCTTTTTCGGATAAAACCCTCCGCTGCCTTACGCCGAAACGGTGCTGTTCGTCCGTTATTGCAAGAGCTAAATTTTTAAACGTAACGCCGTCTTGAATTACCGCGTGCGTACCTATAACCATTTTCGCTTTTCCCATAGAAATACTTTCGAGCGCCGCTCTTTTTCCCTTTGCGCTCATCGAACCGGAGAGCAGTACCGTTTCTATACCCAAAGCCGCAAACAAGTTTGTAAAATAATCAAAATGCTGTTTTGCCAAAACCTCCGTGGGCGCCATCATTGCCGCCTGATATCCGTTTTTGGCGCATACATAACATATTATTGCCGCTATAACGGTTTTGCCCGAACCCACATCTCCCTGCAAAAGAGAATTCATTGCGCTATCGCCTGCTAAATCCTTCAAAAGCTCGTTAACCGCGTTTTGCTGACCTGCGGTTAACGTAAACGGAATTTGCCGCATAACGGGCGCAATATCCAAATCCGCAAAAAGCGTGCCCGCCCTTTGGCTTTTAACAAAGCTTTTGGTTTGCAAAAGGGATAACTGCATTCCAAAAAGCTCCTCAAACACAAGCCGCTGCCGGGCTTTGTAAAAGGAGCCGTTATCTTTGGGAAAATGAATGTTAATTACGGTTTCTTTTTTTGAAAGGAAGCCGTATTTTTCAATAATTTCGGGCGGTAAATTTTCCTCAATTAAACCCGCCGTTTGATTTAATGCTTCCGTTACCCAGCCGCGCAAAAGTTTGGCGCTTAGCCCTGCGACAAGCGGATACTTTGGAATAATCCTGTTTGCGTCCTGTTCCCCGTCTGCGGTTTTAACAAGCTCGTAATCATACGGCAGAAACTGAATTTGCTCGAATTTATAAACCGCTTTGCCCGCAAAAATATATTCGCGCCCTTTTATAAGGTTGTTTTTCATATACGGCTGGTTGTACCACACGGCGGTAACCGAACCGGATACGTCCTCAAGCCTTATTTTTGTTACAAAAAGGTTGGCGTGGCGCGTTGTTTCGGCGGCGGAGGCGATTTTTGCCCTAATAATATTAGCTTCGTCCGCCATAATTTCGCCGATAGGGGTAATAACGGACCTGTCCTCATAATCGCGCGGGTAAAATTCAAGTAAGTTCTTAATTGTGTAAACTCCGAGCTTGTTAAGAAGCGCGGCGCGTTTTTCGCCCACGCTTTTTAGGCTTGTTATGGAATCGGATAAATTCATTCGTTCACCACTTATTCTGAAAAGCGAAAATATTTACCTTAGTTTTCGGTATAATTTCAAATATCGTCAAGCCCTTCCGCCATATCCGCGCCAAGGAATTCGCGGCTTGAAATACCGCGTTCGGTGCGCTGTTTTTCTATTTGGCGGCTTAAAAATAACCTTACGTTTTCGGAATCCTTAATACTTTTAAGCTCCTGCGACGGAGCGGATTTATCCGAACTTAAAAGCGTTATTGTTCCCACGCCGAATATTTTTTGCCACAGCGAACGCACAAGGCGGATATCCATTATGCGGTAAATAAGAATTTCGTCGGTTTCCGTTTTGAAAAAACCTTTCTTTATTACAAGGCTGTCGTTTGTAACCTCGTATCTTGTAAAACTCAGCGGCAAGCCAAGCCTGCGCCTGCGGTCTTTCCAAAGGATTTCGGGTTTTTCTACTGTAAGTTCTTTGCCCATTTTAACTCCCCCGTAAATGTTTTTCTTTAGGATATCATATACAGGATGAATTTACAAGAAAAAGCCGAAATTACGGTATATGTGCGAACAAATGCTTATTGCGTTTTTGGGGCAAGTTTATTATACTGTGATTAGTTAACGCTTCGGTGCTATGCAACTTTTTGAATTAAAAACGTCTTTATTTATGAAACGAAAAATAATTTTAAAGCGAGGGGTAAGAAATGAGAAAACTCAAAAAAACAGCAGCAGTATTTATTTGTCTATGTTTATTGCTTTTAAATGCGAACTTTACCTTTGCCGCCGAACGGCCAATTCGCGTTTATTTAGACAGTAAGCTTGTGAATTTCGGTATTACGGACGGTCAGCAGGTGCAGGCGCTCACCATTTACGACTACGCGTATGTGCCGATAGCAAGAATTATTGAAATTTTAACAGGCAAAGCGCCCGCGTGGAACGACCCTACAAAAACCGCGTCGTTCGATTTTAACGGCAAAAGTTACGCAATAGATACAAGGCAGAGCGGGATTTATGTAAACGGCACATTTACCGCCTCGCCCACCGGTACGCCGCCCGTTATTATAAATTCAAGAACCCTTATTCCGCTTAAAATGCTTTCAACGGCAATGGGTTTTTCGCAAAATTACGATGCGGCAACACATTCCACATGGCTTACATCGCCTGTGTATACGCCTCCGGTTGTAACGCCGCCTCCCGCAGCTCCCGTACAGCTTCCGGTTGTTAATTCCGTTACGGCAAATAAAACGTCAATTCAATCCGGCGATGTTATTACGCTTGCGGTAAGAACGAACACAACAACAAGCACGGTAAAGGTAGAGGATTCTTCGGGCAGGGTTTTGGCGGAATCGAAGAGCTTCAGGCCGGAAGGAACCGAAAATGTGTTCAGTTTAGACCTTAAACCTTCGGCAGGCGGTACGGTATATGTCTACGCGGGTTCGTCGTTTACGTATAACGAAAATTCCTATAAAACGGTGGATTTAACCGTTAGCACAGTTGCCCTTGCGATAGATTCGGTAACAACGGATATAGCAAACCCGGCGACGGGAACAACAGTTTCGGTAACAATTGTTACATCCACCGCGGCAACAAAGGTATGGCTTAACAGCACGCTGCGCGGCAATTTCGCGGAATCGGTTTCCGGCTACACGGATTCCGGAACTAAACGCACATGGAAGATAACGTATATTGCGGATGTAAACGGCTATCAAAACCTTACCGCATACGCGTCCGACGTTAACGGCAATACCGTTAACCGCAGTTTTTCGCTTGATGTAATTTCGCAGGGACGCTCCGTTATTTACGACGCGTACGCTTCCCCGCCGGAGATTGACGCAAATGCCAGCGCGGAAATTATTGTTGTTACAAGCACAAATGTTACAAGCCTTTCTTATAACATAATAAGCGGATACGGAAGCGTTTCAGTGCCGTTCCAAACAACCGGCTATACCGACAATACCGTGCGCGGCGAACGCACATGGCGCGGAAATATTTATTATCCGGGCGCGCAAAGCGGCGTGTCGCGTATTACCGTAACAGCGGCAACAAATACCGCCGTAACGGCGTCCACTACGGTTTCGGTAAACGTAAGGGGAGTTTCGTCTACGGATTTGGCAATTTATTCGCTCTCGTCCGGCCCTTCCGGGCAGGTTGCGGCGGGAACCGCAGTGCAGATAAGCGTTTCAACAGGGCTTGGCGTTTCAAGTGTCACCGCGGTTTATAACAACCAAACAATAAACGTGGCGGCGGGAACTGTAAGCGGCTCGTTTAAGAACTGGGTAATTAATGTTAACGCGGCGTCATCCACAATGAATGTAACCGTATCAACGTATAACGCGGGCGGTGTGAGAGGCGAAAGCCGGGATTTACCCATCACGGTTGCGCCGCCGGCGGATACGGATTCCGCGCAGTAAGGAGTTTTAATGTATACCACAAGAAAAGTTAATATAGGCAATGTAACGATAGGCGGGGGAAGCCCCATAGCCATACAATCCATGACAAATACCGATACGCGCGATATTAAAGCCACCGTTAACCAAATTAACGAGCTTGAAAACGCCGGCTGCGATATCGCGCGCGTAGCGGTAAAGTACCCGGAAGCGGCGCACGCCATTGCGGAAATTAAAAAAGGAATTAAAATTCCGCTTGTTGCGGATGTCCATTTTGATTACACCTTGGCGATAGAATCCATAAAAGCCGGAGCGGACAAACTTCGTATAAACCCCGGCAATATTGGGGATAGCGGCAGGGTAAAAAATGTTTTAAATACGGCTAAGGAATACGGCGTGCCCATTCGCGTTGGGGTTAACGGCGGGTCGCTTGAAAAGGATTTGCTTGAAAAGTACGGCGCGGCTACAGCCGACGCTTTGGTAGAAAGCGCACTTCGCCATATAGCTGTTTTAGAGGAAAATAATTTTTACGATACCGTTATAAGCGTTAAAACATCCGGCGTGCCGCTTACATACGAAGCTTATGTAAAGCTTGCCGAAGCGTGCAGCTATCCTTTGCATGTGGGTGTTACCGAAGCTGGAACCGTAAACGGCGGCAAAATAAAATCTGCGGTTGGCATAGGCGCTCTTTTATTGCGCGGCATAGGCGATACAATACGTGTTTCACTTACGGGAACCCCCGCAGAGGAAGTGCGCTGCGCCGCAGAAATACTAAAAGCGGCGGAGAAACTAAACGACGGAGTAAATTTTGTATCCTGCCCCACATGCGGCAGAACGGAAATAGATTTAATTACGCTTGCCGTAAAAGCGGAGGAGTACTGCTTAAAAGTTAAGAAAAATATTAAAGTTGCCGTAATGGGCTGTGTGGTTAACGGCCCCGGCGAGGCAAGAGACGCTGATATAGGCATAGCGGCGGGCAAAGGAAGCGGAGCGCTTTTTAAAAAGGGTAAGGTTATTAAAACCTTGCCGGAGGCGGAGCTTTTAAACGCGCTGATACGGGAAATTGAGGAATTTTAACCTCAATTTAAAAAATTAAAAAATCGCCGTACAAATCTTAAGCTTGTACGGCGATTTTCTTTTTTATCCCGCCCCTTACGCGCAGCTTGAAAATATTTCGTTAATGTCAAAGAAGGAATTATAAATATTGTGTCGAATTAATAAAACAGGTGATAATATGTTTTTTCAGCAGGATGTTCTCGACGAAGTTTTAGCCCGAAGCGACATTGTGGATGTTATTAGCGGCTACGTTAATTTAAAGCAAAGCGGCTCATCCTATACCGGGCTGTGCCCGTTTCACCGCGAAAAAACACCCTCGTTTTCCGTTAGTGCGGACAAGCAGCTTTTTAAATGCTTTGGCTGCGGAGAGGCGGGAAATGTTTTCGGGTTCATTATGAAAACGGAAAACTTAGCGTTTCCGGAAGCCGTGCGTTTCCTTGCGGACAGGGCTAATTACACGCTGCCGGAGGGAAAGTTTGAACCAAACGCCGCGAAAAATAAGGCTGTACGGGAAAAACTTTTTGCGGTAAATAAATTGGCCGCGCGTTTTTTTTACGACTGCCTTAATTCCGGCGAAGGTAAAACCGCGTCTAATTATTTGGATAAACGCTGCGTTTCCCAAAGTGCGCGTAAACGCTTTGGGCTTGGAGCTTCCCCGGATAAGTGGGATTCGCTATACAAATTCCTTAAAAGCGAAGGTTATGGAGACGACATTTTAAATCAGTCCGGGCTGATACTTTATGAAAAAGGCCCTCACGACAAATTCAGAAACAGGCTGATGTTTCCGATATTTTCAGCCTTTGGGGAAATTACCGGTTTCGGTGGCAGAATACTTGATGGCGGCAGCCCAAAATATCTAAATTCACCGGAAACTCCGGTGTTTGAAAAAAGCAAAAATCTTTACGGCATAAACTACGCACGAAAATCCAAAGCGCGCGAAGTTATTCTTGTGGAAGGGTATATGGATGTTATTGCGCTAAACCAAGCGGGTTTTGCCAACACGGTAGCCTCGCTTGGAACCGCGTTTAACAAGGAGCACGCAAAGCTGTTAAAGCGCTACGCGCCCAAGGCGGTACTCGTTTTCGACAGCGATACGGCGGGAGTAACCGCCGCGCTTAGGGCAATACCCGAACTTGAGTACAGCGGAATTTCTTGCAAGGTTCTAACCCTTTCCGGCGCAAAGGACCCGGACGAGTTCATTTTAACATACGGAAAAGAGGCATTTCAAACCGCAATAGATAAAGCGCTTGGAAGTGTGGCATTTCGGATAAACGCGGTAAAAAATAAGTACAACCTTTCCAAAACCGAGGAGAGGGTGAGTTTTACATCAGAGGTTACTAAACTGTTGGCGGAACTGCCAAGCGCCATTGAAAAGAGCGCTTACGCAAAGGAAGTATCCAAAATATCCGGTATACCGGAGGAGGCGATAATTACCGAGGTTAATTCGGCGCAGAATGTTGAGCAAAATGTACGTTTGCCGGTAAGGCTGAAAACGGAAGCGGAAAAAGACCAAGCCGAGGCGGGTGCAAGGGAGGCAAGAAGGAGTTTATTACGGCTTGCCGCAAGCAATAAAGGCATAGCTTACGCAATTGACGAGGTGCTGAAGCCTTCTCATTTTGTGGAAGCCACGCTTGGGGAAATGTTTACGCGAATAACCGAACGGCACAGAAGCGGCGCGTCTTTTACGCCCGCGGAGGTTTTGAACTTTTTTGATACATATGAAAAGCAAAAGGAAGCGGCAGATGTTTTTTCCCCTAAAAATCCGGAAACAGCGCAAGAAGTGAACGGAGAACGCAGTTTGCTTCAGCTTGTGCGCAAGGTTTTAGAATCGTATTACGACCATAAGTCAAGCGAAGCGTGCTCAAACAATGATTTATCGGAGCTTAACGCAATACTCGAAAACAAAAGAAACTTAAGTAAATTGAATATTAAAGTGACAGATTGTTAAGAATACAACGTATGAAGGGAAGGGTCAAGTTGAAAACAATCGATGAAATTGTGCTTGTTAACCGGTTGAAGGAACTTGCGGCTATCGGAAAGAGCAAGAAAGGCGTTTTGGAATACAAAGAGATTACCGAATTTTTCGGTGACGCGGAGTTGGATCCCGACGCTATAGACAAAATATATGAATACTTAGAATCTCAGGGTGTGGACGTTCTGGGTTCGGCGGAGGTTGAAATTGAGGAAACCGAAAAAGAGATAGACCTTTCGTTTTCCGAAAACAACATTTCAATAGACGACCATGTGCGCATGTACCTGAAAGAAATAGGCAAAGTACCCCTTCTGAACGCGGACGAGGAAATTGAGCTCGCAAAAAAAATGGAGGCAGGGGATCAGGAAGCCAAGATGCGCCTTGCCGAGGCTAACCTGCGGTTGGTTGTAAGTATTGCCAAGCGGTATGTGGGGCGCGGAATGCTTTTTCTGGATTTAATACAGGAAGGCAATTTGGGGCTTATTAAGGCTGTTGAAAAGTTCGACTTCCGCAAAGGTTTTAAGTTCAGCACATACGCCACCTGGTGGATTCGCCAGGCAATTACGCGCGCTATTGCTGACCAGGCGCGAACTATACGTATACCGGTGCATATGGTGGAAACCATTAATAAATTAATACGCGTTGAGCGTCAGCTTTTGCAACAATACGGGCGTTCGCCAACGGCGGACGAACTTGCGAAGGAAATGCAAATGCCGGTGGAAAAGGTGCGTGAAATAACAAAAATCGCCCAGGAGCCGGTATCGCTTGAAACGCCTATTGGCGAAGAGGAGGACAGCCACTTGGGGGATTTTATTCCCGATGAGGACGTTCTTGCTCCGGCGGAAGCGGCGGCGTTTACATTGTTAAAGGAACAGCTTATGGAGGTTTTGGAATCGTTAACCGATAGGGAAGAAAAGGTGTTGAGGCTTCGCTTCGGTTTGGACGACGGACGGGCTCGCACATTGGAGGAAGTTGGCAAGGTGTTTAAAGTTACGCGCGAGCGAATTCGCCAAATTGAGGCAAAAGCTTTGCGAAAACTGCGCCATCCGAGCAGAAGTAAAAAGCTTAAAGACTATCTTGATTAATTACCAAATGGAGTGATATAATAGGTGTAACACATTTGCTGCCGGTTAAATGCTTAGGAGAGCGATTTTATGAAAAAACTGTGCAATACTAAAGGTTTTACGCTTGTTGAATTGGTAGTAACAATTCTTATTCTCGGAATACTAATGTTTTTGGTAGTTATGCGCATAGGTAGTTTTTCCGAAACGGCCGCCGAAAGAACCTGCGAATATAACAGAAGAAGCTTGCTTTCAACAGTTTCGCTTTACGAAGCAGATCTTAAGGTTAATGGCAAAACACTTACCAATGACATGCTGGATTTGGACGTTGACAGCAGCGAATTTAATCAGAAATTTATACAAGGCGCGAAACCTCAATGCCCAGACGGCGGTATATACTCTATAGGTTATTTTGAAAACGGCGAGGTAAGTATATATTGCAGCGTACACGCGCCTAAGCCGTAAAATTTCAAACCGATTTTAAGTTTAAAATTTTAAAATCTTGCACTTAAAAAAAGCGTTTCGCAAATTCCTTTGCGAAACGCTTTTTAATGCTCTTTTAGTTTGCATTTAAAATTTCCTTTAAACGCTTAACCAGTTCCTTTATCTCATCTACAATTTGCTGGGCTTCTTCGGAAGCTTCGCCTTGCGCCGCGCCTTCGCCGCGTCCTAAAATTACGGTTTTCTCGGAAGTTGCCTGGGCGGGGAAGCTTTCGGCAACAAAGCCGTACCACATAAGAAGCTTCGAACCTACCTCAATATTGTCAATTGTTACGATATTTCGCGTAAGGTACGGCGAAATGGGGTTGTCCCTTTTAATTTTCACAATAAGCGAACCGCCGTCCACGGTAACTCTAACCTCGTCGTCCGCTTTATCAATTGCCTCTGCAACCGCGTAACGGGGGGGAATTGCGTCATCCGGCACGTTAACTATAATTGTAACGGCATTTGATTTCGGCGGAAAACTAAATGTCATAACCGGCCCGTAGTAAACGGAAACCTTGTCATTAGTTCTGTCTTTTAACGGGGTTGCAATTCCCGTAACGCAATCCACAACGTAAGTTGAGGTATCCACGTTTAAAATAACGCTGCCGCCGTCAGAATTTGAGGGTTTAACCTCTATCGTGTTTTCTGTTTCGCTTACGATTGTTCCAGTCATTTGGGTTAGCCCTGCGGAAGATGCCGATGCAACTGTTGCAAAGCTTGAAAGTACGAGCACCGATAAAAGCATAAGTGTTACTAACTTCTTCATTGAAAATCATATCCTTTCCGGATTTTATTTAAGCGTTGCGCACCGTTTAATTTTAAAAAATTAATTTGTACAATCGCTTATGATATAGTAGACGTAGTTTATACTGTATTGTTCCAAAAATCAATATGAATATTCCAAATAAATATTTAAATTTTTCCCGCGCACCAATTAAGCGAGTTTTCAAGCAAACGCTGAAAATTTTCGTTCAGCCACACTTCCAAATTATGCCCCGGAGTAAGAACGCAAACCCTTCCGTTTCCCTGCTTTCGCACATAACCCGCCAAGCCAACCCATGCGGGCGAGTTGTTGTACGGGTCGGCCTCGTATTTTTCGCTGTCGCCTTGCGGCGGCGAATACGAGGCAAGCAAAATGTCAATATTGACATTTAAAACTTCAACCCTGTAATGCTCATCTGTTTCGCAAAACCGGTTAACTCCGGCGTTTATTGGGTGCGGCTTTACCGGCTGAACTGTTACCGGGCAAGCGTTTGGGTGATACGCAAATTTGCAGCCAATAAGCGAATCTAAAATTTGCGTGTTTTCGCCCGCCACAATTGCCGTATGAACAGCCAAAAGCCCGCCGCCGTTTTCAACGTAATTAACAAACGCCTGCTGAACGGCCTGAGTTTTCCAGCTCGATTTGTCCGTTTGGGAAACTTCGTCGCACTTACTGAGCAAAACAACAGGGTAGTTCTTGAGCATTTCCGGGCTAAATTCGTTTGCGTCATAAATAATGTCGAATTCAAAACCCTTGCTTTTCAGCGGAATAATTCCGTTTGCCGGAACGTCTCCCGGATGATAGAAATCATCGCAAATCAGTAAAACACGCATAAAATATGCCTCCTTAAATTGCCAAGCGGTTTGCTTTTAATGTACTGCCGTACTACTGATATCATAGGTTATTTAGTTGTGCTTGTAAAGAGCGCTTTGTTATTTTTCACACCGCAGCATTTGCACCGAAGCCTGTCCGGCAAATGCCAGCCGCCACCTCGCGTACCGAAAAAAAACCGGTGAACATTAAATTCACCGGTGGGGATACCAAAAAGCGAAAATATTTACCTAAGCCATAGCGTCAAACGGCAGAAATACTTCGGATTGCCGCTCTTTTCGGCATATGTGTTTTAAGCTTTGGCTTACAGCTCGCCTTAGGCGATTATAGCAGGCCTTAGCCTGTTTATATCTTCCGAATGTTGGGCTACTATAAGCTTTAAAACCTCTACATCCTTTTTGAAAACAGCATTGTCTTCCAGTTTTTCAAGTCTGGCCCTGTTAAAATCATGACCCTCCGCAACAACCCTTATTTTGCTATTACAATCTTCAAGTAAAACCCGGTTAACCAATACCTCTTCTTTAACGTTAATAAACTCAAGCTTAAGGTCAATTTGAGTTTTTTCAACGTTAAACGAACTTGAAGAAAGAACTTTGAGTTGTGCCTCAATATCATCAAGACTTACCTCTGTAACCTTATAATACATATCAATTTCCGTAAGTTTTGCGTTAACCGTTTCAAACCTCTTGTCCATCAAGACGAATTTTTTGTCCATCAAATCAAGCCGCTTATCAACATCTTCCAATTTTGATTCAACCCGGTCAAGCCGCGCTTCAACCTCGACAAGCCTGTTTTCAACCTCGTCCAACCTTGCTTCAATCGCGTCAAGCCGTTTGTCCATCGTATCAAGCCTGTTTTCAACACGGCCAAGCCGCGCTTCAACCCGGTCAAACCTCTCATCCATCGCGTCAAAACGTTTATCAATGGCATCAAACTTAGCGTCAAACTTGGAGTTCATTGCTTCTAACATAGAAAGCACTTTTTCTTCAAAGCTCATAAAATCAACCCCTTTTGGGATATTATAAACAAGCCCTTATAAATTTTCAAGAAAAAAACTATATCCCCAAAAATTTTCTTGTTTTTAAAATGCACTCTTCGGCGGTATTCATATCTTCCATTTCGCAGAAAATTCTAAGCAACGGCTCGGTGCCGGAAAAACGCATTATTATCCAACCGCCATTTTTAAAATACATCTTACAGCCGTCGGCGTAGCTTACTTTTTCTGTTTCAAAGCCCAAATCCGGAAGTTTTTTGTCCTCGAAAAGCAATTTTTTAAGCTCGCTCTTTTTGGCTTCGGAAAAACTCGCGTCGAATTCCGCCATATAGGTTTTGCCGTAACGCTCTTGTATTTCTTTAAGCAGTTCGGAAATTGTTTTTTTCGTGCGGCACAGCATTTCAACAATCAGCGTGGAGGCGAAAATGCCGTCCTTACCTTTTATGTGCCCGCGTATGGTTAACCCGCCGGACGATTCCCCGCCAATTAACGCGTCCGTCTCTTCCATTTTAGACGAGATATTTTTAAAACCAACCGGGACCTCATGGCATTTTAACGTAAAATCCTCGGCTATCTTATCCAGCACATGCGTTGTTGCTATGTTACGCACGCAGTCCCCGCGCCAGCCCTTGTGTTTAAGCAGGTAATAATACAGCAGCATCAATATTTCGTTGGGGTGTACAAAACGCCCTTCGGAATCTATAATACCAATTCTGTCCGCGTCGCCGTCGGTTGCGATTCCCAAGTCGTACCCTTGTTCCGCAACCATGTCGCGCAGTTTCGCAAGTGTCGCGGCGGATGGGGACGGAAGCCGCCCGCCAAACAGGGTGTCGCGCCGGTCGTTAATAATGTCTATATCGCAGCGTGCCGTCATAAGGATTGTTTGCAGCGTGGTTTTAGATACGCCGAACATAGGGTCAATAAGGATACGCTTGCTGTTGGCGCGTATCGCGTCCATATCGGACATGGCTATTATGGAATCTATATAATCGTTTACCGGGTCTATTACGTGAATTTTGCCGCTTTGCATACCCTCGCTGAAATCCACCGACGCCGGGGTTACTCCCTGCGATATTATTCCCTCGAAGATATCCGTTACCTCTATTGCCGCGTCGCGCCCGCCTTCGGTGAAAACCTTTATTCCGTTATAATCCGCTGGGTTATGGCTTGCCGTTACCGCCAAGCCGTATTTCGCGCCGTATTGTTTTACCGTAAACATTATAAGCGGTGTTGGTGCTTCCTTTGTTATAAAATATACCGTTATGTTATTGCCGGCAAAAACCTCCGCCGCCCATGCCGCCGCCTTATCCGACAAAAACCGGCGGTCACGCCCTATAACTATTTCTTTGTAACCCTTCGATTTCATATCGTCCGCGATTGCCTGCGAAAGAATTCTTACGTTCGCTTTTGTAAAATCGTCGCCTATTATAGCGCGCCAGCCGCCCGTGCCAAACCAGCGCGTTTGGCGTTTAAGCCGCGCGGATTCCGCTATATGGGTATATATTTCCCCGCACAGCGCCAAATCCTCTTCGGTGTTAACTCCGTAGATTTCGTTTGAATTGTAAGTGGTGTATGTTTCAAGCTTACTGCCCTGTTTCAGCAAAAGGTTGGGCACGTCCGTTAAAAGATATTCCTTTTTGTAATTATTTAAGCCAAGTTTTTTGATTGCGTAAAAGAGCACCTCGGTTTTAAACACATAAACGCCAACGTTTAATTCGTTTATTTTCTTCTGTTCCTCGTTAGCGTCCCTGTATTCAATAATTTCCGTAAAGCGTCCGCCTTCGCGTACTATACGCCCGTAATGCAAATCCGAATTCGGCGCAATCGCGGTTAGCGCGGTGCAATCCGCCCCGCTTTTTTTGTGCGCCTCAATAATACCTTCGAACGTTTGGCGCGAAAGCAGGGGCATATCCGCGTAACAAACAAGAACGTCGCCCTCGCCCTGCGCAAAATCCTCGGCGCACATAACCGCGTGCCCCGTTCCAAGCTGCGGTTCTTGAAGCACATAGTTATATTCGCTGCCCAAGCGGGCTTTTACCGCGTCTTTTCCGTAACCTACAACAATCACGGTATCCTTTTTCGGGATGAAGCTAAGTGCGTGCATAACCCGCTCTATCATGGGGATGCCGCCCAAATTACGCATAACCTTCGGCGAACTCTCCGATTCGCTTGCAAAACGCCTGCCCTTACCGGCGGCGAGAACAATTGCTTTCATTAGTTTTACCTCATTTCATCTTCGAGTTTCGATACGTATTTGCCGAAATACCTTCAATTTTTTTAAAGACGCGCGAAAAATGCGGCGTATCGGAAAAACCAACGATATCCGCAATTTCGCTTAAATTTAAAGAAGGGTCGGTCATTAATTCTTTGGTGTGCGTTATGCGTGCGGTGTTTAAAATATCGTAAAAACTCTGGCCTGTAAATTTGCCCAGCAGCTTGCTTAAATGCCACTGGCTTACATAACACGCGTCCGCAACATCCGAAAGTGAAATTTTTTCGGCGTGGTGCTCCTCTATAAACGCCACCGCCTTACGTACAATAAAACTGCTGGATTCTCCCTGCGAGCTTTGCTCGGCGGACGGTTTTTCCGCCGCCGGCTGCTCCCCTTCCCCGTTTGTTTGCAAAGGGGAAGATTGCTTTAGGTTTTTTAATTTCGCCGTCATTGTTGTAAGAGCTTCGGTAAGCTCATCCATTTTGGACGGCTTTAGTAAAAAGCGCGTAACACCAAGGCGGATAGCCTCCTGCGCGTAGTTAAAATCCCTATGGCCGGTAAGAACGGTAATTTGCATGTTGGGAAATTCCGTTATCAGCCCGGCAAGCATCGTTAACCCGTCGCCTCCGGGCATACGGATATCTGTAAATAAAATGTCCGGTGAAATTTCGCGTATTGTTTTTGCGCCGTCCTGCGCGTTATACGCGGTTGCAACAACCTCGCAACCGTAATCCTGCCAGGGGATAACCTTGGTTAGGCCCTTTACTATAATTGTTTCGTCGTCGATAATCATAACTTTGTACATAACATCACCAAGTTATATTTAACCTTTTATCGCGCCCGCTGTCAAACCTTTTATAATATTCTTTTGAAGGAAAATATACACAAGTAAAACCGGTACTATAACAAGCACAACCGCCGCCGCCATAAGCCCGTAATTTACGCCCGCCTGCGAATTTATTTCATTTAAAAGCCTTGTTACCGTAAAAGTATTCTTATATCTTAAAAAGTACATTTGAGTAAATAAATCGTTGTAAGACCACAGGAATGTAAATATCGCAACGGTTGCAAACGCCGATTTGGTTATAGGTATTATAATTTTAAAGTAAACCTGATAAACATTGCATCCGTCCAAGTAAGCGGCTTCTTCCATATCCACCGGGATACTCAGCAAAAACCCCATAAGGATGATTATTGAAAAACTTAAGTTGCCCGCTATCTGCGGTAAAATTACCGAAAGCAGCGACAGCGGCACGCTTGATGTGTTGGCGATGCCCCAAGCGAATTCCATTCTAAAAACAGGAATAATTGTTGAAAACACAGGGAACATCATTGCCGCCAATACCATAGAATGCGCAACCCTTCTGCCGCGGAAGTTGTATCTTGCCAAACCGTAGGCTGCAAACCCCGCAAAGAGCATAACCAAAACGGTAACAGTTCCGGAAATAACCAGGCTGTTTACATACGCGCCAACAATATCAACGCGCTCAAACGCGGTAGTGTAGTTATCAAGCGTAAATTTTTCGCCAAGAGCCAAGGAAAACGAATCCCTTCGGATAAGCCTTGTTGGCTTAAACGAATTGTTTATAACCCACAAAAACGGGTAGATCGTGGTTATTGCCCACACTGTTAATATTAAATAAACTCCGGCCAATCTTAATGATTTTTTTTCGGTATTCATTTTTTCGCCCCCTCTCAATAATCTTTTTCTTTGAAGAGCATGTTCAGAGCCTGAGAAATTATTACGCCCAAAACAACTATAAGTATCGCTATCGCCGAGGCATAGTCAACATCCTGGCGCGAGAACGCCTGATGATACATGTAAGTTCCCGTAAGCCACGACTTATCCAGCGGCGCGCCCGTTCCCATCATAACAAAGGGCAGGTCGAAAACTTTAAGAGCGCCTGTTATGGCAAGTATAAGGCATGTGCACAAAACATTGTATATAAGAGGCAAGGAGATGTAACGAATTCTCTTAAATCCGCTTGCGCCGTCTATTGCCGCCGCTTCATAAATATCGGAAGATATATTGTTAAGCCCGGTTACAATTATTACAAAATAAAACCCAACATACTGCCACATAACCGGCGTTAGCATCGTAACCATATAAAGGCTTTCGCCTTTCCAGTCAATAAGCTCCTGCATTCCGAAGCTCTTAAGCATATTGTTTATCATACCGCCGTCGTAAAGAAATATAAGGTTAAACAAAAGCCCTAACGCTGTGGCGGAAATTACGATTGGGAAAAAATAAACGGTTCTGAAAACCTGTGCGCCTTTAGGAATACCATCCACCAATAAAGCGAGAACAAGAGCTATTCCAAGCTGAAAAACCACGGTTGCGCCCATTGTTATAAATGTATTTTTAAGTGCAGTCAGCATAATTTTGTCAGTAAAAAGGTTTACGTAATTGACATACCAGGGATCGTTAATCCCTGTCGCCGCGGACCCTAACCCGGATATAGACATTACGGAGTTAATCACATTAAAAATAAAGGGATAATAAAGGAATACCGACATAAATATCAAAGCCGGGGTAAAAAACAGAAACAACGGCTTCTTTTTTCTAAATAACATTGAATCCATAAAACTCACACCTCCGTAAACTTAAATTGTTTAAAAAAGGGGGCTGACATTTTTCAGTCAGCCCCCCGGATAGAACTTTATTACTCGGTAACCGCAAGCGCTTGGTCTATTGCCGCTTCCGCCGTCATTCCTCCGGTAACGATGTTGCTTACGTTGCCGAATAAATCAGCGCGCGCGCTGGGGTTTAAGCCGTCCTGTGCAGCCTCGGCAACTCCCGAAGCTCCCTTTGTCATAACTAAAGCATCTTGCACAAGGCTGGACGCGTCCGCCGGTGCTGTTGTGCCGTTCTTAAGTGCTGTAATTGCTGTTGCTCCAAAGGAGTTAACAACTTCATCTTTTGTCATAGCTTGAACGAACGCTACCGCTGCCGCCTGCTTCTCCGGGTTATCCCAAGCTTTGCGGGTAATGTAGTATCCGGAGGAAAGCCCGCCGATAATATCGGTGGATTTGCGCTCGCCCATACCCGGTACATAAGTTACGGTGAAGTTCGAAATATCTTCCGCGTTTTCTTCAAACCAGCCCATTTTCCAGGAGCCGTCAATCATAAACGCAGCGCTGTCGTCTGTCATTAAAACGTTTGTTTCAGGGTCTGTTGCTGTGTTTGTGTTAGGAGGGAAGAAACCCTTCTCGTACATAGTTTTAATATCGTTTAAGCCTGCCGCCCAAGCAGCGCCGTTAGCGTCCGCGGAAGAGGCGGGAACGTTTCTGTGCATTGCTACGTTGCCGTGGTTAAACGCTGTGAACTCGAACCAGTAGTGAGGTACTTCGTTAAGGGAAGCCGCAATCGGAATATAACCGGCGTCGGCTATTTTCTGGCAATCAGCCATAAATTGATCCCATGTTGTGTTGGGGCCGGGAATTTCTACGCCCGCTGCCGCCAATACTTTTTTGTTTACGAATAAACCTTCCCAGTATCCGTTAACCGGAATTGCGTACTGTTTGCCGTCCGCAGGGGATTTCGGAAGTGTTTCGTCTTTCATGTTCGAAGCGTAATCCGGATATTTCGCGCGGATTTCTTCAACGGATACAACTTTGCCGCCTTCAATAAGTTTGTTGGCGTCAACGCCTACGAAGAAGAACAATACGTCCGGCTCTGCGCCGGTTTCGAAGTCCGCCATTATACGGGCTTTCCACTCTTCGTTGGATGTTCCGGAAGCGTCCAGAACTGTGTTGCCTGTTTCCGCTTCGTATGCTTTAAACGCGTTTTCATAGTTAACACGGTTGCCGTCGTCGCCGCCGTACGATGTTACAACGGTAAGTTCAACCGGTTTTGCCGCCGGAGCGGGTTCGGTTGTTTCGGGAGCCGGTGTTTCGGCAGCCGGAGCTTCAGCGGCAGGAGCCGGTGTTTCGGTAGCCGGTGCCGGGGTTGTGGTTGTAGGAGCGGGAGTTGTGTTGGTGGTAGGTTCCGGTTTTGTACATCCCGCAACCATTGCTGCGACCAAAACAGCCGCAAGAACTAAGCTGATAATTTTTTTCATTTTCATCCCTCCGGAATAATTTTGCGCTGACCTTGTAATTCAAGGCCGCTTAACATAATTACTTTTCCTCTAAAAAAAGAAATTATGCCTATTTGTCGTGCGATTTCATAAAGCCAATATCTGCCATTACCTCAGAAAGGGGGGAGAACTTACGTAACGGGATTTGGCTTTATGTACCGCTTACGGTTACATATTAATCCATGATAGTGAAAATGAAAATTTCTCTGATTGCTGATTTTTGCATTTGCTTGGTTGCGTTGGTGTTTTTCTTGTGCAATATTTTTAGGACGCTCTGAAAAACAGGCGTAAAATATGCATTAGTTCTATATTTTCCGGAAATACACGGTGCGTTTTATTTAAATTTGATACAAAAATTTTTGAAATAAGAAGACGCTTTGGTAAGGAAGAGAATTAAATCATAACCTGCCGGATAATGTTATTAAACGCTTCGGCATCCCAAGCGCTCCTGCCTATAAACAACCCGTCCACATCCGGAAGTTTTGTCAGTTCAACGGCGTTATCTTTATTAACACTGCCGCCATAAAGCAGGGGCACACCGTTTCCGGCCTTATTTCCAAACAAAGCGCAAAGCACGCTCCGAATTGCCCTGTGCCGCATAAGAACATAATCCGCAGCGGCGGGAACCCCGTTTACGCCTATAGCCCACACCGGTTCGTAAGCTACCTGAACTTTACGCGCATCTTCCGGTTTTAACCCATACAGCGCCTTTTTTAACTGAACGGACAATATTTCGTCGCTTATACCGTATTCTTTTTCCCGCTTGGTTTCGCCTATGCATAAAAGCGCCGTAAAACCGCAGGCGATTGCCGCTTTTACCTTCTTCTCTTCCTGTTCGTCGGTTTCGGCGAATATGTGCCGCCGCTCGCTGTGCCCAATTTCCACAACCGAAACTCCTGTTTCCTTTAGCATTACGGGCGATATTTCTCCGGTAAACTGCCCTTCCTTTTCCCAGCACATATTTTGAGCGCCCAAAAGAATGTGCGAACCCTTAAGGTAAATACCAGCCCTATCCAATGAGGTATAGGACGGAATAACAAACAGCCGAAGCGGCGAATTTGCCAAGTCGGCTGTTAATTCATGAAGCCTTTGCAGATAACTCATTGTATCGCCGATAGTTTTGTACATTTTAGTATTTGTGCCAAGGTATATGTATTTTTGGCTCACTTTTATCCCTCTGTTATTTCAAATTAGCGGCCTCAAGTTCTTTGATGGCATCAACCTTTGGGGTTGAAGGGCCGTCAACAAAATCCAGCTTAAGCCAGCACTCCAATATTCTTTTGGCAAGCTCCGCCCCTATTACCCGTTCCCCAAAGCATAAAATATTGCCGTCATTACTCAGTTGAAGGCGCTCGGCGGAAAAAATATCATGGCATACACCAGCACGGATTCCTTTAAACTTGTTGGCGGCCATAGCCATACCCAAACCGGTACCGCAAATAAGCACGCCGCGTTTTTCATAATTGCTTTCAATAATTCTCTCACATGCCTTTTGCGCAATGTACGGATAAAACGTACTATCCTCATCCGAATCGCAGCCGACATTTTCAACCGTATATCCTTTTTCAAGCATAAAATCCATCATAATTTTTTTCAGCCTAACCGCCGCGTTGTCGCATCCAATTACAATTGTCCTCATACTTCGGCTTCCTCCTTACCGCGCGTTTTCAACAAATTCACGCATCGACCGGAAAATTATATAAACGGACACAGCTCCCGCATCCTGATGCCCAACCGCACGCTCAAACAGGTTCTTGGCACGCCCGAATTTCGCGGTCATTCCTTTGGTTGCTTCCATTCCCTGCCGCGCCGCTTCTTCCGCCGCAAGCAACATGGTTAAAAGCCCCTTCTCCCTGTTCTCCTCCATAGCAACAACGGCAGGTTCAAGCGCGTCCACCATTGTTTTATCACCCACTTGGGCTTTGCCGCGCTCCTTAATTGCCAAAAGGCTAATGTTAAACATGTTAGCCAGCCCGGCAGCGTCAATCCTATCGCTTGGAGCCATTTCCTTGCCGCCGGAAAAATACAGGCTTCCAAAAATAACGCCCGACGCTCCGCCCATGCTCATTAGCATGGCCTTACCCGCCGCCTCAAAAAGCTTATAGGCGTTGCCGCAGTTTTCAAGCACCAAAACCTTTTCCTTGGCTCTGCGCATACCGCCCGCCATACCAAATCCGTGGTCGCCGTCCCCAATTTGGCTGTCTATATCCGAAAGCTGCGCCTTGTTTTCAATGATTTTATCAGCAATATATACAATCATCTCGCGCACTTTATCTTCCGTAAGAAATTCTTTCACGTTCTCACCTGCCCTCTTTCGCATAATACGGACTGAAACATGCCGTATCGTAGTAAAGCTTAAGTTCGCTGTCCAGTTTTAATATACTTATGGAAAACCCGCCCATCTCCATACATGTGCAATAGCTGTTTATATCCGCGTCGTGTATAGCTACGCCTTTTTCGCCAAGAAGCTGTGCTACCTTCCGGTAAACAATACTCATCTCCATAATGGTTGTGCAGCCAAGCCCGTTTATAAGAACGCATACCTCATCCCCGCTATAAAGCGGCATATCCTCCGTAATGGCGCTTACCATAACGAACGCAAGTTCATCCGCCGGGCGCATTACCGTGCGCTTTACGCCCGGTTCGCCGTGCAAACCCAAGCCGTATTCCATTTCGTTATCGCCCAGCGTAAATGTGGGTTTTTCCGCGCCGGGAATTTGCCCTGGCGATAGCCCAACACCGATACTGCGCAGGTTTAGGCAGGTTTTTTCGGCAATCCGTTTAACCTCCGCAAGCGAAAGCCCCTTGTCGCACGCCGCCCCCGCTGTTTTAATAACAAACACATCACCCGCTATGCCGCGCCTATCCTCGGTGCGTTCGGGCGGCGCGGAGGCGCAGTCGTCCCTAACACGCACATGCGCGGTTTCAATACCTTCCTCTTGCAGAATTTCCTCAGCCATATCAAAATTGAGGTTATCCCCGGCGTAGTTGCCGTAAACAAACAAAACGCCCTTCCCGTTTTGAACAAACTTCGCCGTTTCCGCAACAGTTCCTGGGTCCGGAGAGGCAAAAATATTACCGCAAGCCGCCGCGTCGGCAAGCCCTTTTCCCACAAAACCCGCAAACATAGGCTCATGGCCGCTTCCGCCGCCCACCACAAGCGCTGTCTTTCCCGTTCGGCGCTTTTTATACGCAACGCCGTTTACTCCCGGAACCTTTTCGTAATGGCGCGAATTGGCGGCTATAAAACCTTCCGTCATCTGAGGAATTACATCATCAACCGCGTTTATTATCTTTTTATTCATTTTACACACTCCCTGCCAATGAATACTAATCCTATGTTATATGTATCCCTTGCTAAATTCCGGATTGCCGTTTACCTTTTTTATAATTATATTTTTTTCCCACTCGTCATTAATTTGAGGGTAATCCTCACGGTTATGGGAACCCCTGCTTTCTTTTCGCATATTCGCCGCTGTAGCAATCATTTTGCTTACCGTAAGCATGTTTGAAAGTTCCAGCAGGCGTTTTAAGCTGCGCGTGTTCGATACCTTTATTTCCTTAACGGTTTCTTGCGCCTCGGTTATAACCTCCAAAGCTTTACCGATGCCCGCCTCATTTCTCGCAACTCCCAAACGCTCCCAGTTGCTGTTTTTAAGAGTTTGAGTTAAGCCCTCTATTTTCTCGTCCGCGTCCGGGTTTGTTCCGTCTAAAAGGGAGCAAAGACGATCCGTTTCATTTCGCACAAAAGTCCTGTTCTCGTTAAGCGCGGTGTTTTTTGCGTATTGCGCGGCATTTACTCCGGCAATTTTTCCAAAAACCTGGCATGTAAGCAGCATATTGCCGCCCAGCCTATCCGCGCCGTGAGGGCCGGCCGCGTTTTCTCCCGCCGCGTACAAGCCTTCAACGCTCGTTTCCGCGCGTTCGTTAATAACAACTCCGCCGTTAAACGCGTGGCAATAATCGGCAACGGTAAGCGGCTTTTTTGTAACGTCAACGCCCTTCGATTCAAACCACTCTTTCGTAACCTGCCAAACCTTGCGCAAAGGTTCAATTAACTTTCTTTCGTCTTTTGCGCTAAGATGCGTTAAATCCAGCAATACTCCGCCGTTAGCCGCAGCGTTACCTTTAATTATTTCATTGTGTATGGCCGTTTCTATAAACCGCGCGTTATCTCTTGAGCTAAACGGATAGTGGGTTTTTTCGGCTGTAACCGAATCAACCGTTAAACCCTCCGGAATGTATTTGGATAGGAACTCCTCATTTTTGCCGTTTAGGAACCTCGGCCCCATCAAAACCATCCAGTAGCTTACAGACAGCAGTTTAGGATACACCGTACCCAGCCCAAATTGAATAAACTCTAAGTTGGCAAGCTTTGCGCCCGCGCGAAACGCCAAGGCGTTACCGTCGCCGGTAACATCCTGCGGATTCATACAAAGCCTGAAAAGCTGCCCGCCGCCGCCTGCGGTAAGAATTACCGCCTTCGATTTAACCACAACAATCGATTTCAAGCCATCGCTAAAGGCAACAACCCCGCAACATACTCCGCGCTGCGTAATAATATTTGTTACAACGCAGTTATCCAAAAATTTAACCTGTCTGCCCTTATCTATCCGCCCTTTAAGCGCTTTTACAATACTTTTGCCGTGCCCGTAAATTGTGTAACACCTTGGAGTTTCGGAAAAGCAAGGTTTATTAATCAGATATTCGCCGTTTTCTTTATGAAAGCGCACGCCTATTCCCTCAAGAAAATCCTTTTCTTTTAACGCCTCAACCGTTAAAATCCGCGCAAGATTTTTGTTGCACATACCCAAGCCGGCGTTAACAATATCGTTATAATGCCGCTCCGGGCTGTCTTCCTTGCACAGATATCCGTCGGCAATATTAATTCCGCCCAAATCCGAAATACTAATGGCGGTAGCGCCCGAAAAGCCAACTCTTCCCTTGGATATTACAATAACGCCGCAGCCCGCCGCTTCAGCTTCATAGGCGGCGCGCAGTGCCGCGCCGCCCCCGCCTATAACAGCTATGTCCGTTTCCATTTCAATCCGGTTTAAAAGCACTTTTTCGTTCCTCCTCGCTTTTACCACAAATAATGTACGGGGTTACGAATATACTTGTCATATATATCCCGAACAGCCTTCATTTCAGCCTCGCTAAGCTCCGCCGCGTCCGATACCTTGGCATTGCTTTCAATTTGGCTTGCCCGGCTGGCGCCCGGAATAACACAGCTAACTTCGTTATGCATAAGAATAAATTTCAGCGCCGCTTCGGCAAGGCCGCGTTTTGGAAACAGAGCCTTAAGCTCATCTACAGCCTTTAACCCAAGTTCGTAATTTACGCCGGAAAAGGTTTCGCCTTTTTCGGAAATCTGCCCTTCGCGGTTGTTAAACCTGTGGTCGTTCGGGTTAAATACGGTATCAATTTTATAATTGCCCGTTAAAAGCCCGCTGGCTAAAGGCAAACGCACAATTATGCCAACGTTTTTTTCGGCCGCCTTTTTAAAAAAGTTTTCGGCCGGTCTTTGCCGGAACATATTAAAAATTATTTGAACCGTTGCCAAACCCGGGTAATCCATAGCCTTTAAAGCTTCCTCAACCTTTTTAACGCTAACTCCGTAATGCCTTATCAGCCCCTTCTCTTTCATTCGCTCCAGGGCAAAAAACAGCTCCGGCTCATAATAAACCTCGGTTGGCGGGCAGTGAAGCTGTATTAAATCCAAGCAGTCTAACTTTAGCCGCCTAAGGCTGTTCTCAATGAAGCCTTGAACATTTGCCGGAGTATACCCGGCGGCGGTATGAGGGTTAAGCCCTCTTCCCGCTTTTGACGCAACATAAATTCGAAACCCGTGTTTTTTCAGCAGCTTTCCTATTTGAATTTCGCTTTGCCCGTCGTTATAAACGTCTGCGGTATCTACAAAATTTATACCTTGGGCTGCCGCCGCGTCGAGAATGCTTTCGGCTGTCTTTTCGTTAAAGGCAACACCCCACCCGCCTCCCAACTGCCACGTGCCAATGGATATCTCCGATACTTCAAAATTTGTTTTTCCAAGCTTTCTGTATTTCATAATATTCTCCTTAAAAGGCTTTTAAGCTTCTTTGGGAACCTCCGGGTTGTTGTTAGCGAAATTCTGCAAAATCACCAAAGGTTCGTATTTGCTTTCATTTGTAATTGCTATTCCCTTGCCTGCCGCGTTTTGCGATACGAAAAATTCGTCCCCGGATAAATCCGTAAACCTAAGCACACCCGGCGCTTCGCAGTTATACGCGCCAAAGGTTCCGTACCCCTGAACCACAAGCGCGCAATAACAAGCCGCGTCTTTAAGCAAAACACTCGCTCCCGGCGCAACCGTAACTTCCTTTGCCGCAATCCATTCGTTCGCGTAGGCAACCCACTTTTCGGTTAAACCTTTCTGAGTTTGGGGCAACATTTCCGGTTTTCTGAAATACTTTTGCTTGTAATCGGCACGGGTGCTTTCTTCCCAGTCAAGCTGCGCGAACAGCGCCTCAACGTCGCCTTTTTCTTCCGGCGGCTGGCAATCGGTTAAAAGATTAGGCGGGTTTACCTCGCCCATTGTTACATTCTCCATAATGGTATTAACATCGCTGTTCCATTGAGGCTCATAAGTTAATACGGACGCCGGGGCGTGAATAACGCCCGCCGGAGTATACCAACCGGTTCCAAGCGTAATTCGATACGCGCGCGAAAGCTCCGTTATGCGCGTGTCAAATTCTTCATAATGCGCAATGCAGCTTTTAACCTGTTCCCTGGTAACCGAAGGGTCAAACCCGAAATAGGTTACCGGAAAACGCCCAAGATAAGCGTTGTACTGAACAGGAAAGTAATACGCCTCCGGTTTTCCGTGCCTGCCAATCTTGTTAGCCTTTTCTTCCGTTAAGTGCAGGTGATGAAACAGCGGACGTTCGTAATCAAAAAGTTTAGCGAAGGTTGGCCATGTGCCGTACTTTTTATATAATTCTTCGCCAATAATTTCTTCGCCAAGAGTTTCAACAGCCTCGGCGAAAAGAAACCTCTCGCCCGTTTCCGGGTTTGCCAAAACATAACTCATGCCCTCGGTAGGCAGAGTTTTAGGCCCGTTAAGCGCAACCGTTACCGAGCCGAGCCAGCGCTCGCATATACCGCCTCGGTCCATACCAAAGGCGAAATAATCGTCCGGATGAAGCCTCAGCCTTTTTCCCGGTTCGTTAAAGCCGCGCGGAACCCAGCTTGGAATTAATTGAAGCACGCCTTGCCCTTTTTCAAAAACACTTGCTATGTATTCCTTTGTATTCATTTTTTCACTCCTCATCTGTAAAATTCCGGTTTTAACGGTGGATAAAAGCGAAGCTTTGCTCTACTTGCCACGGTAATCCTTAAGAACCTTTATGCCCATTTCTCTGAAGTATCCAACGGGGTCGCCCATGGATATGCACGATACTCCCTTCGAAAGCCAATATTCGAATAACTTCGGATTCCACCCTATTGAAGTTCCAAACGGTATTTTGGCGGTTTTGCAAGCTTCGGCAATCGTCTCAAAAAGATCCACAACCTCCGGGTCGTCCATTTGCCCGGCTTTTCCTATCGAGGCGCTTAAATCCATCGGGCCGCAAATAATTACGTCAATTCCTTCCACTTTGAGAATTTCCGGCAGATTTTTAACGGCGTCCACATGCTCTATCTGTATCATTTTAAGTATTGTTTTATCCGCCGTATCCATGTATTCTCTGGTTGGTACTTCCCCGTACCAGCTTGCGCGAAGCGGGCCGAAGCCGCGGTTTCCAAGCGGCGGGTAGATGCACGATTTAACTGCCATTTCAGCTTCGGCAGCCGTATTTACCATTGGAAATACAATGCCCTGCACCCCCATATCCAGAACCGGCTTCGCAAGGATTGGGTCGTTTTTAGCAAGCCTAACTATAACGGAACTTCCGCCGGCATTCGCCGCCGCAACACCCGAGAGCACCATCGGCAGTGTCATTGCCGAGTGTTCGGTATCAATCCATATATAATCGTAGCCCATAGAGCCCGCCATCTCGTAAAAGCAGATATCCGCAGACGCAACGTGTACTCCAATCGCAGTTTTATTTTCTCTTATAGCATCTGAAATCCTATTTGTATTTTTCATGACAATAACCTTCCCGCATCTGTTGTAGTTTCTTCCGGGAGCAAACCGCACTATTCGTACAACACTCCCATTTCCATAAATGTTTTGGTTAACCTGTGCTTGTAAGATAAAAACTCGGCGCTTTCGGAAACCGAAAAGTTGCGCGGCCTCGGCAGGTCTATCTTAATCTGCTCTAAAACCGTTCCGGGGCGGCGGCTGATAACAACCACGCGGTCGCTTAAAAGAATTGCTTCGCTTATATCGTGCGTAACAAAAAGCACCGTGGAGTTGCGTTTTGCCCACAGCCGTTCCAAATCCACACGCATTTGATCCCTTGTAAACGCGTCTAACGCTCCAAAAGGCTCGTCCATTAAAAGCAGCTTGGGATCATGGTGCAGCGCCCTGCAAATAGAAATTCTCTGCTGCATTCCGCCTGAGAGCTCATGCGGGTATTTATCCTTGAAATCCTCAAGCCCAACCATGTGCAGCAGTTCCATTGAACGCTCGTGGGCAACCTGTTTATCCATACCTCGAAGTTCGCCCTGGATACTTACGTTCTGAAGAACATTGCGCCATTCCAGCAATAAATGGTCCTGAAATACGAACCCGGCTTCATGGAAGGGCTCGGTGATTTTCTTATCATCAATTGTGACATATCCGGCAGTAGGCACCGTAAGCCCGGTTACAATAAACAACAGTGTGCTCTTGCCGCAGCCGCTTGGCCCAAGCAGCGATACAAATTCTCCGTCATTGATTTCAAGATTGACATCCCGCAGCGCCTCAACCGGTCCGCTTCCTGAATGATAAGTCATTCCAACATTATTTAATATAAGCATAATAATATTTCCTTTCTTTATCACAGTTAGCGCCACGGCGTAGCAACCGCTTATTTTGCCGGCATAAAATCCGGTGTGTAGAATAATGAATAGTCGTCTCCCGCCTCAAGGCCGGTGTATGTTTTAAACAAATTAATGCTGTCGTCGAAGAACGTATCGTCCGCTATGCAAATACCAAGCGAACGTTCGGATTCAAGCAGCCCCAGGCCGCTGTCAAGCTGAGCTTTCGCGGTATCTCGCGCAAGGTCCGGGAACTGAGCCAATAACGCTTCAAGCGCTCCTTCGGTATCATTGCGTGTCTGCTCCCAGCATTCCGCGTAAGCAAGTACAAAACGTTTGCACAGTTCGGGGTTTTGGGCAATGGTATCGTTATGAGCTATAAGAGAGAGCCCTATTGCGTTTACTCCGTGATCCGCGTAGTTAATGGTTGTTGCTGTTTTTCCCTGGCTTGCAATCATAAACGGCTGGTCGTCAATGCCGCCCAAAATAGCGTCAACCTGCCCCGCCAAAAGGCCGGGAACCTTCGCCGACGTATCCATTGCGATAAGCTCAAGCTGGTCCTCAGTTATGCCAACATTACTTAAAAATGCCGGGAATGTACGGTGAGGGCCGTCGCCTTCGGTAATACCTATTTTTTTGCCGATAATATCCTCCGGTTTGGTTATGTTGTTTTCCGCTATGGAAATAACCCCGCTTGAAAACTTCGTATAAACCGGAGCGATTGCCTTAACCGGCGCTTCCTGCGTTACAAGGGTACACATTGTGCCGAAATCCGCAAAGCCAAACATATCGTTCCCGGCGGCGATTAAGTTAACCGTATTGCCCGAACCTTTGCCTTCGCCGATAGTAATATCAATGCCGTGTTTCTCAAAGATACCCTTCGCTGCCCCGTAAAAAACCGGAGCGTGAGCGCCTTGTGCCGTGTAATTAAGGCGGAAGGTAAC
This sequence comes from Clostridiales bacterium, assembly GCA_031271295.1. Classification (GTDB taxonomy): domain Bacteria; phylum Bacillota; class Clostridia; order Lachnospirales; family WQUN01; genus JAISVZ01. The sequence continues at coordinate 4,347 of JAISVZ010000023.1, read as the reverse complement.
CTTATCCAGCGCCTTTGGTGTTTCCGCCTCCTGCGCCGCAGGTGCCTGTGACGGCGGCGGCGAAGCAGGCGGTGTGCTGCTGCCTGCGCACGCCGCAAGGCCAATAATCATTACAACTGTTAACAGTAACGCGATTCCGATCGTTTTTTTCATTTTAATTTCCTCCTCATCAGTATGTTTTTTTATATAATCTTATCTGGAGTATTCCAGGGATTACCGTCTTCTACTGTAAACGCGTGCGAACGCTTGAATGCCAGGGAATAACCAAAGCCTCCGCATACTCAACAAGCTTGTACAAAGCAATACCCACAACCGAAAGCACCAAAAGCGCCGCAAATAAATATGGTGTGTTAAGTTCTCCGTTTGCGCGGAGCATTAAATAGCCAAGCCCTTGGTTAGAACCTACAAATTCCGCTATAATCGCGCCGGTTGTGGCGGATGAAATTGATATTTTAAAACCGGTAAAAATATGCGGCAAAGCCGCCGGGAAGCGTATTTTCCAAAAGAATTCCCAAGGCGAGTTGGTCATGGTTTTTGCCACAAACACCAACCTTGGATTCAGTGATTTAAAACCCGTCGTAGCATCCACAAGCAGCGCAAAGAAAGAAAGCAGAAACACCAAAATTACCTTGCTGGTAAGCCCGAAACCGAACCATACAATAAACAGCGGCGCTAAGGCAACCTTAGGAACCAACTGAATTGCCACAAGTATCGGGTACACCGTTTTTTCCAGCCACTGCGATGTCGCGAACAAAATTGCCAGCGGAATGCTAATTACAATTGTAAGAGCGTACCCTATTCCAATTGACGAAAGTGTATAAAGCAAATTTGCCCGAACCGTAACCGACCAATACTTAAGCAGAGCCTCCCAAATTTTAACGGGCGGCGGCACAAGGTACATCGGTACGTCAAATACCTCGCACGCCAACTGCCAAAGGCCGATAAGTACGGCAAATGTAATTAAGCCCCAAAACAGGTTAAGCCAGCGCTTTTTCATTCTTTTAATCATTTGTAATCCTCCTTCGCCTTTACTTTTCTCTTACGCTTTAACGCACCAGGTAACCGCCGTCTACCGGCAAAATTACGCCGCAAACATAATCCGACGCGTGTGAGGCAAGGTATATTGCCGCGCCCATAATGTCGCCGGCATCCCCCCACCTGCCCGCCGGTGTGCGCTTAACGATAAAATCGCTCGATTCGTCGTCCGACCATACGGCTTTTGTCATATCCGTTTTAAACCCGCCCGGCGCGATGGCGTTTACATTAATCCCAAACGACGCCCATTCGTTGGACATCGCCTTTGTCATTTGGGCAACCGCGCCCTTGCTCGCCGAATATACGGATACGTTGTAAGCGCCGAAAAAACTGTTCATAGACGCAAGGTTAATAATTTTCCCGTAACCTTTGGGTTTCATATGTTTCGCCGCCATTTGGCAAAGCAAAAAGCTTGATGTAAAGTTTAGGTTAATAAGGCGGTTAAGCTCTTCAAGGGGAAATTCATCCGCCGGGCAGCGAAACTGCACCGCGGCGTTATTAACAAGAATATCTACATTTCCGAGCATACCAGCCGCTTCGTTAAAAATATCAGGAAGTATTTTTGTATCCGAAATATCCGCTTGCATACCTGTTATACTATACCCTTGCGCCGCAAGCTGCTTAGCGCGAAACGCCGTATTTTCCGAAGAACCTATTGCCAAAACGTTTGCTCCGGCAATAGAAAGCCCTTTGGATATTCCCGCGCCAATACCCCTTGCGCCTCCGGTTACAATCGCGTTCTTTCCTTTTAAGCTGAATAACTCTTCCAGTTCCATTACGAACCTCCTCATTGGTTATTTGGGGCCGAGGCAACTGTCGCGCACTGTAAGCTTGGGCTGAATTACATAAACGTTCGTACCTTCCAAGTGCCCGCCCTCAATGGATTTGTGTAAAATCGCCGCCGCCTTGTTCCCCATTTCAAAGCCTCCGAAGTTTACCGAACTAAGCTTTGGCTCTATTACATCGCAAATTCCGGTATCGTCATAGCTTACAACGCCGATATCATCCGATACCGCGAACCCCGCTTGCCGAACCGCGCGGTATGCCTGCGCTCCCACACGGTCGTTAAAGCAAAAGAACGCATCCGGATGATCAGGCAACTCCAGCAGCTTTTGCATAAAATAATAACTGTCGTCGTTGGAATAGTAATTGTCGCCGTCGCTGCGCCGCAAAGGTTCAAGATAAATGAAGCTGCGGTTAATTTCAATATTTTCCTCCGCAAGCGCGGCAAAATACCCGGCATAACGCTCCCTGCTGGATTGGTAAAGCTCGCGCGCAATATAGGCTATGCGTCGGTAACCCGCTCTGAGCAAATGTTTTGTGGCAATATACCCGCCGTAAAAATCGTTCGAATAAACAAGAGGCGCGTCTATGAAGCTTGAAACCGTCCTGCTGCAAAACACGATGGGCAAACCCGCTTTTCGAACTATTTCAAAACCGCCCTCGCCCTGCTCGCGCGATATAGCCGGAACCACAATAAGCCCGCTTACGCCGGAATCCACCAAGCGCCGGAAGTATTCATCCTGCTTGGATATGGAATTGTCGGTATTGCAAATTACCGTATTGGTGTTAATTGTTTGAGAATAATCCTCGATACCGCGAACAAACTGAGGAAAAATATCCTCAACCAAGTTCGGCAAAACTATGCCCCACGAACTTACATCCGGGTTATCAATCTGCTTTACAACCCTTTGGTCGCTAACATAGGTTCCGCTGCCCACGATAGAATATAAAATCTTCTCTTCAATAAGTTCGTTTATAGCCGCGTCAACCGTTGTACGCGCAAATCCGAACTTTTTACACATCATAGGACGGGACATAATTTTTTCGTGGGGTTTCAGCTTTTCAACATCAAGCAAAATCCGCTGCTTAACCTGCATGTATTTAAACATTTTGCACCTCATTTCATGCTGTTTTAAGTGTCAGCTATATCACTTGTTCTATATCTTGCCTTGTTTTAAGTAAATTGTAATACATGTTTTCTCACAAAGCAATACCTTTTCTCAATATATTAGGCAACTTTCAACAAAACCAGTCAACTTTTTACCGGACGGATAAAAAAGCAGCTGCGCATTGTTGCCCAAAGCCCGTTTAAAACAGCTATTTTGACAATTTTCTTTCTCTATGGTACTATCAGCCCATAGTTGTTTTACAATTTTACATCAAAGGAGTATTGCGCCAATGAACCCTCATTATCAAGCCCTGTTGAACGGCTTGGTTCGCACAACACCGCGCCCGTTACTAAAAATCGTGGTTGATGTTGCCGACCACTGCAATTTAAACTGCCGAGGCTGTGACCACTTTTCACCGATAGCCGCGCCAGGTTTTGTTGAACCTGAAGCATTCGAAGAAGATATGATTCGCCTTTGCGCGCTTATGGAAAACCGAATGGAACGTATTGGCTTAATGGGCGGAGAACCCTTGCTTCACCCGCAGCTTGGCTCTTTGATAACCACTGCGCGAAAGTATTTTCCGGATACCGAGCTTTATATTGTAACCAACGGGCTTTTACTGCCAAAGCAGGATGAATCGTTTTGGAAGCTATGCGCAAGCAACAACGTTTCCATTGAAATAACCCAGTATCCCGTAAATTTCAACTATTCTTCTTTGCGAAGCGATATGCAAACGCGCGGAGTTAAACACAAAGCTTACGGCAATACGGATTCTCTTGCCAAAACAACGTATTTTTTGCCTTTCGATTTATCCGGCTGCCAGGATTCACGCCAAAGTTTCCTTAACTGTATGCACGCCAACAGCTGCATACAGCTAAAAAACGGCAGGTTATACACATGTACGGTTGCGGCCAACGCTGATCGTTTTAATAATTATTTCGGTACCAAACTTTCAAGCTCATCCGGGGATTATATAGATATTTACAAAGCGCAATCAGCAAACGAGGTTTTGGATTTTCTTGCCCGCCCTATCCCATTTTGCCGTTTTTGCAATGTGGACGGGCGAACCTTTAACCATACTTGGGGGCAATCGGAAAAGAGTATTGCGGAGTGGGTTGAGTGGCCGCTCAAGCTAACTCCCGAAAAGCTCGCGGAATATCCCGATATTATTATTTATGGCGCGGACGGCTGCGGTACGCGGCTTAAGCAAATTATGGACTTACTCCCGTATAAGTTTAACATACGCGGTTGGGCGGTAACGGATTCCGCCGGTCTTCCGGATGAAAAGGAAGGAATACCGGTTAACCCGACTTTCGACCGCCTACACCCGAAAAACCATAAAAAATGTAAAAAAGCGCACTTTTCAAATTCAAGAAACCCTGAAAATTCAAGGTTTCTTTCTTTCGAAAGTCCCGAATTT
>JAISVZ010000104.1 GCA_031271295.1 Clostridiales bacterium | reverse complement strand
TTGCGGCGGCGAAAATCGTTTCCCCGCCGCGTGGCACAATCATGCTGTGCAATATAATTTACGCCGAATCCCCGCCGGCATGTTCTTTGCAGGAAGCAGTGGGATTGCGAAAAGTACAGTGTGTTCTTTGCAGGCGGCAGTGGGATTGCGAAAAGTACAGCGTGTTCTTTGCAGGCAGCAGGGTTTGTGCGTAACTTGTGCGTTACCTAAAATTACGCGCTCTTTGTACAGCTATCTTTTACCTTTCAAAACTAAAAATGGAAAAATAGAATGATAGAATGATAGAAATTCCGAAAGTCTATTTTCTATTTTTATGCGATTTTCCTTAACGCCGTTTTGTTTTTTCCTATAAATACGCCATTTGTAGCTCATGCAATTTTCGTTTCTTTGGCTTGGGCGAAAAAACGAAAAAATACAAGAGTTCACTTTTGCACAACCTCAAGGCGAAAATACCAATAATTTTTAACTGCACACTGCGCATATGTGGGGCTTTGCGCACAACCCTGCCGCCTGCAAAGAACACAATGGGCTTTGCGCACAACCCTGCCGCCTGCAAAAAATACACTGAGCTTTGCGCTCACAACTGCCGCTTTGCAAAGAACACACTGAGCTCTGCGCTCACAACTGCCGTCTGCAAAAAATAGCCGGGCTTTGCGCTCACCCTGCCACCTGCAAAGAACATGCTGGCGGGGCTTCGGTGTAAATTATATTGCACAGCATGATTGTGCCACGCGGCGGGGAAACGATTTTCGCCGCCGCAACACGCCATCTCTGCGCACAAATAATCGGCGAAAATTGGTTCCCCAGAGCAGCGAGAAGAATATTTTTGAGCGCAACCGCAAAAATAGCCCCTTTCCAATAACTTGGTGCGCTCAAAAATGTTCTGAAGCGTCAGGTGGCACATTGCTGTGCGATATAATTTGCGCCGAAGCCCCTCTACAACCCCCCCTTGCCGGACAGCCTGCAAAGTGCGGGAAAATATGCGCTCTTGCCGGACAGCCACAAATACGCGGGTAACCTGCTCCGGTAAGTAACGCCGAATTGTAAGCTGCGGAAAATGAAAATGTCAGCTTTTTATTCAAAAGCACCGCAATACCATTCATTTTTCAGCAAGTTGTGAAAAGAAATAAAAAAATTTCCGCGTCAAGATATTAACCATATACCTATGCCTACTTACACATTCTAACACAGCTTTGGCATTATATAAGCCGTATTCAATTTACATGTTAATAATATTAAAAAATATATTTTAAAATATTATTGACAAATAAATATGCACAATATATTATAAAGACAACATTTCAAAATATTTTTCAAAATATTTAAGGAGGCAATACAATGGACAGACCCATCGACATGTTAACGGGGTTACTTTCGGGCGCAGAATTTTACCCGGAGATGGAAAACTTAATAGCGCTGGGGGAGGATTTTGCGTTAATCGTGCTTGATATTGACGAGCTGTTTGTTTTAAACCGGGATTTTGGGCACGAGGCGGGCGACGCGGTTTTTCGGCTAATCGCCAAGCATATAAACGCGGTTTTTCCCGCGCCCTGCCTTGCCTTTCGCGGTTCCCGCGACGAGTTTGAAATTCTTATGCCAAAAGGTTCTAAGGAAAAAGCGTTTCTTTTGGCGGAAAATCTGCGAACGTTAATTAACGGGGAAAAGCTGAATTATGTTTCCGCAGACGGAAGAGCGCTTACTCAGTCGGTATCCGCCGGAATATCTTCATACCCGGACGACGGAAACCGCCCCGCCGATATTTTCCGCCGGGCGGATTCCGCAATGGCACGCGCCAAAAAAAGCGGGCGCAACCTTGTATGCCTTTCGCGCGAGGAAAAGCTTTTGCCTAAAACAAGCCACTACACACAGGCGCAGCTTGAAAAACTATCAGTTATTTCCGAAAAGATTAATGTTGGCGAAGCGTCGCTGCTGCGGGAGGCGCTGGACGATTTGCTTAAAAAATACGACGCGGACGACGTGCGTTAGAAACATGCGCTAAAAGGGGAGGCAAAACCATGAGTAAAGATTTGTACGATGAAATGTTCAGCTATGTCAAAAACCTTCTCTCGGAAAGCGAAGGGACAGCCGCAAACACAAAAACCTGGTATTCTTTCAGGAAACGGTCGGATCATATACAGCGGGTTTTTATGTGGGCAAACCGTTTGATTGCCGAAAACACGTTTAACCGGCCAATAGATTCGGAATCTGTTCGTATCGCCGCCATTTTCCACGACGTTGGGTACGCAATTTCGACGGAGAATTCGCCGCAATGGGAATATCACGCGGAAAACAGCGCGGTTATTTTTAATAGGTACGCGTCCGAAAATAATTATGCCGGAAAAAACCCGGAGTTTGTTTCGTATTTGGTGGAAAACCACAGCAGAAAAAACCTTCTTGAAGACCCTCACACGCCGCTTGAGCTTATACTTCTTGTAGAGGCGGATTTGCTTGACGAAACAGGCGCTCTTTCAATTGTTTTTGATTGTTTGGCCGAGGCGGGAAAACCCGAAGCGAACTATTTCAGCACTTATAACCACGTAAAAAATTTCTCCGCGAAAGACCCGGCAAATAACCCTATGAAAACCGCCAAGGCAAAAGAATTTTGGGGGAGTAAACAGAAACTTATCAGCGAATTTGTTAATCATTTGGAATTCGATTTGGGGATAAACGAACAGCGATAAATGCGCCGTAATTCGCTCTGATTTTGCGAATAGGGAAAAAATTGAAAGGAGTTAAAATCAATGTCCTTCATGATAATCCGAAACGACATTACAAAGCTTAAGGTTGACGCAATTGTAAACGCCGCGAATACCGCCTTGCAAATGGGCGGCGGCGTATGCGGCGCGATATTTTCCGCTGCCGGTGCCGATGCTCTTCAAAAAGCTTGCAACCGCCTTGCACCGATAAACACGGGCGAGGCGGTAATTACGCAGGGGTTCAACCTCCCCGCAAAGCATATAATCCACACGGCGGGCCCGATTTATCGCGGCGGCAGCGCGGGCGAGGAAGCTTTGTTGCGGTTGTGTTACATAAATTCACTAAAAATCGCGGCAGAAAACAAGTGCGAAAGTATAGCATTTCCGCTTATTTCAAGCGGCATTTACGGCTATCCGAAAGCGGAAGCTTTGCGCGTTGCAACCGGTGCTATCAAGGAGTTTACCGGCGAACACGATATTGACGTGTTCCTTGTAATATTTGATAAGGAAACGTTGTCCGTAAGCGAGGAGCTTCTCGGAGCGGTAGAGAGCTATATTGATGAGCATTATGTACAGCATTTGCGCGACAGGCGGCGCGATCTGCTTGATGTGGAAAAAGAGGCGCTGCGGCAAAAGAATGCTAACCTTGACGATTTAATCGGCAACCTTGACGAATCGTTCTCCGAAACACTGCTTCGGTTAATCGACCGTACCGGCAAAAAGGACCCGGAGGTTTACCGCCGCGCAAATATAGACCGCAGGCTGTTCAGCAAGATACGCGGCAATAAAAACTACGCGCCGAGCAAGCCAACCGCGCTTGCCTTTGCCATTGCGTTAGAACTTTCCCTTAGCCAAACCGAGGATTTGCTTGAGCGGGCAGGGTTCGCTCTCTCGCACAGCCGCAAGTTCGACGTGATAGTTGAATACTTCATTACCAGCCGCAAATATGATATTTTTGAAATAAACGAGGTTCTCTTCAGTTACAACCAGCCTCTGCTTGGAGGGTGATAAAAATCTCTTTCAGAAAGCATTGATTAAAAATCCCGATAAAAAGGTCGCCCTGTGGGCGACCTTTTTACTTTTAAAAAATTGTATACTCTGTTCATAAACCAAATATGAACGGAGGAATTCTAATGGAAACAAATTTATCCACGGAGCTTGTATTTATTCTTGACAGAAGCGGCTCGATGAGCGGTATGGAGGGCGATACAATCGGCGGCTTTAACTCCATGCTTGCCATGCAAAAGACGCATCCCTGCAACTGCCGCATTACAACGGTACTCTTCGACAACATCTGCGAGGTTTTGCACGACCGTATCGACATTAACGCGGTTACTCCCATCACCGCCCGCGAATATTTTGTACGCGGCTCTACGGCGCTGCTTGACGCAATCGGCAAAACAATTGATAAAATAGGCGGCGCGCAGAAAAATACGGCGCCAAAATACCGCGCACAAAAGGTGCTGTTTGTTATTACAACGGACGGCATGGAAAACTCCAGCCGGGAGTACAGTTATAAGAAAATACGCTCGATGATTGAGCGGCAGAAAACCAAATATAACTGGGAATTTATTTTCCTTGGCGCAAATATCGACGCGGAGGAAACGGCGGGTAAATTCGGCATTGAAAAAAACCGGGCGCAAAATTTTCTTAACGACAGCGAAGGCATTGCGTTAAACTACCGGGTTTTAAGCGAAACCGTAACAGAATTTCGGGAGGCGCCCGCCAAATCACACCTTAGCGACCGTTGGAGCGCGGAAATTCAAAAGGACTTTACGCGGCGGGGAGGGAAAAGATAATGCTTGGAGCAATTGTTGGCGACATCGTAGGTTCGGTTTACGAATGGAATAACATCAAAACGAAAGATTTTCCGCTGTTTGGCGATGGCTGTTTTTTTACCGACGACACCGTAATGACAATCGCCGCGGCCGACGCAATTATGAACGGCGCGAAACGGGAAGACTTTATCAGCGCGTATAAGAAGTGGGGGCGGCTTTATCCAAACAGCGGCTACGGCGCTCGCTTCGGCAGTTGGATATTTTCCGAAGATGGCGAAGCGTATAACAGTTGGGGTAACGGCAGCGCAATGAGAGTTTCGCCGTGCGCGTGGGTTATGGAACGCGCGTTTTATTCTAAAACGGATTTTCGGCAAATGGACGAATGGAAATGCGTTACCTATTGCGCCGATGTTACCCACAACCACCCGGAGGGTATTAAAGGCGCGCAGGCAGTGGCGGCGGCAATTTTTTTCTGCCGCTGCTACGCCAAAAATTACGGTACCGGCATGAGCGAAGCGCGGCGCATGGAAGAATTGAAGAGTATTATAAAAACTTATACAGAGGCAAATTTCGGCTACAATTTAAGCCGAACGCTTGACGAAATACGGCCTGTGTACCGCTTTAACGAAAGCTGCCAGGAAACCGTACCGGAAGCAATTACCGCGTTTCTTGAAAGCACGGGGTTTGAGGACGCGATACGTAACGCAATTTCCCTCGGAGGCGACAGCGATACACTTGCCGCCATAACCGGAAGCATTGCCGAAGCCGCGTACGGAATTCCCGCCCCGATACGCGAAAAGGCGCTCGGTTATCTCGATAAGCCGCTGCGGGATGTTTATGAGTCGTGGCAAATATTAGTAAGGAGTTTAGACGGCTTTTAAAATTATGAATCAGCTTCTTCTGTGAGGGTATGAACAGTATCTTAGAAACACGCGCAAAAAACAGCGGTGATTTTTAGCTTTGCCTGTAAAATATTTCTGTGATATACTCTACAATAATACGGAGCGCCAACACTGAAGCGTTTCCGAAATATTTTTTAAAGGAGAAGTAATTTTATGAACGCAGAAAACTTATCAATTAACACTATCCGGTTTTTATCCGCAGATACGGTGCAAAAAGCCAACTCCGGGCATCCCGGCTCGCCGATGGGTATGGCGCCTACGGCGTTTGCGCTGTGGGCAAAACAAATGGCGCACAATCCGAAAAACCCCGCGTGGCGTAACAGGGACAGGTTTATTTTATCTTCCGGGCATTGTTCGGCGCTTGCGTATTCACTGCTTCATTTGTTCGGGTACGGGCTTACATTAGAAGATTTAAAAAGCTTCCGCCAAGCCGGGAGCAAAACTCCGGGGCATCCGGAATACGGCCACACGGTAGGAATTGAAGCAACAACAGGCCCGTTGGGGCAGGGCATTGCAACTGCGGTGGGTATGGCGATGGCGGAAAAGCACCTTTCCGCGGTATTTAACAAACCGGGGTACGATTTGGTAAACCACTATACATACGCGCTGTGCGGGGACGGCTGCCTTATGGAGGGAATTTCGCACGAGGCGGCGTCGCTTGCCGGTACGCTGAAATTAAACAAGCTGATAATCCTGTACGATTCGAACGGCATTACAATTGAAGGAAAAACAGAAATTGCCTTTACCGAAGATGTTCTTAAACGTTTCCAGGCGTACGGCTTTAATACGGATACCGTTGCGGACGGGAGCGATTATTCGGCGGTTAGTTCAGCCATTGAACGCGCCAAAAAATCAGACAAACCAACGTTTATTGAAATTAAAACCGTAATAGGCTACGGAGCGCCGAATAAGCAGGGTAAAGCCGCCGCGCACGGCGAACCTTTGGGCGAAGCGGAAATTAAGGCCGCCAAAGAAAATTTGGGCTTTAACTATCCGGAAAGTTTTTCCGTGCCGGATGAAGTTACCGGGTATATGGCGGGGATAATTGAACAACTCGGCAAAAAGGAAGACGAATGGAAAAAAATCGCGTCCGCTTACGGCGAAAAATACCCGGAGGATTACGCCAAATGGGAAAACTGGAACAGCGGGGATATTCCGGAGCTTTTGGGCAACGAGGATTTCTGGAAATACGAGGGCAATATCGCAACGCGCGTATCGTCCGAAACGGTGCTTAACAAACTTGCAAAAATTGTTCCGAACCTCTTCGGAGGCTCTGCGGATTTAGCGCCGTCGAATAAATCGGTAATGAAAGGCATGGGGGATTTTTTTGCGGAAACTCCCGAAGGGCGTAACCTTCACTTTGGCGTAAGGGAACACGCAATGACGGCAATTTCGAACGGTATTGCGCTACACGGCGGGCTTATCCCGTATATCGCTGGCTTCTTCATTTTTTCGGACTATATGAAACCGGCGATGCGCCTTGCCGCACTTATGAATTTGCGCGTTATAAACGTTATGACACACGATTCTATAGGAGTAGGGGAGGACGGGCCAACTCACCAGCCGGTGGAACAGCTTGCCGCGCTAAGAAGTATTCCTAATTTTACGGTTATACGCCCGTGAGATACAAACGAAACCGCGGCGGCGTGGTATTTGGCGCTTAACAATGTTTCCGGCCCCACCGCGCTTGTGCTTTCAAGGCAGAACCTGCCGCTTTTAAACGAAACGGGTAAGGGAGCGCTTAAAGGCGCGTATATATTAAGGGACTGCGAAGGCGGCAAACCGGATGTAATTCTTATGGCAACCGGCTCGGAAGTTTCGCTCATTTATAAGGTATATGATATTCTGCTTGAAAAAGGTATTAAACCGCGCGTTGTAAGTATGCCGTCGTGGGAGGTTTTCGAAAAACAGAGCGCGGAGTATAAGGAAAGCGTACTGCCGAACGCGGTAAGGAAACGAATTGCCGTTGAGGCGCTGTCACCGTTTGGGTGGGAAAAATACACCGGGCTTGACGGGAAAATTATTGCCATGAATTCCTTCGGAGCGTCCGCGCCGTTTGACGCGTTAAACGAAAAGTTCGGCTTTACGGCGGAAAATGTGGTTAAAGCCGCCGAGGAACTTGTGAAGTAAGAAAATAAAATGTAAACAAAAAACGCGGATAATCCGCGTTTTTTTTTATCATAAATAGTTAAGACGTTTCAGCATATCATCAGGTAAAATTGCATCTTTAAGGTTTTCTTCCCATATACAACTGAAAAATGAAGTCCACTTTAAGTTCGTTGTTGCGGCGCATAATCGCGTCCTTAATCCCGCCGTACAGCGCAGCCTTGTCGCCGTCCGGCAAAGCGCGGTGGTCGGAATAAGTGTCAAGCAGCGCCAAGTATTCATCAGCATTGTATATTTTAAACGTTTTGTACAGTTTCATTGAAATGTCGCAAAACCCGTATTGCTCCATGCTTTCAAACCTGAAACCCCTGTAAATTTCGGCTGGGGACAAAAAATCCTCGTAAGTCATATACTTTATACTAACCGGTCTTGGGCTTGGTGTGTTATTTTTATAGAAATATTTGCTGTATGCCGCCTGAATTTCCTCGTGCGCTTCGCCTTCGGTTGGCGGAACGGCGTTATTTCGAAACAAGGCGAACGTGCCGCCGCGTTTTAAAATACTCAGTACCTTCGGGCAGCCAACTTTCGCGTCCACCCAATGAAAGGCGGAGGCTGTTCCAGCCGGTTTTAATCGTCATATTCAGTCTCTCCGTTACGGGAAATTATCTATTTGCGCTGTGTAATCTCCGCCAGTATTCTTGCGGCAACATTATCTGCCGTAATTTGCCCCTCATCCCCCGCGCGGCTTCGCAGCGATACGGTTTTATCCGCCTCTTCCGCTTCGCCAACCACGCAGATATAGGGAATACGGTTATTTCTTGCCTCACGGATTTTAAAGCCTATTTTTTCCGCGCGTAAATCAATTTCGCATCTTATGCCGCTTTGCTTAAATTTGCCGGAAACTTCTTCCGCGTAAGCGGCGTATTTGTCCGATATTGGAAGCACAATTGCCTGCACCGGGGAAAGCCACACCGGAAACGCGCCCGCGAAATGCTCCGTTAAAACGCCGATAAAGCGTTCGATACTGCCAAACACAACGCGGTGAATCATAACAGGGCGGTGCTTTTGCCCGTCGCTTCCTATATAGTCAAGCTCGAAACGTTCCGGCATTTGAAAATCCAACTGGATTGTGCCGCATTGCCATGTGCGCCCTATAGAATCTTCCAAATGGAAATCTATTTTCGGGCCGTAAAACGCGCCGTCGCCTTCGTTAATTTTAAAGCCCACTCCCTTTTCGGTAAGCGCATCTTTCAGAGAATTTGTTGCGTTATCCCAGTCCTCGTCGCTGCCCATGCTGTTTTCGGGGCGCGTGGATAATTCCACACTGTACTTGAAGCCCAAAAGTGAATAAACCTCGTCGATAAGTGAGATAACTCCTATAATTTCGCTTTTTATCTGATCCTGCGTCATAAATATGTGCGCGTCGTCCTGAGTAAAGGAGCGAACGCGCATAAGCCCGTGAAGCGCGCCGGATTTTTCGTGTCTGTGTACAATTCCAAGCTCCGCGAAGCGAAGCGGCAAATCCCTGTACGAACGGGTATCCAAGCCGTAAATTAGCATTCCGCCGGGGCAGTTCATAGGTTTTACCGCAAACTCCAAATCCTCAACATCGGTTGTGTACATGTTATCCTTATAATGGTCCCAGTGCCCGGATTTTTCCCAAAGCGCCTTGTTTAGCATTATGGGTGTGGAAATTTCCTGATACCCCGCCCTGGTGTGGATTTCGCGCCAATAATTTATAAGTTCGTTTTTAATTATCATACCCTTGGGAAGGAAAAACGGAAAACCAGGCCCTTCGTCTAAAAGCGCGAAAAGCCCCAATTCTTTTCCGAGTTTACGGTGGTCGCGTTTTTTCGCTTCCTCAATGCGCTGCAAATACGCCTCAAGTTCCGACGCCTTAGGGAACGATATGCCGTAAATCCTTGTCAGCATTTTGTTTTTTTCGCTTCCGCGCCAATACGCGCCCGCCAAGGATAAAAGCTTTATGGCTTTAACCGCTTTGGTGTTTAAAAGATGCGGCCCGGCGCAAAGGTCGGTAAATTCGCCCTGTTTGTAGAACGAAATTAAAGCGTCCTGCGGAAGCTCGTTTATAAGTTCCACCTTGTAAGGCTCGTTTTTCTCCCGCATCAGCGCAATAGCGTCATCTCGGCTTAACGTAAAGAATTCAAGCGCAAGCTCTTCCTTTACAATTTTCTTCATCTCGTTTTCGATTTTTTCCAAATCCTCCGGAACAAGCGGGTTTTCGGTTTCAATATCGTAATAAAAACCTTCCGAGATAGCCGGGCCAATGGCAAGCTTGGCATTTGGGTAAAGCCTTTTAACCGCCTGAGCTAAAATGTGGCTTGTTGTGTGCCAAAAGGCGTTTTTGCCGCCGGCGTCGTCAAAAGTTAAAACCGAAAGGTTACAGTCCCCGGTGATTTTATGGCGCAAATCCGCAGCTTCTGAATTTATTTCGGCGGCGCACGCCGCTTTTAAAAGCCCGGCGCCTATGGACGCGGCAACCTCCCGCGCCGTAACTTCGGTATCAAATTCCTTAATAATTCCGTCTTTTAATGTTACTTTAATCATATTTATCCTCCTTATATATAACCCGTAAATTATTTTATAGGGTTTGCAGCAGTTTTTCAAGGGTTATATAAAACTTTACGGTGAGATCTTTTGCGGTCACCTTGCCGTACATAAATGCAAAGTGCGGACAAATGTCCGTTGCATTTATCCGCACTGTCTGTTAACAAAGGATATCCCTATTCGATGATACGATACTGCTCGTTATTATAATACAAATCCATCCCGTTAATTGCATCTTCGATAAACAATAAAACTTCATTTTTTATGTTTCTTAAATCTTCAAGAGTTAGATCACGAGCCGCGTCTCCAAATGATTCTTCACCATGAGCCAAAGAATTACGTTTGTTTTTTACAGTTAATATTCTGTGTTTTTCTCCGGAATTTGTTTCTGCAAATGCAATTTCATGTTTTGTTAGCAATTCTCTGATTGAGCGGGCATCAAGTGTTCCTCCCGCCAATCTCTCAATGGATTTTTTAGAAAGCACAATAGGAACATTTGATATAACGGTATCTAAAATACTTTTAACACGGTTGCCGTATGTATCCTCGCTTGCGGTATTTCTTTCAGCTTTTGATATCTCATAGTTAGACCAAATATCTCTCAAAGCTAAACTTGCCTGCACATATGAAATGTTTTTGGTTGTTAAGGCTTCATAAATTTCTTCAAAACCGCTTTTTACACAAGATTCAATAAGGTTGTAAAGCATAACCAAATAGTTGGATTTCAGCATTCGTATAAATCTGTTATTGTCGGAAGTTTGAATAAGGCTTCGTTGTCTGTTTTCTTCACGTTCAAGATCGTTAGTATTGCGGTTCATAACGTCATGGAGAATTTGAAAATAAAACTCTATCTCGTCTTTTCTATTATCATAAAGTGCTTTCGTTGCTTGCATTTATTGTTCCCCCAATAGTTTATTAACAACGAACTCAATTCTCCCTTTAAGCCTACCGGGATTATTGCTTCCGTCTCCCCTCACTAATTCTCCAAAATCACTTCCCGAAATAAAGGTAAAATCAGCTTGATTAATAAGGTTTGGATTTTTTCGCAATGCCAACGCAGTACCAACGCTAATTGCCTCATATCTTGAGTTGGCAATTTTTCCGGTTCTATTTTTAAAGACCGTTGAAGCGTTTTCACCCAATGCGTTTTTTAGGCATTCGCACATCCGTTGGAATTCACGTCTATACCTGACTTCGTCAAAATTATCTTGTTTCATAATTAAGAATTTGTCTAAGTATCTTGCCACATCATGGCCAACCTCGGCGTAATAATCAATGTATGCCAAAAAACGCAAAATCAATTCAAAGCGAGGTTTTCTTTTATTGTCGTTGTAAGGAGTCAATTCCTTAAACAAATCATCTTGACTTAGTTCGTCTACGAAATCGGTTAATCGCCCAGGAAAAGAGCCTCGTCTAAATTCCGCGTCGTTTAACTTTTCTCCGGTTCTGTTTATACGCGCAAAAATTATGTCGCGCCTGAACTCTTCGGAGCTAACTCCGTTCGCATCCAATTTGACAGCTCGAAGAGTTGTGTTTTTGAACTTTTTTTGTGATGCATCGGTTAAATCATAAAAATAGAACCCATGTAAATCAGTAAGTTTTTCTAACTTATCAAGGCGCAAATTACCCTTAACGAAAGAATATAATGTTGACAGCCGTTGCACTCCGTCAACAATTTCAAGGTCGCCGCTTTCATCCAATTCATAAAGATATATATAAGGTATAGGCAGCCCTAATAAAATTGATTCAATAAAAAACGATTTTTTTTCGTCGCTCCAAATATCCTCTTCTCGTTGATAATCAGGTATTACGAATCTTTCGGCAACGTAGTCAACGTCACTGTACATTTCGTTTTTCCAATTTTCAAACATTTTTACGAGATAACCGATTGGATATTCGGTAGTGTCGTATCGAATTGTACTTTTTTGATTTGTAATTTGAGATTCGGCTTGTTTTCGCTCGGAAAGGTCTCTTTTACTTATTTTGTGAGTGTTATTCACGTTATTACCTCCGTAATATGGTTAATTATACTTATCCCAATAGCTCTTGCGAGCTCAACAGGAACTGCGTTACCAATATGAGTTCCCACTTCGCGCCGGTTAAACTCCCGGGCGGGGTCAATAAATTCATAATATGGCGGAAACGACTGCAATAAAGCACCTTCACGCAGAGTCAGCGCCCGGTCTTGTTCGGGATGCCCGAACCGCCCGTTGCCATAGCCATAAAACTGGGTTGTAATTGTTGGTGAAGGTAAATCCCAGCATATACGTCCGTATACGGAGACATAGGATTTCCCTGCCTTTTCCTTATGGCACTTAAGCCTCAAACTCTCATCCCAATCCCGCCAGGTACCGCCGGGAACGGAAGCCCTAATTCTGCGGATATTTTTGTCTGATAATTTTGCGGAGGAATGCATTATGTCGCCATGATAGCTTTCTCCTGCCGCAACATGCGGCAATTCACCGATACGTTCCCTTACGGTAGGGTAATTTTCTGCGTTGTACAATGGTTCTATGAGTTTGATTTCCCCAAGCCGCGAAGCTAATAACACCAATCGACGGCGATTCTGCGGCACTCCGTAATCTGGACAGTATATAACACTGTTGCTGACACTATACCCAAGCTTTATCAGCGTGTCGCAAAAATCAGTGAACACTTGCTCGTCTTTTAGTTCCGGCACATTTTCCATTGATATTATGCTCGGTAACACATGCTTAATGATGTCTGCAAACGAATATAAAAGCTTCCACTTATTATCTCGCTGCCAAACATCCTTTTCTCGCCCGCCATTTTGTTCACCCTTACGATAGCGTTTTGTATATTTAGAAAAAGGTTGACAGGGCGCACAGCCAACCAGTACCCGAATGCTTCCTTTAGGGTATAATTCGGCAATTTTTTCAAACGGTAAAGAAGATACATCGGCTAAAATAAATTTCGTGTTTTGATTGTTATGTTCATAAGAGTATTGGCATGATTGATCTACATCAATACCCGCAATGACATTAAGCCCAGCAAAGCGCAATCCATGTGTTAATCCGCCGACACCGCAGAATAAATCAACAACTGCGGGGATTGGCTGAAGTACTTGTACTGTTTTGTCAGGCATACTTTCCACCTCATACAATTTATTTAAAAACGCTGTATCAATAATGTGACATATGAAACCTCGCATAGTTCAGGTTATATAAAACATATTATAGCCGTATGCTTAAAAACATTACCTTTGACCAATATTATATAGGAATTATCAAATTAAGGCAATGAAAAATAAAATCTGTTAGGCAGTAAATTCAAAACTGAAAATTCAAAGCATGATTTACCCCTTTTGGTTTGTTGTAAAACCTTGGTTTGCGTGGGGTTATTTTATCACGGCGACGGTTAATATTCAATAATCTTGTAATATTGGTGCGTTACTATTGCGCCGCACTTCCCGCC
>JAISVZ010000027.1 GCA_031271295.1 Clostridiales bacterium | reverse complement strand
GCTTTTGGTATAGCTTTATTTTGCAAGGCTGCCTGCATTGAACGAAGTTGCTCAATGGTAAGCCCAGAAAGAGTGGCGATAGTTTTATGTTTAACCTTACCGTCTTCACGGAAGGAAGTTCGAATAAAACCACAAGGATTTTTGCGGTGAGTTTGGATATCAATATGATAAGAACCAGATTTAGAATTCATAAGATTGGCCTCCTTGATAAGTCTGGCCACATAATATCACAAATATCAGTTGTTGTCAAGATATATTTATTTTTAATGTCTGGCTACAATATAAGACGAAAAAGTGCCTCTATCCCTTGCGTGGTGCGGGATAGAGGCACTTTCACTTCAAGAAAATACGTCTAAATCAATCACGAATTTGCTAATTAAAAAATTTTCGGAATTTTTAGGTTTTGGAGAACAAACAGAAGCACTTAATTCACTTGAAAGCATTATTCTTAATTTAGCGGAAGATTTTAGGCTGAAATCGGGACTAAATATTGAATACGATACCACCGTAAATGGCGTTAACCTTTCAAAGGTATGTTCACTTAAAATTTCTGACGAAAAACGCAGTTTAATTGAAAAATTATGTGAGTATGTTAATTTACTATGTGAATTAAAGCCGCTTAAACTTTTCATACTTGTTTTTGGTAAGGAATTTTTATCTGAAAAAGACATTCTTGATTTTTACAAACATTGTTTTGATAGAAGCGTAAGGCTTATGTTCGTTGAAGGAACGGATAAAAGCTCGTTGTTGCCTATAGAAAGACGTCTTGTAATTGATGAGGATATGTGCGAAATTCCACAGGGATATGATGAGTTTGAGAAATAATGGGTTGGATTTTGTGAATTGTATGTTATGGTGCATTGTAAATAATTTGACACATTGAGCAAAATGCGCTATAGTATTGTTAAACAAGGAATGTTTTTACTGTTTGCATGGCGAGTTTAGATAAATTTTTTACAAATTGCCTTTAATGGCTTTCTGCGAGGAGCAGAAATTATCAAAAGAACACCTGCATTTTTTTCATTCGGTTCGTAGACTTTTAAAATGATGTGCAATTTTGGACAGGTGTCGACCGCGGAATCGAACCGCAGCGTAACCCACTGCGTCTGAGAGTCGTGCAATTTTGGACAGGTGTCGACCTCATCGAGTGGAAGTTCTTCAAACGGTCTGGTCTGAGAGTCGTGCAATTTTGGACAGGTGTCGACCACGGGGATGGATACATCTATCATGGACGGAGTCTGAGAGTCGTGCAATTTTGGACAGGTGTCGACCCTTTGAAATTTGCGAAGCCGCGCTAAACGAGTCTGAGAGTCGTGCAATTTTGGACAGGTGTCGACCCAGCGGTACAGTAGGACAGCGCGAGCCGTCGTCTGAGAGTCGTGCAATTTTGGACAGGTGTCGACCAAAAATGGGTCAAGAACAGTTCCGCCCTCGGTCTGAGAGTCGTGCAATTTTGGACAAATGATGAATTGATCTATGGTTGTCGCAACATTTCGTGTATCTCTATAATACTTCCTATTTCATCTAAAAATCTTCTCAACAAATATCCCCAAAAGCCATCGCGTTTAGTGATGGCTTTTGTAGTTGCGCTATAATCTCTTTAATGCATCGTCCTGCTAACTATGGTGGCGAAAACAATGACATAAATACATAGGGTTATGTTCTGACGAAAGAACAATCAACAATCAGCAATCCGAAAAAAGCTTTTCGGTCATTCTAAAACAGCTAACATCGCTACGGATAATAGCTGCCTACTTTAATGTCTTTATATTTTTATATTTTTATATTTTTACTCTCCAAGAGTTGTTTTATATAAAGTCACGCATCTTGACATTTAGCTGCCAAACAATTATAACTAAGAATATACCAAAACGAAAACTACGGAGGACATTATGCTAAAGAACAAAACATCCGATATGACACCGTTCAACATGAAGGCAAAACCGGTCAAACAGCCTTTATTCATTTTGCCGCTTATTTGGGCGGCGAGCAAAATTCTTACTTTCGGGCGGCTTAAAATTGAACGCGTCAATATGAAAGGTTTGCGTCCGCCGTTTCTTGTACTATCCTATCATCAAAGCTTTCAGGATTATTATATAACGCCGCTTAGTCTATTTCCGCACCGTGCCAATTACGTTTCAGATGTGGAGGGGTTTGCGGCTTTCGGCAAATGGCTTTACAGTAAAATAGGCTGCATAGCCACGCGAAGATATTCCGGTGATGTAAACTTAATTCGCAATATTCTTCACGCCGTTAATGTTAACAAGAACATAGTTGTTGTTTACCCGGAGGCGCGGCACAGTTTGGTTGGAACGAACAGCAGCTTTCCCGAATCCGTGGGGAAGCTTGTTAAGCTTCTGAAATTGCCTGTTGTTGTACAAAAGTTATACGGGAGTTACTTGGCGCAGCCGGTTTGGGATGAAAAATTCAGCCGCAAGGTTAAAATGCGCTGCGAATTGGAAAAGGTTTTAAACCCTGACCAAATTGACGAACTCAGCTTTGCGGATATTACCGCGCTTTTAAATGAGCATTTTCGCTACGACGAATACCGCCTGCAATATGAAAGGCGCATTAAAATAAACTATCCCAAACGCGCGGAGGGCTTGCACAAAGCTCTGTATCTGTGCCCGAACTGCGGCGCGGAGGAAATGCACAGCCAAAACATTAAGCTTATATGCGGCAAATGCGGCAAAGAGTGGTTGATGGATGAATACGGCAGGTTAAGCGCAAAGTGCGGTATAACGGAATTTGAGCATATTCCGGATTGGTTTGAGTACCAGCGAGGCGTTGTAGGGCGCTTAATTGAAAGCGGCGCTTATACGCTTGATATACCGGTATCTGTAGAGGCTTTGCCGAACGAGAAGGGCTTTGTAGCGCTTGGCGCAGGCCGTCTTTCTCACGGCACGAACGGTTTCCTTTTAAATATTGAAAAAAGCGGGGAGGCTTTGCGCTTCGCGTCTTCATCTTTGCATTCTGTACATATTGAATATGATTATCGCGGCAGGGGTGATTGCGTGGTGCTCTCAACCTATAACTGCTGTTATTATTTGTATCCGGCTTTGGGTAATTGCAGCGTTACAAAAATTATGCTTGCCGGTGAACAGCTTCACTTCCCGCTGTGCCCGCAAGCTGAATCAACAAATTAATGCTTTTAAAAAAACGGAAAATATGTTATAATCACTGAAATGCGAATGTGTTTTAAAGGAAAAACCAATCTGAGGCGGCATTTAAATTTCATCTTTTTCGCCGCTTACACAAGGAGATTAACTGTGAGAGAAGAATACACCGAAAATCAAATTCAGGTATTGGAAGGGTTAGAAGCGGTGCGCATTAGGCCGGGTATGTATATAGGCACAACATCGGCGCGAGGGTTGCACCATTTGGTTTACGAAATTGTGGATAACGCGGTAGATGAAGCCTTGGCGGGCAGGTGTACGCGTATAGACATTGAAATTCACAAGGACAACAGCGTTTCCGTTAAGGACGACGGGCACGGAATTCCCGTTGGAATACAGCCGCAAAGGGGCATTCCGGCGGTGGAGGTTGTTTTTACCGTACTGCACGCGGGCGGAAAATTCGGCGGCGGCGGATACAAAGTTTCCGGCGGGTTGCACGGCGTTGGCGCGTCTGTTGTTAACGCGCTTTCGGAGTGGACAAACGTTAAAATTTACACCGAGGGCAAAATTCACGAAATTAATTTCTCCAAGGGCGACGTTATAAACCCGCTTAGAATTATCGGCGACGCCGAGGACGGGCAAACGGGCACATATGTGCACTTTAAGCCGGACGCCGAAATATTTGAGGAAACCGTGTTCGATTTTGATATTCTGCGCCAGCATATGCGCGAAACCGCGTTTTTAAACAAAGGGCTTATGGTAAATATTTCAGACCTTCGCGAGGAGCCGGTTAAATCCAAATCGTACCTCTATGAGGGCGGAATAATGCAGTTTGTTGAATATATAAACAAAAACAAAACCCCTATACATGATAAAATATTTTACGCTGAGGGCTCCAAAGAGGGTTGTCTTGTGGAAATTGCCCTTCAGTATAACGACGGCTATTTGGAAAATACGTATACCTTCGCCAACAATATTAATACGTCGGACGGCGGTATGCATTTAATGGGCTTTCGCGCCGGGCTTACCAAAACCGTTAACGATTACGGGCGCAAATACAACATTCTAAAAGAAGCGGATAAAAACCTTTCCGGCGAGGATGTGCGCGAGGGCTTAACCGCTATAGTATCCGTAAAACTTACGGACCCTCAGTTTGAGGGGCAAACCAAAGCCAAGCTTGGAAATTCCGAGGCGCGTACCGCCGTGGAATCGCTGTTATCTGAATATTTGCAATACTTTTTAGAGGAAAACCCCGCAATAGGCAAAATGATTTTGGAAAAATCGCTTATGGCATCACGCGCAAGGGAGGCGGCAAAAAAAGCGCGCGAACTTGTTAGGCGCAAATCCTTTTTAGACGGCGGGCGTCTTCCCGGCAAGTTAGCGGATTGCTCCGAAAAGGACCCTGCGCTTTGCGAAATATTTATAGTAGAGGGCGACAGCGCGGGCGGCAGCGCCAAAAACGCCAGAACGCCCAAAACTCAAGCAATTTTGCCGCTTAGAGGCAAAATATTAAACGTTGAAAAAACACGTCTTGACAAAATTCTTGAAAATAACGAAATCCGTTCAATGATAACCGCGTTTGGTACAGGCATTCAGGACGATTTTGACGAGGGTAAGCTGCGTTACCACAAAATTGTTTTAATGACGGACGCGGACGTTGACGGCGCGCATATCAGAACGCTTTTGCTCACGTTTATTTACAGGTATTTAACTCCGCTTATTGAAAACGGTTACGTATACATTGCACAGCCGCCGCTTTATAAGGTGGAAAAGGGCAAGAAGGAATATTACGTGTATTCCGACGCGGAGCTTGAAAACCTTTTGAAGGAAATAGGCAGGGACGGCATTAAACCGATACAGCGCTACAAAGGTTTGGGCGAAATGGACGCAGACCAGCTTTGGGATACCACAATGAACCCGCAGTCGCGGCAGCTTTTAAGGGTGGATTTATCTAACGCCATAGCCGCGGACGATACCTTTACCCAACTCATGGGGGATAACGTGGAACCAAGGCGCGAATTTATTTTAGAACACGCTAAATTCGTTCAAAATCTTGATTATTAAGCGAGGAATATATGGAAAACGAGAGAATAAAACTTAGAGATTTAGAAACGGAAATGAAGGAATCGTTCATAGATTATTCGATGAGCGTAATTGTTGCCAGGGCCCTGCCGGATGTTAGGGACGGCTTAAAACCGGTACACCGCAGAATTCTTCATTCAATGAACGAGCTTAACCTTGACCCTACCAAGGCATACAAAAAATCCGCGCGTATAACGGGCGATACGATGGGTAAGTACCACCCGCACGGCAACACCGCAATTTACGACGCAATGGTTAGGCTTGCGCAGGATTTTTCGCTGCGTTACCCATTGGTGGACGGGCACGGCAACTTCGGCTCTATGGACGGGGACGGCGCGGCAGCCGAGCGATACACGGAGGCAAGGTTATCCAAGCTTGCGATGGAAATGCTCGACGATATTGAAAAAGACACCGTGGATTTTATCCCGAACTACGACGGCGAGCTTTCGGAGCCCGTGGTTTTGCCCGCGAAATTCCCCAACCTTTTGGTTAACGGAGCGTCCGGCATTGCGGTTGGTATGGCAACTAATATTCCGCCGCACAATTTGGGCGAGGTTGTGGACGGCGTTGTTAAGATAATTGACGACCGCATGGAGGGTAGCGATACCGATATTCACGAACTTTTAAAAATTATAAAAGGGCCGGATTTTCCAACAGGAGCGTCAATTTTGGGCGTTGCCGGAATAAGAAGCGCGTACCTTACCGGGCGCGGCAAGGTAACGGTAAGGGCAAACGCGGAAATTGTGCCTATGGGAAACGGGCGCGATATGATTGTTGTATCGGATATCCCCTATCAGGTAAACAAGGCGCGAATGGCGGAGCGTATAGCAGACCTTATTAAGGATAAAAAAATTGAAGGCATATCCGATATGCGCGACGAATCCAACAGGGACGGCGTGCGCATTGTAATTGAAATTAAAAAAGACGTTAACGCAAACGTGGTTTTAAACCAGCTTTATAAGCACACGCAAATGCAGGAAACAATGGGCATAATAATGCTTGCGATAGTTAACGGCGAACCCGTTGTTTTAAATTTAAAGGATATTTTAACCCACTATTTGGAGCACCAGAAGGACGTTATTTTACGCCGCACAAGGTTTGAACTTGCCAAAGCGGAAAAACGGGCGCATATACTGGAAGGTTATATTATAGCGCTTGATAATATCGACGAGGTTATAGCGTTAATCCGCTCATCGAAGGATAGGCCGCAGGCGCGCGAGCGTTTATCGGAGAATTTCGCTTTAACCGAAGAGCAAGCCACGGCAATTGTAAGTATGCAGCTTGGCAGTTTAACAGGTTTGGAGCGGGAAAAAATTGAAATGGAACTGCGCGAACTTGAAGAGCTTATAAAAGAGCTTAATTCGATATTAGCGGACGAACGCAAGCTTTATTCCGTTATCCGCGAGGAAATACTCATAATAAAATCCAAATACGCGGACGAACGCCGCACGCTTTTGGTTAACGACCCTGGCGAAATTAATATTGAGGATTTAATAGACGACGAAACCTCCGTTATAACCATGACGAGCATGAACTATATCAAACGCCAGCCTTTAACGGCGTACAAGCTGCAAAAACGCGGCGGCAAAGGTATAATAGGCATGGGTACGCGCGAGGAAGACGGCGTTAAGGATTTATTTATTTGCAACACCCACCACAATATTCTGTTTTTCACAAGCCTTGGGCGCGTGCTTAGAATTAAGGCGTACGAAATTCCGGAGGCGGGCAGAACCGCGAAGGGAACCAACCTTGTTAACCTTTTAAGCCTTATGCCGGAGGAAAAAATAGCCGCGGTTATACCAATTGCGAACGCGGATACCGAAAACGAATACCTGCTGATGGTTACCAAACGCGGAATCGCGAAGAAAACCGCCCTTTCAGAATACGGAAATATCCGCAAATCCGGGCTTAGAGCAATGACAATCCGCGAGGACGACGAGCTTATAACGGTAATACGCCACGAAGAGGGCAGGGATATTTTCATAGCCACACACAGCGGTTACGGAATACGCTTTAACGAAAGCACGATGAGGCCGCTTTCGCGAACCGCGCAGGGCGTTAAGGCGATAAGGCTTAAAGAAGCGGACTACGTTATTGGCGCGGGAGCACTCGGCGATAATATGAACATTCTGCTTGTATCCGAAAAGGGCTACGGCAAACGCACGGATTACGAGGAATTTAGAATTCAAAACCGCGCGGGTATGGGTACAAGGGTTTATAAAGTAACCGAAAAAACGGGCAATCTGGTAGGCGTAGTTTTAACCAACGAAGCGGACGAGCTTATGATAATTAATTCTCAGGGCGTAATTATACGAATAAACGTTGCCAATATTTCAACAATCGGGCGAGTTACGCAAGGGGTTAAGCTTATAAACCTAAACGAAGGGGAAAGCGTTGTAAGTGTGGCAAGGATTGCCTGGGATCAGTTAGAGGGCGACGAAGAGGACGACGCGGAGGTTGACGCGGATGTTGCGGAAGCTGAAACGGATACCGCCGGAATATATGCGGGCGATGCGGAAGTTGAAACGGACGGCGCGGAAACCGGCGCAAATGATACGGCAATAGACGCGGACGGCTCGGATGCATAAGGTTTGCAAGTGTAAAATATACAGCCAAGAATGACGACAAAAAGGACTGCCTATATGAAGGTAAAGTCCTTTTTTATTGCTATTAAATCCTTTAACACCGGTATACACTCTGCATCTTTAACAAATAAGAATAAGAAGGATGTACGCCGGACCAGGTAATAATAAACCTCATAATAATCCTCCCTCGCCAATATTTTTATGCCATTTGTCAGAAAAATCATTCTTATTAAACTTTTCAAGACTGAACCCGTTGTCAATTGAATGTTTTATATCTTTTTCAGCATTGAAAATTATTTCTTGATCCGGTTGCGTTGTCAGCCCAACTAAGTATTCAATGGCGTCGTTATTACCCTTTATCGGGCTGTTGGTTAACCCAAATGCAATTAAACCCAAGCACTTAAAAAATTCCAATAAATCAATGAGAATGCCGAAGTGGATTTCAGGGTTATTTATATTTCCGGTTCTTCTAATTTCGCTGTTATTTACCTCTACAATCGGTTTTATTAAACAGATAATAGTTCCCTCGTTTTTAATAATTTCCAAAGCAACGGGAACCGCTTTTTTTAGTGACAAATATGATAAATCCAGCGTAATTAAATGAGGAGTTGGGTTTATGTACAATAGTGTTTCATCGCTGATATTCGTGTTTTCTAAATTCTTCACGCGCTTGTCAATAAGCAATTTGCCCGCTAATTGACCATGCCCTGCATCAACGGCATAAACATATTTTGCGCCGTGCTGCAACAGGCAATCGGTAAATCCTCCCTTTGAGGCTCCGCAGTCAAGAGTGATTTTATCAGTTAAATTTAAATGGAACTCCTTGAGGAATTTTTCAAGTTTTAAACCGCCCTTATTAACATATCTATGCTTATAGTATTCCTTAATTCTTATAACGGCATCCTCATCCACCTTTTCACTGATGGCGGAAACCGCATGGTCATTAACTATTATTCTTCTCATCATTGCCCACGATGCTGCTTCTTTTTCTGTTTCAAACCAACCCTCGCCGATTAGTCTCTCCTTCAGATAAACTTTCTTTTTCTTCTGTTTCATGAAGTTCATTCCCCTCATAGAAGCATCTTGCTTTATAATGGCACAATAACCTTGAAATAGCAAGTTTTTGCGAATCAGCGAATCAGCCTTGAATATTCCTGCCCAAATGCCCGTAAGCACGCCGGATATCAAGAAAAAAGTGCGAGTAATAAATGACATCACTGTATTAAATGATGACACTCCAATGTCACCATTTACGAAAATTAGCTCTGATATCAAATCTTAAATACGCCGCATCAGCCGCTTGCCGCAAAGCTGCAAATTTTTCAGCAGGGCGCGAAAAACCTGAAAAAACCTGCGCAGTTAATTTAGCTAATTTCCTTGCAAAACTTACGGAAAAAATGTAACATATACCTGTGTTAAAAATTAATAGAGGTTGTGTGGCATGTTAAAGGCGCTTTATTTTGTAAATTCCTGTGCGATAGTTTTAATTCTGCTCTCCGTGTCGGTTTTTCTGCCAACGTTTAACCGGGGTTTTTACGCGGCGGAATTTGATAAATTGGGCATATCCGAAAAAATTGGCGTATCCGAAGCGGATTTGGCTAAGGTTGCGGATACGCTCATTAATTATATGCGCGTTAAAACTTCCTCGCTTGATGTTACCGTTAGCGTTAACGGAAACGAGCGTCCGTTTTTTAATGAACGCGAAATATACCATATGCAGGACGTTCAGGCTTTATTTGCAGGCGGTTTTTTGCTCAGGAATATAAGTTTTGCGTTTTTTTTCGCGGTTTTAATTTTAGCGGCGGTTAAAAAGGATTTTTACGCATTTATGCGCTGTACCTTTTTTTCCGTCCTTATTTTATTGGCGTCGTCCGTGTTACTCACTGCGGTTATTTCTTTGAATTTCGATGCCGCTTTTACTAAATTTCATGAAATCTTTTTTAATAACGATTTATGGATTTTAAACCCTGCAACGGATCTTCTGATTAATATCGTGCCTCTTAACTTTTTTATGGATTTATCAAGACTTATCGCGGCAATTTTTATCGGCTTTATTGCCGTGTTATTAACCGCGCTTTGGATTACCGGAAGGAAGCTGAAAAAAGTTTGATTTTAATATTATTGGCAATATTAAAATATATCGCGGTTATATTGTGTATTTTATTTGCGGCGTTTATGCTTGCGCTTGTTTTGGTTTTGTTTTGCCCGCTAACGTATTCGGCGCAGGGGCACGGCGCAAAGGCGCGGCTTAAGGTTAACTGGATGTTCGGCGCGGTATCTTTTCGCGCGGGGTATATGAAAAGGCAGTTTAATTACGATTTGGTGTTTTTCGGGAAAAGAAGGGACGGCGCTTCTGAAGATAGCGGCGAAAATGAAAAGGAAGCAAAAAAACCGCATCGCAGAAGAAAACTTTTTTTAAGAAGAGAAAAGACCGGAAATTCTTCTAAAACCGAAAACACGGAAAAGAAAAAACCAAGAACCGGTATTTTCGGCAAAAAGGGCTTCAAAAAAAGCGGCGCCATCAAACGCGGTTTGTTAAAACGCAAAACCGAAAACTCCGAAAACGGCGAGGAACAGCACGGTTTTGGCGCGTTAATAAACCTAATTAAAACAGCCGGAAACCACCCGGACAGAAAAATTATTACAAAAAAAACAATTTTACTTTTAAAGCGCCTTTACCGCACACTTAAACCCAAACACTTTAAAATGCGCGGCGAGGTTGGGTTTAAAAACCCGGACCGCACAGGCAAATTTATTGCCGCGCAGGCGGTATGCAAAGCATATACCGGGCTTGATATTTTAGTTTACGGCAACTTTGAACGGCGAGTGTTAAAGTTAGATTTTGATATGTACGGCAAAACATGTTTTTATTCATTGGTTTATCCGCTTGCCGTGTATGTATTTTCAAAACCTGTTTGGAAAATTGTAAAAGAGTATTTTGCCGGTAACGACGAGGCAAAGAGCGCGCAAAACAGCGGCAACGGCAGTATTTCATCTTAAGGAGGAAAAAAATGAGTAATGAATTAAGCGCAAGCTTGGAAACATTGTTTGGCAAGTTAGAAAGTTTTGTTACCACAAAAACCGTAGTATCCGAACCCATCACTGTTGGCGATGTTATTTTGGTTCCGCTTGTGGAGGTATCCTTCGGAGTGGGCGCGGGCGCGTTCGCCGATGCTAAGGAAAATAAAAAAGACGCGAAGGACGCCGGCGGCGGCGGTTTGGGCGCAAGAATTACCCCTTCGGCGGTTATTGTAATTTCGGACGGTATGGCGCGGGTAATGAATGTGAATTCCGGCTACGCCATTGATAAACTTATTGATTTTGCGCCGGACGTTATTTCAAAACTAACCTCAGTTTTTGGAGGGAAGGATAAAAAGGCAAAAACCGAGACTAAAGAAACCTTGAAAAACGGGGAAGACGAATAATGAACATTGTTTTACTCGAACCCGAAATTCCCCTTAACACCGGCAATATTGGGCGCACTTGCGTTGCCGCCGGTTGCGGTTTGCATTTAATAAAACCCCTTGGGTTTTCTTTAGACGAAAAATATGTTAAACGCTCAGGGCTGGATTATTGGCACAGGCTTAATTTGCGTGTTTACGAAAATTTTCAGGATTTTCTTCGCAAAAATGAAAACGCGCCTATTTTTATGGCAACCACCAAGGCTCCAAGGGTTTATACTGAAATTAGCTATCCAAAGGGTTCGTTTATTGTATTCGGCAAGGAAAGCGCCGGTATACCGGAGGAAATTTTGCTTAATTATCAGCAAACGTGCATGCGTATTCCAATGGCTTACAATGAGCGCTCGTTAAACCTTTCAAACGCGGCGGCAATAATTTTATACGAGGCGCTGCGGCAGCACAATTTTGAAACACTTTCACTTACGGGAAAATTAACAAAAAGCGAATGGAGAGAAGATAATAATGACTTTAGCAAGAATTAGAGAAATTTTAGACGCCAACGTGCTGGCGTGCGAAAGAAATATGCATCACGAGGTATCGTCCGCGTGCGGTTCGGATTTAATGAGCGACGTTTTGGCTTTCGCGAAGGAAAGGGTGTTGCTTTTAACCGGGCTTATTAATCCGCAGGTTATACGAACCGCAGAAATGCTTGATATTAAGGCGATAATGTTTGTGCGCGGCAAATCCCCCACACCGGAAATGATTGCGCTTGCGGAAGAAAAGGGAATGGTGCTTATGAACACAGGGCATCCTTTGTATATATCTTCCGGGCTTTTATATTCGAACGGTTTGGGAGGGACGTAATACAAATGACACTGCATTACGACGTTATTGAGGATGATTTTATTTCCGCGGGCGAAGCTTCCAGCGATTTAAAAAAGGTTTTAAAACAGCTTGGCATTGCTCCGGATATAATTCGCAAAATAGCGATATCAATGTACGAGGCTGAAATAAATATGGTTATTCACGCCAACGGCGGCACGATAGACGTTGAAATTAAACCGGATAAAATTTACATATGCCTTAAAGATACCGGCCCCGGCATACCGGATATAGACCTTGCCATGCAGGAGGGTTTTTCCACCGCCACTGATAAAATACGCGATTTGGGTTTCGGCGCGGGTATGGGTATTCCCAATATGAAAAAAAATTCGGATTTTTTAAAAATAACGTCCGAGGTGGGCGTGGGTACAACCGTGGAAATTGAAGTTGATTGCGCAAAAGAATAAAAGAATATGCATCCGGGGCTTGCCGCGCGGGAAAACCGCCGCGCCGGAAGGCTATGCATCCAGGGGGCGGCGGTGTTTTGAATAAAGGGTATCACTCCATAGAGCTTATTGAAAAAAAATGTATCGGCTGTACAAGCTGTATTAAGCGTTGCCCAACGGAGGCTATTCGCGTTCGCTCCGGCAAGGCGCTTATTAACCATGAGCGCTGTATAGATTGCGGCATGTGTATAAAGGTGTGTGAAAGCCACGCCAAAAAAGCGGTTACGGATTCTTTGGCGGCAATTAAAAACTTTAAATACAAGGTTGCAATTCCCGCGCCAACACTCTACGGCCAGTTCGACAAAATATTTAACGTAAACATAATATTAACAGGGCTAAAGCAATTGGGGTTCGACGAGGTTTTCGAGGTTTCCCGCGCTGCGGATTTGGTTACCGAATACACGGTAAAACTCATTTCCGAAGGGAATTTGAAAAAACCCGTTATATCCTCCGCGTGCCCGGCTGTGGTAAAACTTATAACCATAAAATACCCCGCGCTTATAGAAAACATTTTACCCGTTAACGCGCCGGTTGAAATTATGGCGGCCTTGGCAAAGGGCTACATTGCGAAAAAGGGCATTAATAAGGAAGATATAGGCGTGTTTTTTATAAGCCCATGCGCCGCGAAACGCACGCAGTGCCTGTACCCGTTCGGGCTTGAAAAATCCGAGGTGGACGGCGTAATTTCCATCGCGGATATTTATATAAAACTGCGCAGCTTAATCCACTCTTTAAACCTTAAAGATACCGAGGTTTTGGCTCATTCAACGTTTAAAGGGGTTAGCTGGGCGGTAACCGGCGGGGAAAGCGAAGGCACAAAGCTTGATTCCATTGCGGTGGACGGCGTGGAAAACGTTATGAATGTTTTGGAAGAGCTTGAAAACGGGCATCTTGAAGAAATTGAATTTATTGAAGGGCTTGCGTGTACCGGCGGCTGCGTTGGCGGGCCGCTTACTGTGGCGAACGGGTTTGTTGCCAAAAACAGCCTGCAAAAGTTAAAAACGTTTATGAAACGCGACGGTGCGCTTAAAACGCGGGAAATTGAATTAAACCCGCAAAGCGTAAATTTTGAGTTTACTAAGCCGTTACACCCGCAGTATTCCCTTATGCTGGATAAGGACATGGGCAAGGCGCTTGAAAAACTTGCGAAAATCAAACAGCTTGTTAAGGAACTTCCGGGGATAGACTGCGGCGCCTGCGGTTCGCCAACCTGCGAGGCTTTGGCGCAGGATATTGTAAACGGCGGCTCAAATATAGAGGACTGCGTTTTTATGCTGCGCAGTAAGGTTAAGGATATGGCGCAGGCAATGGTATCGTTAGCCTCTAAGCTTCCGCAAACCATACAGGGCTGACGAATAAAGCAAAAAACCAAACCGAAGGGGAGAATCGAATGAAAATTACCGTTAAGGATTTACAGGAAAAGCTCGTCCTTAAAGCGCTAACCGAAACCCCATATGCGCAAACGGAAGTAAACGATATGTACATTGGGGATTTGTTAAGCTGGGTTATGAGCCGCGCAAAAGAAGGTAATGTATGGGTTACCATACAGGGGCATATTAATATTGTAGCTGTGGCCGTTTTAACGGGCGTATCGTGCATTATAGCCGCAGAAGGAGCGCCGGTGGATGCCGATACAATATCTAAAGCCAATTCGGAAGGAATTGTAATTTTTACTTCTAAACTTACATCGTTTCAGCTTGCCCGCCGTTTTGCGGAGATTTCGGCGGAGTGATAATTTTATAAGGGTGGTGCGCTTTGATGAAACATTACACTAAAAAGGACATTCGGGGAAGTTTTATGGCAATATTCATTACGGCGGCAGTGTTTGCGCTGCTTGCCTGTGCGGAGGTATTGCTTCTTTACAACCAGATTTCAGAAGGAAAAATGGAGGAATTGGTAGCAATGGTAATTTTAATGGTTACCCTTGTCGTAATTATCTCAATTTTGTATTTCTTAATCCTTCAATCTTCAAAAAAATTTGTTTCGGCGGTAAATTTTTACGTTGAAATTTTGGATTCTGTAAAAACTCCTATTGCGGTTACGGATCTTCGCTCTGAAAATGTTTTCATCAACAAAGCCGCGGAGCGGATTTGCGAAATAGGAAGGGATAAATTCATAGGAGAGCACCTTGACAAGGCGTGGGAAATAAACGTTAGCGAACGCGGAATAAAGGCGCTTGAAAACGGTATAACCCAAACAACATGCCGCTATAAGAATAAAAATTATCAGCTTGAAACATCGTTTTTGCACGCGGAAAATTATAAAGAAGTGGGGCATATATTTTCCCTGCAGGATTACGAACAGTTGGAAAACCTGTTTGACGCGCTGAATATAAACATATTGGTATCGGATATGGAAACCGACGAAATTATTTACGTCAGCAATTCTTTCAAAAAACTCAAAAACCTTGGCAACGAAGATGTAATAGGAAAGCTGTGTTACGAGGTTGTTTACGGCAACAACAAAAGATGCGAAGTTTGCGACAAGGATAATATTTTAAAATCCAAGGGCGAACCTTTTATAAAAGAATCATATGATGCAAATACAAATAAGTATTACCGTGAAATTGGGGCTATATCCAAATGGTCTTTAGGTTCCACCGTCCATACGCACCAAACAATAGACATAACAGACAGGAAGGAAGCTGAATTTTTCATGAAGAAAAGGCTTGACCAGCAGGAACTAATGACAACAATAAGTATGGCGTTTTTATCCACCTCGAACATTGATGATTCAATTTCAACGGCGCTTTCCCTCGCGGGGGAATTTTTAGACGCCTCTCATATTGTGCTGTACAAACACGACAGGGAAAATAAAATTCTGCGCCACAGCTACGAGTGGAACAGTAAAAGCAGCAAAATTGAGGATTATGTACCGCTTTTACCGTTTTCTCCGGTTTCCGGGCTGTATACAGAATTTTTCTCGAATAACAAAAAGTTTACAATAGGTTACGAAAACCTTGACAAAAGTACATATCCGGAAATTTTCGCCTCCGGCGTAAATACTTTTATAGCAATACCGATAAATGTTGTGGATAATTTCTGGGGCGTTGTTTTGGTTGAATATAAAGAAAGCCGCAAATGGGACAGAAGCGATATAAGCCTTTCTTTATTTCTCAGCAATATTTTATCCGGCGTGCTTCGCCGTACCAAAACCGAGGCGGAATTAATGCGTATGTCGTCTATTGCGAACAATTCGCCGCAGTTTATTTCCTATTCGGATTTTAAGGGTAACTACCTGTTTGTAAATAACGGCGCAACAGACGCAACCGGTTACGATTATTTCGAAATAATAAACGGCGGGCTTAAAATGCTGCACGGCGAGGAAATGGGTCAAAAAATAGTTAGCGAGTACTTCCCTAAGGTTATGGAAACGGGCAAAATGACGTTTGAAACGCCGGTATTTATTAAGGACGGCAGTGTTCGCGTATTTGTTGTTTCGGCGTTTTTCATTGCGGATTTGGAATCCGGCGTCGGTATGATTGCAAACGACATCACCGAGCAGAAAAAGCTTGAGGGTGAGCTTGTTGCCGCCAAAGAACAGTCTGAACAGGCAAACGTAGCAAAAAGCGAATTTTTATACCGCATGAGCCACGAAATGAGAACGCCTATGACATCCATTATAGGCATGACGGAAATTGCCAAAACAACGGAAAATTTCGCGCAGATAAGCTACTGCTTAGAACAGGTGGATAACGCGTCGCGCTATTTG
The DNA here is from genome assembly GCA_031271295.1 of Clostridiales bacterium. Taxonomy (GTDB): domain Bacteria; phylum Bacillota; class Clostridia; order Lachnospirales; family WQUN01; genus JAISVZ01. The sequence continues at coordinate 23,387 of JAISVZ010000027.1, read as the reverse complement.
TTAAGCGTTATAAATGACGTACTGGACATGTCCAAAATAGAGGCAAATAAAATTGAACTTTCCTACGACGATTTGGATTTGTATAACTTAGTTAAACGTGTAACGGGTATGTTCAGCTTCATTATAGATAAGAGTAAAATTGTTTTGGACGTAAATATTGCGCAGGACGTTCCCGAAATTATTATATCCGACAAACTGCGAATATCTCAGGTTCTTACAAACCTTTTAAGTAACGCCGTGCGCTTTACGCCGGAAAGCGGGGTTATTTCGCTTACCGTAACTCTTATAAGCAAAACGGACGACGAATGCAAAATTAAAGTTGACGTTACGGACTGCGGAGTGGGGGATTATTCCGGCATAGACGAACCTCTGTTTACCTCAATGGACGATGCGGGCGGAAATGTTCTGCAAAAATACGCGGGCACAAACGTTGGGCTTTCCATTGCCAAACGAATTATAGAGCTTATGGGCGGCGAAATTACATACTCATCCAACCCGGCGAAGGGTTCGGTAATTTCCTTTACGCTTCCGGCAAAAATAGGGATGGCGCTTGAAGTGGATACGAATGATAGCGGCGCGGATTATTCCGGCGAAAACGCAATTGAAGGGCGCTACCATGGGAAAATTGCGCTTTTGGCGGAGGATGTGGATATTAACTGCGATATTTTCGCCGCGCTAATGGCGGATACCGAGCTTACCATAGATTTTGCGTCCAACGGTATTGAGGCGTGTTCGATGTTTAGAGATAACCCTGAGAAATACAACGTTATTATTATGGATATTCACATGCCGGAAATGGGCGGCTTTGAGGCTACAAAAATTATAAGAAACATGGGGTTGCCGAGAAGCAGGGAGATTCCTATTGTGGCGCTTACCGCGGATGTGTTTAAAGAGGATATTGACAAATGCATAGAAGCGGGAATGAACTCGCATATTGCCAAGCCGATGGATTTTCACGATATTGTGAAAAATCTTGATAAGTATTTGATAGCGTAAAAATTTTTGAATACAAAAAACCCCTGCCGCAAACCCGTGAAAACGGTTTGTTGCAGGGGTTTTTAAGTAACTTACTCCTTCGGCACGGCGGGGGGCGGCGTCATCTTTGGGGATTTTATAGCCGTTATTTCGGATTTGGATACGGGAACGCGTATTCCTCTGTTTGTACCGAATTCAACCACAAATACATCTTCTCCGATATCCATAACCTTTCCGTAAAAACCGCTTGTTGTAACAACATTATCCCCCGGGCGGATGTTTTCCTGAAGGGTTTTAAGCTCCTTTGCCTGTTTGCGCTGGGGACGAATTAATAAAAAGTACATTGCGCCCAAAAGCACCACAACTTGAAGTATTATAGGGAAAAAACCCAAAGCGCTCTGCTCGGTCGGGGGTACTTGCCCGCCGCCGTCCACGCTCTGGCCTGTGCCTGTGCCTGCGGTTGTACTCGTTGCGCTTTCGCCGCCCGCTTGCAGTATAGGGCTTACTTCTTCCAATAAAACCGTGAAATTTGATAAATCCATATTCTCTCTCCTTTGCGGCGCAGTTTTACGCGCCGTCTTGTACTAAGAATGAATTATAATTGAAATATACGAAGTCAGCAAGAATAAATTTTCGTAAATTCCCAAAGTAAATTTAACGACGGATAAATTTTTAACGGTTTATGGAAAAAAATTCTTGAAGGAAGCGCGGCAGCCTGTTATAATGCAACAAACGGCAATGCTGCGCAAGTTATACTAATTCCAATTTAAAAAGTTGAAGCCAAGCCCCCAAAATCGCCGTGATTTTCGGCGTTTTTGGGGTACCGGTTTCAAACTTTTTAAACGGAATTAGTATTAGTAAAGGGGGAAATTATATGTATAATTTGTACGCTGCAACAAACGATATCCGAAGCCGAATATTAGGGCTTGACGTTTTGGTAAAACTGAAGAGCGGTAGAGAGGTTCCCGCAATAAACCTTGATAACGCTGCAACAACTCCGGCTTTTAAAGAAGCCGCAGATTCGGTGCGCGAAAAACTTATGTATTACGGCTCCATTGGGCGCGGCAAGGGGCAAAAAAGCGAAATATCCAGCCAAATTTATGAGGACGGGCGCGATGTTATAAAAAATTTCGTTGGCGCAAATAGCGATAAATACGAAGTTTTTTATGTTAACTGCACCACGGACGGTATGAATAAGCTGGCAAGCGCGTTAATTACAAGCCATAGGGATATTGTGCTTACAACCAGAATGGAGCACCACGCAAACGACCTTCCATGGCGCGAAAGATGCCGCACCGTATACGCCGAGGTGGATAGTTTTGGCCGCCTTTGCACGGACGATTTTGCAAAGCTTCTTGAAGAGTACGGCGGCAGGATTAAATATGTATGCGTAAGCGCCGCGTCAAACGTAACCGGTTATGTTAATGACGTGCACAAAATTGCGAAAACCGCGCACTTATTCGGCGCGAAAATTGTTGTAGACGGAGCGCAGATTGTTGCGCACCGCGAATTTTCAATGCTCGGCACGCAAGGAGAAAACGACGATATTGATTATTTTGTGTTCTCCGCACACAAAATGTATTCTCCGTTTGGCGGCGGGGCGGTTGTTGGGTTAAAAGAAGAATTAAACAGCAAACTTCCGGTTTTTTACGGTGGCGGTATGGTGGATAAAGTTACGGATAACGACGTTATATATTCCGAAGTTCCGGATAGGTACGAGGCGGGTTCGCCCAATTATCCCGGTGTTGTGGGAATGCTTAAGGCAATTGAATTATTGCAAAAAATAGGCTTCGATTTTATAAGGGAACACGAGCAGATTTTACTGCGCAGGGCAATAGACAAACTGCGCTATGAAATCCCATCCGTAATTTTATACGGGGACTGTGAAAACATTGCCGACAGAGTGGGAATTTTACCGTTTAACCTTAAATTGCTGGAAAACGACGAGGTTGCCGACAAACTCGCTGAAAACGCGGCAATAGCCGTTCGCCACGCCAAATTTTGCTCTCACACATATGTGGATAGGCTGCTGGGGCTTTCGCCGAATCCGGAGGAGCGCATCGCGAATAAAACGGGCTGTGTTCATGAGGGAATGGTAAGGGTAAGTTTTGGAATTTATAATACCGAAAAAGATGTTGACGCTTTGGTTGCGGCGCTAACGGAAATGCTCCGCGGGGATTATGTTACGGCGTTTGCCGAAGGCAGGGTAAAAGCTCTTTCTGATACCGTTAAGGCGGGCAGAAGAATGCCGAATGACAGGGGTTAAACTTAAAAATAAAAAAAGCTCTCAACGGGATTTGAACCCGTGACCTCGTCCTTACCAAGGACGCGCGCTACCTACTGCGCCATGAGAGCTTGCGAATAATTATAAGAGTATAAGAGTTAAACCACTGTCGTATGATATCATTCACTCTTTATTATGTCAATAGCCGTTTTTTCGGTGACACGGAAACACTTTTTGTTAATTTTTTCACAAAATTGCTGTGCCAAAACCGCGCGGTACAAAAAATGTTACAAATAAATTAAAATTATTTTAAAAAATTAATGAATTTTATTAATTTACTACTTGAAAATGTCATGTTTTCATATTATACTGTTGTCATATTATTAAATATCAAGGAGGAAGTAAAATGAAATTACGCAAGTTAATGATGTTAGTAGTAGCTTTAGTATGTGTGCTCGCTTTCAGCGCTCCCGCATACGCTGCAGTTGTTGAACTGCCTGCGGTACCCACAGTTAAAAACAACGACACTCAGGCGGGTTGGGCTTCAAACGGCACGGATAACATGACAACCGATCTTACCATTGAGCAGCTTACATCTGCCAAGTATTTAATACTTGAATTAGGCGCGGCTCCTATGGGCGGTATGCAGTTTATTTGGCAGGGCGACGGCGATGGTTGGGCATGGAACCAAACCGACGGCGTTATCCCGGACGAAGGCACCGGTGAAACAACAATAGTTATCGACTTAGCCGCAACAGCTAAGAACTACAGCGCATTTCAAAGCAGCACTCAGGCTAAAATTTTCTTAGGTTACTACAGCAACACAGTAGCAGACCTTCAGATTACAAGAGCGTACCTTTCCGACTCTTTACCGGGCGAAGAAGCTCCCGCAGATGAAGCAGCTCCGGCGGCTGACGGCGGCGAAGCAAACCCGGCAACAGGCGACAGCTCCTTTATCTTTATCGTAATTGCGGCTTTGGCTATGGCTTGCGCAGGCGCGGTTGTATTCTACCGCAAAGCAAAAGCTCAATAATTTCGTATAAAGGTTGAATTAAAAATTGCGTACATAAAAAAAGCCACTTAAAGTTTAAGTGGCTTTTTTGCGCCTAAACGTTAAAGCGAAACAGTATTACATCGCCGTCCTTAACAACATAATCCTTGCCTTCAAGCCTAACAAGCCCCGCGTCTTTAGCTGCGTTATAATTACCCAAACGTATAAGGTCGTCGTAATTTACAATTTCCGCGCGTATAAAACCGCGTTCAAAATCCGTATGAATTTTACCCGCCGCCTGAGGCGCTTTTAAGCCGTTTTCAATTGTCCACGCGCGGCTTTCCTTTGGGCCTGCCGTTAAATAACTTATTAGCCCCAAAAGCTTGTAGCCGGAGGTTATAATTTTCGAAAGGCCGCTTTCGGTAACGCCAAGGTCTTGCAGGAAACTGTTTTTTTCCTCTTCAGACAGTTCGGATATTTCTTCCTCAATTTTGGCGCAAACTGTGAAAACTTCCGAACCTTCCGCTTCGGCAAGTTTTATTACCTTTTCGGTGTAGATATTGTTTTCGCCGGAAACAAGCTCATCTTCCGATATGTTGGCGGCATAGAGCACCGGCTTATATGTCAGCAGGTTTAGCGATTTTGTAACCTCACTCTGTTTTTCGTCAAGTTCTATCGCTCTCGCGCATATTCCTTTTTCCAATTCCCCCTTTAAATATTCCAAAGTATCAAGCTCAAATTGCAGGCTTTTATCCGCCTTAACGGATTTTCCGGTTTTCGAAGCCCGCCGTTCTATAATTTCCAAATCGGAAAATATCAGTTCAAGGTTAATTGTTTCAATATCGCTTAACGGGTCTATCCCGGCGCTTACGTGTATTACATTGCTGTCCTCGAAGCAGCGCACAACGTGAACAATCGCGTCCACCTCGCGTATATGCGCTAAAAATTTGTTGCCAAGCCCCTCGCCGCGGCTTGCGCCCTTTACAAGCCCGGCGATATCCACAAATTCTATAACCGCCGGAGTAATTTTTTCCGAATTATAAAGCGCGGCAAGTTTATTTATACGGTAATCCGGCACGGCTACCATACCTATGTTCGGATCTATTGTGCAAAACGGGTAGTTTGCCGCAGCCGCGCCCGCCTTTGTAAGCGAATTAAAGAGGGTGCTTTTGCCGACGTTCGGCAAACCCACAATTCCAAGTTTCATATAATCGTCCTTTCGTGTGCTGTTGCTAAAGAATAACTTTCGCAGCGTAAATTATTTTACTTGCGCAGTGTTGTATATTAAAGCGCAAATTTATCTACTCAAGTTTTGTTAAATATCCGTCGTCCTCGGTTTTGGTTACGAAGGTTCCGCTGTAAGGCTTGCCGTCCACAAATATAAAAACCTGCTCCACACCCAAAAGCCGCCCTGTTGTTAACGCAAGCGCGTACAAATTCGCTTCCTCGTCAACTTCAGCGGAAAATTCCATTTCGTATATTTCCGCGTCAAAATTCAGCCTTACGGCGGAGGTGTTTGTAGCAAAATTAATTTCAACAAGGGAACCCGTGCCAAGCAGTGCGCCGTACAATCCGTCCGGAGAAGGTTTGCTCAAAATTTCGTTGAGTTTTCCAATAACATCGTAATTGCTTCTTATTTCAACCTCGTCCTCGTAAAACGAAAGCTCGCCGGTGCCCGGTATAGGGAAAAAACTGTTATAATCGCACATTATGTGAGTATCCTCGGTAATTGCGGAAAGTGAGGAGGTTATTGGCGTTTCGTTGTTGGTTGTGGTGTAGGTGGTTTTTACAAGCCCAACATTTTTAACATAATAATCCTTCTGATTAAAACCGTTTGCGGATATGCTTGTAATTTCAAGCGCTTTATAGTTGCCAAGCGGCGTTTGCACATCAACGTCCACGCCGGTAACCTCCGCCGTATCGGTTTCGGTTATGTTCCATTTCGCGCCGAGCTCCAAAGGTTCCTTTAACAGCACCATGTTTTTTTGCGGCTCGTCCGCAGTTTGGTTCTCAAAATGGTAATAAAACGTATCGCCGTTAATAAGCCTGAGCTCGCCCGCCGAAACTTCGAAAATTTCCGTTTGGCGGTCGTAAGTTTTAACGTCGGTTGCGATACGGCGCTGCAAACGGTTATCATTTATAAACGTGTTGTACGTTTGATACGCCGCGTATTCATGCCCTTCGCCCGCGTATTGGTACAACGTGTTTTCGGTGAACGGGAAGTATTCGTAAATTTCGCTGTTTTCCGGAGCTGGCATACTGTCTTCCGGAGCGGGCTTATTTTCTTCCGGGACAGTTTTACTGCCGCAGCCCGCCAATAATAAAATAAATAACAGAAAAAAAAGAATTCGATTCATTATTTGTCGTCTCCTTGGTTGTTAGCCTTCCTGCGCGGTCAGCCATAATTGCAACCTTCCTGCGCGGTCAGCCATAATTGCAGGCTTCCGGCGCGGCAATTTCCCGCGCGAAAGCTTTAAATTTTGCGTCCTCTGCGTATTAATATTATTACAATAAGCGTTAAAACTCCGGTAACCGAAATTACGCCGCCCGGCTTTAAATCGAACAGCGCGGAAACAAGAAGCCCCGTTAACGCAAAAAACATACCGAACGCAACAGATAATATAATATTACCTTTGAAGCTTTTTGACAACTGCATTGCGCAGGCGGGCGGGATAACCATTAATGTTGATATAAGAAGCGCGCCCACGGTTTTGGCGGAAATTGAAACGGCAAGAGCAAGCAGAAACGTAAAAATAAAATTTACCCTTTTGCAGTTAACGCCCGATACCGCCGCGGATTCCTCGTCAAATGCCATATACAAAAGCTCGTTTAAATTGAAAAAAATGTATAACGCGATAGATACCGATACTAAAAAAATAAACACAAGCTCGATATCCGAAACCGCGACAACCGAACCGAATAAAACCGCGTCGAAATCCGCCCGGCTTTTAACGAAGCCGGACAGAACAGCCGCAAGCCCAACACCCAAAGACATTATGATGCTTGTTGAAATCTCCGAATATTTGGGGAACGCGCCGCGAATAAATTCCAGCAAAAACGCCGAGAAAAGCGTTGCCAAAACCGCGCCCAAAACCGGGTTTACGCCAAAACACAGCCCAAGCGCAACGCCGAACAAACTCCCGTGGCTTAACGCGTCGCCAACGGGGGATAGCCTGCGCAAAACTACAATATTTCCCACAAGCGGAAGCGCGGCGGATATAAGCAAGGCGGCGATAATTGCCCTTTGCATAAACGGGTACAAAAAAATCCGCATATTATCCACCGTCCCCGTGCGCGGTAAAATCAGCGGCCATTCCCGCGTGAAAAATATTATTGCGGTACTGCGCGGAGGAAAGCAGGGAAACCTTATCGCCGCCAAAATACAGCACCTTGTTTGCGTGGTTAATAATTGAGGCAATATCGTGCGTTACCATAAGCACGGTTATATTATAATTTTTGTTGATATCGCCAAGCAGGCAGCAAATATCCCCCAGCGAATCCCTGTCTATGCCTGTGGTTGGCTCGTCCAACAGTAAAATATCCGGGGATGAAATAAGCGCTTTGGCAATGAAAACCCTTTGCTGCTGCCCGCCGGATAATTTTCCGATAAGTTTATTTTCACAGCCCTGCAAATTTACCTTTTTTAGCGCGGCTTTTACTTCGCCCGCGATTTTCGCCTTGTTTTTTTCCGGATAAAGCCCAAGCGCGGTAATTTCCGCAGCGGTTGCGGGAAACGCGGGGTTGAAGGACGCCGCCTTTTGCGGAACATATGATATTTTGTTGCCCGTATAATCTATTGAAATTGTACCGGAGGACGGTTTTAAGGTTTTAAGCAGAAGTTTCAAAAGCGTGGTTTTCCCCGCGCCGTTTATGCCTGTAATACAAAGAAAATCCCCCCGCTGCGCACAGAAGGATACATCTTTTAAAACATCGTTTCCGTCGTACCCGAAGGAAACATTCGTAACCTTTATTATTTCACGTTCCAAAATTTTCACGCCTTTAACTAAATCTTTGCGTACCGCCCGGCCACTATGCGCCGCTTGCCGTATACTGCGCGCCTGTTTTCAAGTTTTCCAGGTTTGCGTACATTATAGAAAAATAATCCGCCCCGTCGGCGCGGCTCTTTTCGTCAAGAATTTCGCAGGGGTTAAGTTCCAGCCTTTTCGCGGCGGTTTCCCTTGTAATAACATCAACCGCGCCGGCATAACCGTAAGGCGCGGCGAAAATATACTTTATTTCGTTTTCATTTATAAACTCAATTGTTTCGGCAATTTTTGACGCGCTTACCTCCGCGGAATTTCCTGTTTCCTCAACGGATTTTTGCGTCATGCCGTATTCGTCGCACAAATGGGTATACGCCGCGTGGTAGCACAAAATGGTTTTGCCGGAAAGCTGCGCGTCTATGTAGCTTTGGTTAAGCGCGTCTATTTTTTCCGACGCGATATTGTAGTTTTCAATGTAAGAATCGGTATTGTCCGGGTCGGCGCTTATCAGCTTAACTAATATTACCTCCATCATTTTAAGCGCGTAATTCGGGTTTAGCCAAACGTGAGGGTCTGCGTTTTCCTCGTATAACCCTTCGGATAACGATACCGCCGGCGTATTTTGCGCCGCGTCCGCAACATTGCCGGCCCACGGTTCCATTACGGAATCGGAATAGAAAAAAATATCGGCTTCCGATACCGCCGCCATATCCTGCGGGGTAGGTTCGAAGTTATGAGCGCCCGCGCCGGAAGGAACAATGCAGTAAACATCCGCGTTAGCGCCCGCAATTTGCAGCGCAAAATCGTACATCACAAAAAAAGACGCGTAAATTTGCGGCTTTTCCTTTTGCGCCGCGCGGCAGGAAGTAAAATTAACCGCAGCAAAAACCAAAACCGCGGTTATGAGAAGTTTTTTCAAAACGTAACCACTTCCGCATCGCCCCAAATGCGTTCCAAACCGTAAAAATTACGTTCGTCGCGGTAAAAGATATGTATTATCACCCCGCCGAAATCCAGCAAAAACCAAGAGGAAGAATGGCTTCCCTCCGTATGGCGAAGTTTAAGCCCCAATTTTTCAACCGCTTCCGAAGCCGCGTCCGCCATTGCCTTTATCTGCGACGGGTTATTGCCGGAGGCGATAACGAAAAAATCCGAAAGGATGGATATTTTGCTGATATCAAGCGTTACGATATCCTGCCCGAACTTATCGTCCAAGGCCTTGTGCGCCGCGCGGGCGGCGGAGTAGTTTTTTTCTTTCGAATCCAAATTATCATTTCCCTTCTTGTATAGTAAATTCCAGCGCTTCCAAGCTTAAAGGATGGAGCGGCTGACCTTTGGCTTTAACGTACTCTATTGAGAATTTTATTGCAACAAGAATCGCTCTGTCAAGGCTTTCCTTGGCGGCGGCGCGAATTTCCGCAAGACCGTCATAATCCGAACGGTAAGGCTCGGTACAATCGGCAACAAAAATTATTTTTTCAAGATGCGACATGTTTTTTCTGCCGGTTGTATGGTATTTTATCGCGTTTAAAATTTCGCTGTCGGTAATGCCGAACAAATCCTCCGCGATTTTCGCCCCGATAAACTGATGCGTTAAATTCGGCTGGCTTTTAAGCACCGAATCCAACTTAATGCCGTATTTTTTGCAAGCCGCAAGCTTTTCATCAGACGGCATGTTTTTTGCCGCATCGTGTAAAAGCGCGGCAACACGTGCCTTTTCTTCGTTCCCGCCAAACATTTGGCATAACCGAACCGCTTCCTTTTCAACCCCCAACGTGTGCGTAAACTTCCGTTCGCTTAATACGGTTTTAAGGTGCCGCGTAATTTTAGGATACAGCGAGGAATAAAACCCGTATAGCGCGTTATCCCTGATATAGTTTTGCGCCGCGTCCGTAACCGTATACTTTACGGATTTTCCTTCCTTTATACGCGCCCTTATTTCGGTTGAGGAAATTTCCAAAACCGGAGCGTTTAGAATTTCGCAGTTTTTTAAAATATTGCGTTTAACCTCGTTTCCTCTTCGCGAAACAACTATAAACGTAACAAGCTGCTCAAGCTCCGTGTGGCTTTTCCACGTTTTAACGAAAGGAGCGGTATCCGCGCCGATAATAAAATACAAAACCGCGCCGTCTTGCATATGGCTTTTAATTTCTTTTACGGTATCTATGCTGTAGGTTGTATCACGGCTTAAAATTTCAAAATCGGAAACGCCGAAATACCGGTTACCTTTTACGGATAACGCAACCATGTTGAAACGGTGCGCCGCGTCCGATAAGCAAATATTGTCCTTATGCGGCGGCAAACCGGCGGGCATAAACAGCACCTTTTCGATGCCGAATTCTTCTCTCGCGTATTGGGCCGCGTGTAAATGCCCCAAATGCACAGGGTCGAACGTGCCGCCCATTATCGCTACTTTTTTAAAGTTTTTCAAATTCTCCAACGAATACCCTTTTAGTGTTGTAATAACTTACGCCTCCGTTTTGTACCAAAAGGCAAACATTTACCGGCAGCGCCGCCGCTCTGCTTCGGCATATGCTTTCAGCTTTTGGTTAACCCAAAATATATTTCCGCGTTTAATACCTCAAAATCCTCGCCGGATTTTACAAGTATTATTATTTCTTCGCCCTTTGTATATGTTTCAAGCAGAATTTCCTCGTTTTGCCTAAGTTCCTTTTTGTATTTGGTTTTCATCTGCGTAATATTTCCCGAAGCGTAAATATCATCCGGTACGCAGTCCAACGCCCATTCAATATATTTTACATTGTTTACATGCCAGTTGGAATCTATATCACTGCGCCGCGTAATAGTTTGCCGCGAATTTACAAGCTTAAAGGCTTCCGTTTCCGGAAAGTTAAAATCCGGCTCGTGCGGGGAAGAATATGTACCGCCGTAGGAATCCGAAATTTCGGCGGGAATTCTGGCGGGCTTTTTGGCCTCTAAATCCGAAAAAACCCATTTTGTGTTTGCGTACGCAATCTCATTTCCGCCTTTATCGAACGCCTGAAAAAAACGCTGCGCCATTATTCCCTTAAAAAATAAAGGCCATGTGTAAACCGTCATTTCCTCGTAGAGCGCGGGGTAATTTAAAACCTTAACATCCCAATTGGTAAGCACAAAACCCAAACGGTTTTCGCTGTACCATTTCATTGGCTTTACCGTGGAATTTGTGTGGGCTATCGCGGTTTCCTGAAATAAAAACATCAGCTTGGCGAAAGATAACGTTAAATCCGTTTTTATACCCTCGTAGGGGATTTTGTAGGTTTGATTAAAGCGGTTTTGCATTTTAGTCAGCCTTTCTTTCATTTATAACAGCGGCGAAATAAGCCTTGAAATCGCCTCTTTGAACCTTGTAAACCCGGAACGCGCCCCGTAGGACGCCCTTGTTATTTCCGTGGAATCCTTAATATCCGCAAAAAATACGCTTTCTAACCGTTTGGATATTTTTTCGTCGTAAATAAACGAGTTTACCTCAAAATTCAAATCGAAACTGCGCAAATCCATATTTGCGGTTCCAACCGAACTTACTACGGAATCTATAACAATCATTTTGCTGTGCACAAAACCTTTTTCGTATTTATAACACTTTACCCCGGCGTTTAACAGTTCGCCCAAATAGGAAAGGCTTGCCCAGTAGACAAACGGATGATCCGGGTGTGCGGGAATCATTATGCGCACGTCTATTCCGGATAACGCGGCAATGCGAAGCGCCTTAAACACCGTATCGTCCGGCACAAAGTACGGCGTTACAATAAAAATAGACTTGTCCGCCTCAAAAATCATTTTCGAATACCCGAAATGTATGTTCGACCATTTTGTATCCGGCCCTCCGGAGACAATTTGCATACCAACGCCGTTTTGAATACTCACCACGTTCGGAAAATCGTCCTCGTTAAATTCAATCGGTTTGGATTTTTCGGCAAAGTTCCAATCCATCATAAAACGAAGCTCAAGCTGTTTAACCGCGTCGCCGTAAATGCGCAGGTGCGTATCGCGCCAATAACCGAAGCGTTTGCTTTGCCCCAAATACTCGTCGCCGATATTAAGCCCGCCAATGTACCCTGTTGTGCCGTCTATAACCGCAATTTTTCTGTGGTTTCTAAAGTTTAACCGCGCAAAATGCGGCGGCTGGAATATTCCCAAAATACCGCCCGCTTCAACTAACGGCTTGTAAAACTTTTTAGGCGTTAATATACAGCCCATGCCGTCTATAAAAAAACGCACCGTTACGCCCTCGCGCGCTTTTTGGGCAAGCGCGTTAATAATTTTGCGCCCTATATCGGAATCCCTAACGATATAATACTGCATGTGAATATATCTTTTGGCGTTTTTGATATCGCTTAAAAGGGCGTCGAATTTCTCTTCACCCTCGGTGTAAATTTTAACTGAATTGTTGTTTGTAAACGCGCTTTGCGCGGATTTATAGTTAAGCGCAACCATATCGTTTAAACGCTCCACCCCGCGCGAACGGATAACGTCTTTAAGGTCTACCCGTTGCTGGTGGTTTTTTAAAAACCTTAAGCTGTTGTAATCGAGTTTTTGGAATTTTTCAAATGTTTCCTCGTCTTTAACGGCTTTTTGCATAAAAACATTGTGCTTACGGCTTTCCAAACCGAACATAAGGTAAAACAAAAACCCGATATACGGCACAAATGTAATAACAATTGCCCACGCCCAAGTGGATGTGGGGTTACGCCTTTCAACAAAAACAATAAGGATTATGAATAAAATGTTAAACATTAAGAGAATTTGAAAAACCAACGTCATAATATCGGGCATATTTCACACTGCCTTTGCGAAATTATACTAATTCCGTTAAAAAGTTTGAAACCGGTGCTTTTGGGGGCTTGGCTTGGCTTCAACTTTTTAAATTGGAATTAGTATTAAATTATAATACTGCCAATAAACTGCTTTACTCTTTCGTCTTTCGGGTTTGTAAAAATATCTTCCGGTTTGCCTTCTTCAACAATTCGCCCGTCGCCCATAAAAATTACCCTGTCCGCCGCGCTTCTTGCAAAACCCATCTCGTGCGTTACAACCACCATTGTCATTCTTTTTTTGGATAAATCCTTCATAACGGCTAAAACCTCGCCGGTAAGCTGAGGGTCGAGCGATGAGGTTGGTTCGTCGAAAAGCAATACGTCGGGGTTTGTCATAAGCTGACGCGCAATTGCCACGCGCTGTTTCTGCCCGCCGGAAAGTTCCCTTGGCATTGCGGAAATCTTATCCGATAAGCCGACGGTTTTTAAAACCTGAGCCGCGCGTTCCTTTGCGGATACCGGTTTTTCGTTCATAACATAAACGGGCGCGTATATGAGGTTATTTAAAACCGAAATATGCGGGAATAAATTAAAGTTTTGAAACACCATTCCCATTTTGGCGCAAATTCTGCGGGATTCCTTAGCAGGGGGGTATTCGCCGCCACGCGCTAAATATTCGCCTTCTATAATAATATCCCCGCCGTCCGCTCTTTCCAAATTAATAAGGCAGCGCAGCATTGTGCTTTTGCCGGAACCTGAATGACCGATAACCGCAACGGTTTCGCCCTTATTAACCGAAAAGCTTACATCGTTTAAAACGTTTAACCCGGCAAAGCTTTTTTTTAAATTGTTAACGCGAATCATTTCCACAGAGCAAACCTCCAAGTTTTATAAAGGCGTAAAACATATGCAAAAGCGCCGGTTTCAAACTTTTTAAACAGAATCAGTATGAGTGTTCCCGCCTTTTTACCATTAAAAGCTGAATTTGTTTTCGAGGTACTTAAACAAAGCGGTAAGGGCGTATGTTAACGCAAGGAAAAAAGCCGCCGCCACAATATACGCCGAAACATTTACGTCGCGGTTAACCGCGGATTTGGCGAAATACAAAATTTCGGTAATGCCTATTGCGGTAACAAGCGCGGTATCCTTAACCAGTGTTATACTCTCGTTAGATATAGGCGGGAGCGAAACTTTTAACATTTGCGGTATAATTATGCGTATGTTTGCCTGCCATTTTGAAAAACCCAGAACCTTTGCCGCCTCAAACTGCCCCGTATCCACACTTAGCATACCGCCGCGAAAAATTTCGCAAAAATACGCCGCGTAATTTAAAACAAACGCCACACAAGCGGATTGAAACCTGCCCATAACAAGATATTGCCCAACAAAGGGCAAAAAGGTAAGGCCGTAGCAAAAAAAGTAAAGCTGCAAAAGCAGGGGAGTGCCCCTCATAAGCCAAACATACGCGCCCACAACCGAGCTTAAAACCTTGTTTTTACCCGAACGCACAAAACACAAAATAAGCCCAATGGGCATGGAAAGTAAAAGAGTTATGCCAAAAAGCCCGACGGTATATTTAATACCGTCAAGCATAGACATGGTTAACTGTATTATATAACTCATCGGGCTCCTCCGCGTATTAATTAATTGTTTGAAATAATATATCTTCCGGCAACCTCGTCAACAACAAACGCGTCTATACGGCCGGCTTTTAATTCCAAAAATACCGTTACGTTATCGTCAAGTTCGGTAAGGCTTCCAACAAGAGCTGCAACCGGGTTTTTATTAAGCGCCTCCAGCGACGACGAACCTTTTTGCAGGCCAACCTTTTTCCCTTCAAGGTTCGCAATTGTTTTGATGTTGGAGTTTTCCGGCACAATAACAATTTGCCTGTTGGCTATATAAGCCTTTGCGAAAAACATATTAGCCACGCGCTCGTCGGTAATTGTCATGCCGTTCCAAATGCAGTCTATCCTGCCGGCGGAAAGTTCAAGCTCCTTCGAATCCCAGTTTATTGGCTGAAGGGTAAGCTTAACGCCCATGCGGCTTGCCACTTCCCTTGCAAGGTCGATATCAAAGCCTACTATGTTGTTGTTCTCGTCGCGGAAACCCATAGGCGGGAAGCTGTCGTCAAGCCCTAAAATAAGCTCGCCCTTGGTTTTTATCGCCTCAAGGGAACCGTCGCCCTCCGGTGCGGCTGTTTCCTTATAAAAATCCTGATTTTTCAAAAGGATGTCCTCACCGAACCATTTGTTTGAAATTTCGGCGGCTTTGCCGTCCTGGATCATTTCATCCATAATTCGCTGAACCTCAAGCCCTAACGCTATATCGCCAATGCGAAAGCCAATGCCGTACTGCTCCGCGTCCAGCGCTTCGTCTAAAACAACAAAGGTTGTTGCAGGCCTTGGCCCGCAAGAGGATAAAAGCGCGGCCGAAAGTGTTATAGCCAATGCCGCCGTAAAGAGTTTGAAAATTTTTCGCATAATATCTCTCCTAAAAATTTTGTTTTTGTACATTCGCGCTTGCCGAAGCTGCGAAGCCTTGCCAATGTACGGTTAAGACCAACTGCGTAAACCGAAAGCAGTATAGCATACTGTTATTGATAAATCAAAAATTTATTTTGATCCCGAAAAAAATTTTTTCTTGCTCTTTTCTGCGGTTAATGTATAATGAAGCGTGAGGTTCTTGCAAATATTAAATACATCAAATGGGAGGTCTTGCCGTGGGTGGCTTTTTTAATATCGACGGTCCTTTTTACAAATTCGGGACAGTTTTGTGGGATATTATGGCGCTCAGTTTTTTATGGCTTCTTTTTTCTTTGCCCATAGTAACTATAGGGGCGTCCACCACTGCCTTATACTACATTACCACAAGGCGAATTTCCAAAAAAGAAGGCTATATCACGAAGGATTTTTGGCAGAGCTTTAAAAGCAATTTTAAGCAATCCACTTTGGTTTGGCTCTGTATTATGGTTATAGGCATAATATTGGCGATAAACATATATATTATGCGTGAACCTGGGCTTTCTGCAAGCCTTGATCTGCCGGATACCTACAAGTCAATTCTCTATATTTTGCAGCTTATGTTCGCCTTTGAGCTTATTTTCTTCATGCTGTATGTATTTCCGATTATTTCGCGCTTCGATATCCACGGTAAAATGCTTATTAAAACCACGCTTTTAATGCTGCACAAGCATCTGCCAACAACAATTTTACTTGCGGCGTTGTTTTTGACCATTGTAATAGCTCCGCTTTTCACAGATCCTATTTTATACATCTTTGCGGCGGGCTTATACTCTTACGCTGCGGCTTACTTTTTTATGCGGATATTCAAGAAATACCGTCCGGAAATGGACAAGAACCCCGACGATTTCGAACTGGAGGTATAACATAGAATGGGTAAAGCGAAAGCTAATTCTAAGCGTGAGATGTTCAACAACTGTGTGGAGGATTTGGCGGATTTGCCTGAAGTTCAAAAGTTAGCGGATTTTTCGCAGCATTTAAATACGAGCCGCCTTAAGCACTGCTTAAATGTATCTTATTACAGCTACAGAGTGTGTAAAAAATTTGGATGGAATTACAAAGCGGCGGCGCGAGCGGGTTTACTGCACGACTTTTACCTGTACGATTGGCGTGTGGAAAAACGCCCGGAAGGGCACCACGCAAAGGCTCACCCGCAGGTAGCTCTAAAAAACGCAAGGGAAATTACAAATTTAAATGCGATAGAAGAGGACGCGATAGTTAAGCATATGTGGCCTATTACTATAGCGTTTCCAAGATACAAAGAATCCTACGTTGTTTCGTTTACGGACAAAATTTGCGCGGGCTGCGAGGTTATGAATTATTACGGAGTAAAGATTAAAACCGGCGTTTCAAAAGTTAAGTGGCTTTTCGGCGGTAAAGGGTACGCGCGTTAACTTTACAGGTTGTTCTCCAATATAATTTTAAAAGACAAGTCAATATTCCCCCGCTTTCCTCATAATATGCAAGTAAGATTGGAAAATTGGAGGAACGAAGATGTCCGCAATTATGAACAACCCTATGATGATGATTGTACTTATGATGATGATGCAGGGCGGCGGCTCTGAGAATATGATGCTTCTGCTTATGCTTATGATGATGCAGGGCGGCGGAAAATACGGAATGATGTCCGAATGATAAGTTAAAAAGCCGCTCCGGCAGGAGCGGCTTTTTAATAGCTATTTTATTATGTCCTTGTAAAACTCGTATGCCGTCGCGTCCGTATAGTTTTCGTGCACAATTTTACGCACTGCCTTTGCCATTGCCGCCGGGTTTTCGGCTTGGAATATATTGCGCCCCATATCCACGCCGTTCGCTCCTTCGCTGATAGCTTTATAAGCCAGCGTCAGCGCTTCGTTTTCCGGAAGTTTTTTGCCGCCCGCAACAACAATCGGCACGGGGCACGCCGCCGTTACCTTTTCAAAATCCTCGCAGTAATAAGTTTTTACAACAGACGCGCCAAGTTCCGCTAAAACGCGCGTGGCAAGCAGGAAAAACTTTGTGTCGCGCTGCATTGATTTTCCCACGGCAACAACGCCGAGTACCGGTATGGAGTACTTACTTCCCATATTAACCGCGCCGCTTAAATTTTTGAGGGATTTTTTTTCTTCGCCCTGTACGCCAACAAATGTTTGAACCGCGATACACGAGGCGTTAAGGCGCAGAGCGTCATTTATATCAACCCCTAAAAACTCGTGGGTAACATCGTCTACCGCAACGGTGGAACCGGCGCTTACGCGAAGCGCCACAGCTTTGTTATAGTCCGGAGGTACGCAGGTGCGAAGCGCACCGCGTGTTGCCATAAAAACGTCAATATCGTTTGCCAGCTGCGGAATAACAATATCCAGCCGTTCCAACCCCGCGGTGGAACCCATAAGGTACCCGTGGTCGAAAGCGAGCATTAGCGTGTTGCCGCTTGTTTTGCTAAAAATTCTTGAAAGCCGGTCCTTCATGCCCCAATCGGCATGGTTCATTCCTTTTACGTGAAAGCCCGTTTTTTGTGCGGGTGTGTCTAAGTAATAATTCTTCGCTATTTTGTTTCCGGTGGCATCCGCCATAAATCTCTTCCTTTCATTAATAAAATCGTGCCTTGCGCAATTGCTTGCCGCGCCCGTTTAATCCTCGTACTTATCGTTCTCCGCCGCCGGGCCTAATATAAACACCGCAAGCGAGGCGCCGTCGTACACATTTTTTAAATAATGCTTTTCGTGCGGTTCAATATGGATAAGGTCGCCCTTTTTGCAAATACAGCTGACGCCGTCCACAACAAATTCTATTTCGCCTTCTAAAATGAAAAAGTTTTCCTCCATTATTTTATGGTAATGCCCTTTAAAATCCTCATCCTTTTTTAAGCGGACAACGCCGGTTCTAAGCCTCGGCCCGTTAAGCAGATATTTTGGGCCCGAATCCCCAAAGCGGTACTCTTTTTCGTTTTCGTTAATTATAAACATAATGATCTCTCCTTTGGTTGCATGGGCGAGTAGCGTAGCGTACTTCCGCGCGACCAGCCATTCAATTAGTTTTTCCTACAAACCCGGCGCTTTCCACATGTGCGGCAAAACTCCGCTGTCGGCAAGCGCAAGCTGCGCTTTGTAAGCCTTGCGCCACTTTGCGTACATATCTGCGTATACCCCGGCGTTATCCGCGTTCGGCAAATATTCTTCGGCTAATTTTACAACCCTTTCGCAAGCCTGCGCAACGTTCGCATATACGCCCGCGCCAACTCCGGCGCAAATTGCCGCGCCAAGCGCCGTTGCTTCCCTAACTACCGGAACCTTTACCGTAACGTTTAATACGTCCGCTAAAATTTGGCACCACAATTTGCTTTTAGACGAGCCGTTCGCGAAAATTACGCTCTGCGGGTAATTGCCGGTAACCTCGCGTATCAGTTCCAAATGCCCCCGGCTTATGTACGCGGCGTTTTCCATTATCGCCCGGTAAAACGTATAGCGGTTAAACTTTTCGGCGTCCAGCCCAAAACCCATAAAGGTTGGCGAAGCGTGCTTCCACTGAATATAATTCATAACATCGGAAAACGCGCACAGCATTCCGTAGCATCCCGCCGGAACTTTTTCCGCTTCCTTTTCCATTTGCGCGTACACGCTTATTCCGGTTTCGGCGGCAATTTTTTTCTCGTGGCCGCAAAACGCGTCGCGGTACCACTTCATAACAAGGCCGGGATAAAACGCGATAGCCTCGTACTGCCACATGCCCTTTACGGCGTGGCAGTTAACCTTTAGCCTGCACTTAGCATCAATTTTCGGCGTTTCGGTGTTGCTTTCCACCTGCCAAAAACTCCCGCCGAATATGGCGTTTTGTTTTTCCGAAACAACGCCTACGCCCACAGCGCCAAGCTGCGCGTCCCCGCCGCCCGAAACAACCGCCGTTGTTACGGATAACCCCGTTTCCGCCGCGCATTCGTTCGATATGTAACCTATTTTTTCCCCGCATTCGTAAACGGGAGCGTAAATATCAGGCTTTAGGGAGCATTTTTCTAAAATTCCGGTGTCCCAAACGCGCTTTTTAATATCGAACATTCCCGTTGTGCAGCCGTTGGACGGTTCGGAGGATAAAATGCCGGTTAACTTAAACGTAAGCCAGTCGTTCAGCATGGTCATCTTTTTGGTTTTTTCGTAAATTTCCGGCGCGTTGTTTTTAACCCACAAAAGGCGCACAATAGCCCCAAGGGAAAATGTTTGCCCGGAAATTCTGTATATTTCCTCCTCAATGCCCGGCACTTTTTCCTTTAGCTCGGGGCCTTGCGCCGAAGCGCGCGCGTCCACGTTGGCGCAGGAAAATATTTCGCGGTTATCCTCATCGTACAAAACAATGCCCTCGCGCATGGATGATGCGGCTATAGCCGTAATTTCGGATGAATCAATTCCGGCTGTTTCCAGAACCTCCGCTATGGTTTGCTTGGTAAGCTCCCAATTCTTAGCGCAATCAAAATCCATCGAACCGGGGTAACGCGGATCCTGCAAATGAACCCATTCTCTTGACGCTATGCATATTTGGCGGCCGTCGTAATCGAACAAACAGGAACGGATGCTGCCCGTTCCGCCGTCTATCGCAAGCAGATATTTGCCCATATTTTCAACTCCTTTCGGTTATAGCCATAAGCGTAATATGTTTGATTCGTTATGTCAACAAAAACGGAATTTTAGATTCCCACCATTTCCATAAGATACTTTGCGTTTGTGGTAGTGGATTTTCCGCCGCGTATTTTATAATCGAAAATTATTTTGCCGCCTTCATAAGTTTCGGAAAAACTGAAATTTTCAACCCTTTGGTACATTTCCGCCAGTTCGCAAAGCTCCAAATCGTGGGTGGAAATAAGCCCGGCGGCGTTTATACCGTGAAGTTTACTAAGTACCGTTTTCGCGCCGTACAGCCTATCCACAGAATTTGTGCCTCTGAAAATTTCGTCGATTAAAAACAGCATGTTGGTTTGACCCTTCGCCGTGTCTATAATTTTTTTAATTCGTTTAAGTTCCGCGTAAAATGTGGATAATCCTTCGTTTAAATCGTCGGTTATACGCATGGAAGCGGCGGGTTCGAAAACGGAACAGGCAAACCGTTTTGCGCATACAAAACTTCCGCACTTGGCAAGCACAAGGTTTATGCCAACGGTTCGCAAAAACGTGGTTTTGCCGGACATATTGGAGCCGGATATTATAAGAATATTGCCGTTAAAGTTAAAATCGTTGCATACCCTTTTTTCGTTTGCCAAAAGCGGGTGGCCTGTTAATTCGGCGTTAATAATTTTTTCCCCGGCAATTATTTCCGGCATACAAGTACCAGCGCAGATATTGGGCAAATGCGAAAACGAAAGCAAGCTCTCAAATTCCCCAATAGAGGCGAACCATTTTTCGGATAAAAGCGCGTATTTTTTTTTCCACTCACGAAGTGAAAACGCGCACTCCAAATCCCACAAAAGCAGGATATTAAAAATATAATACAAAACAGCAATTTGCCTTATGTTTAGCTTATCAGCGATTCGCCCAAGCCACTTAAACCCTTTTTCCGCAGAAACAAGCTGTTCTTTAATTTGATTCAATTTTTCGGATTTAAATTCCTTGCCTGTAATGAGGCTAATTGCGGCGGCGTAATCGCTAAGTTTGTACGGCAAACCTGCGGCCGCGCCCAAATAAGCGTGAGTTTTCGGCAGGGTTAATACCCAAACAAGAGCCTGAGCGAAAGCTGCGGCCGCACCTGTGATATACAGCGTTTCCAATTTAAAAATGAATATTACGGCAAGAAAAACGCATGTCAGCGCCGGCACATATGACAGTAAGAACCGCAAAACGGCGTTTTCAATAAACGGTGTTTCTTCCTTTAATTCCTCTGCAAGCTTAACTGCGGCGGGATTTACGCCTATTTTTGAGAGGTGATACTGTATTTTGCATGAAAACCGCGTATCGGCGGAAAGTTCCGCAATTGCTTCCTGCCTTATTAATATCTCCTCGCGGTTATATGCGGGGCGCAGCAAATCCTCCGAAAAAAACTGCCGCCCGTGCCAGGTACCCGTTGTGTTTAAAAGTTGAAACAGCGATTTTGCGCCGACAATATCAAGGTCTGCGGCATAGAGATGGTCCGAGTCTAAAAACTGGGCTCCGTCGTCTTTAAACGAAGCCCACTTTCCGTTAATCCTGTCGGTTTGGCGGTTGCAAATTTCTATTATTCCGTTGGAATAATTCATGCTTTCCTGCAAATTGTTATGAAAAACCCAAAGCGCCGCTAAAACGGCAAAAGATAACACCGCCGAAATAATTATAACGGCGGAGAAACCCTCCGTTACCACGGAAAAAATTAAAAACCCCGTAAGCAGTATAAAAAACAGCTTGCCGTACCCTAATAGAGAGAAAATTCCGCGCACTTTTTTAAGCTTTGCTTCGTGCTCGCTGATAATTGAAAGGTATTTATTCCGCAATTAAAATGCCTCCGTAAAAAAGATTTTTGTAATGTTCGGTTCGCTTGATGTAATATACCAAAATATGTTTGAGTAGTAAAGCTCTACTGTTAAAAAACCACCGCAGCCTTGCGTATTAAAAAAGGCGCTGGTGGTTTTCATTTTTTTGAAATTAACAATAAGATTTTCGTCCTTTACGAACTTTTCTGCCAGTAGCTCAATCATGGCTTGAATTTGCGCCTGCATGGTTTCGGTTTTTATTTCTTTGGAAAGCAATATAGACCGTTCCAGACTTTTAACCTTATCAAATTCACTTTTCATCATAGGCAGGAATACTATTGACATTAAATCCTGCTTCGTCAGTTCAGCTCCTGCATCTATTTTTGCTTTAATTTCCTCATGCGCCTTATCGCCGTTAAGCTTAACCATGTAAAACGCTTCCACGCCGTATTGCAGTGCGCCCGCGTCAATTGCGGTTATTGTTTCCTTTATGTCCGAGGAGTAAACCACAATCGTTTTTATTGGTTTTCGTTCTTTAAAGTACAGCATCGCGTCAGATAACATAAACCGGGACAAATCTTCCAAGCTATATGTAGTTTGAAACTCAACGTGGATGTATGAACCATCCTCCGCTATAAGCATCCAGTCATCGGTTTTTTGGCTTGCCTTTATTTGCGTAAACTCCGTTCGTTCCACCGAAACAATTTTTTTATCCACTCCGAAGAACTTAATGGCATCGCCCTTAAAAAGCTCCATAATGCTTTTCATAATAATATCTTCCGTTTTGCTTAACATGCACTCGTCACCCGCCTTTTCTTATCCTAATTATAACGCTGTTAATAACTGTTACGCAAGAGTTTCTTAGAAGGAATAAATTCGTTTGAAAAATCGCCGATTGTAAAAGGTGCATTTAAAAATTATTGGTTGCATCACCTGCACAATTGTTTCACCTTTTGAATAATAGGCTGTCTAATTTCATTTTTCCGTTTTTGACAATTTGACTATGCGCTGCCCAGAACGGAATGTTGATAACTACCCACTAATATTAAATCGCTAATAACTACCCGCGATTTTTGTGACTGCTCTATAAGGGGTTACAGGAGGGCTTCGGCGCAAATTATATCGCCCAGCAATGTGCCACCTGACGCTTCAGAACATTTTTGAGCGCACCAAGTTAATGAAGAGTTTTATGTTAACGCAGTGCGCTCAAAAATATTCTTCTCGCTGCTCTGGCGAACCAATTTTCGCCCCCGGTATACTACAGAGATTATTTTTTTGACGGTGAAAATTGTTTCCCGCCGCGTGGCACAATCATGCTGTTCGATATAACCTACGCCGAAGCCATCAGCATGTTCTTTGCAGGCGGCAGGGTGAGCGCGGAATTTTTACGTTACCTAAATTGCCCGCTCGTTATAGTGCTGACTTATACCTTTCAAAACTAAAAATGGAAAATAGAATGATAGAATGATAGAAATTCCGAAAGTCTATTTTCTATTTTTTTGCGATTTACCTTAATGCCATTTTGTTTT
>JAISVZ010000141.1 GCA_031271295.1 Clostridiales bacterium | reverse complement strand
ATACATGGATTGTTGTTGTTTTTGCCGTCCATATGACGACCTTTCACAACATAAGGTGAGTTTTGAACGTGAAGATGAAATAGTTAAGAGCATTCAAAAACGTGATGAGCAATTATAATCGTTTTTAAATTCATTGCGGCAAATGGTGGGTTTATGGACAAAACAATTTTTTTTGTTAAGGATATGGATTGCGCCGCCGAGGAACAAACAATTCGCATGAAATTTGCGGATAACGCGGCTGTTAAACAGCTATGTTTCGACCTTGAAAACAGGCGGCTTACGGTATTTCACACAGGCGAGCTTCAAAGTGTTAAAGCGGACATTGATTCGCTGAACTTTGGAGCGGAAATAACTGAAACCGAAGCATTTACGGGCGATATCGACACGCGGGATACCTCCGCCGATACAAAACTGTTATGGACAGTTTTGCTAATAAATTTCGGAATATTTGCAATTGAAATAACCGCAGGCTTAATTGCGCATTCAATGGGGCTTGTGGCGGATTCGCTGGACGAACTCGCCGACGCTTTGGTTTACGCGCTAAGCATTTACGCCGTAACGGGTACGGTGCTTGTAAAAAAACGAATTGCCCGCGCAAGCGGCGTTTTGCAGCTCGTGCTTGCGCTGTGGGGTTTTTCCGAGATTGTGCGGCGTTTTATAGGAAACGAACCCGCGCCGAATTTTATTGTAATGATTGCGCTCTCGTCAGTAGCGCTTGCGGGAAACGCCGCATCGCTTCACTTCTTAAGCAAATCCAAAACCAAGGAAGTACATATAAAGGCTACGCAAATATTCACATCAAATGACGTTATTGTTAATATTGGCGTAATTGTCGCCGCCGTGCTGGTAGCGGTTTTGCAAAATAAAATCCCAGACCTTGTTATAGGGGCTGTTGTGTTTGCTATCGTACTGCGCGGAGCCGTTACAATTTTTAAGCTGTCTAAATAAGGTGCGCTTTGCGCTAACATTAGTTTGTACTGAACTTATTCGCCTTCCGTATTTTCATCCAAACCTTGCAAAAAACGGCGGCTGCAATATTACTGCGGCCGCCGTTTTAATGAGAGGAGTGTAATCTTAAATTTACACGCTGTGCATGTGGTTTGCCCAAAAGCTGATATGTTCTGCTTCGGACGGATTAAGTAAACAGAATTAGTATTAGCTTGCCTTTAACTCAATGCGCAGGTTATCCGCAATAAGCGCAATAAATTCACTGTTTGTGGGTTTTCCTTTATTGTTGTTTATGGTATAGCCGAAAAGCCCGTTTATTGCGTCAACCTTGCCCCTGCTCCACGCAACTTCTATCGCGTGGCGTATGGCGCGTTCCACACGGCTTGGGGTTGTGTTGCATTTCTTCGCGATAGACGGATACAGTTCCTTGGTTATGTAATTAAGCACGTCGATATCTCCAACCGCCATCATAATTGCCTCGCGCATGTAATGGTATCCCCTTATGTGGGCGGGTACGCCTATTTCGTGAAGAATTTTCGTAACCTTCGTTTCAAGGTTCGTGTCGTTAAGTTTTTGGGTTTGCGGAGCTTTGCCGCCCGTCTCTTCGCTTAACTGCCTTATTCGCGTAAGCAGAGTTTCCAGTGAAAACGGTTTTGCCATATAATATTTCGCTCCGAGCTCCATTGCGCGGTGCGTAATATTTTCCTGCGTAATAGCCGAGAGGATTATGCAAACCGGAAAATAGTCCGGGCTTTCCCGTCCTATCTTTTCAAGCACGCCCAAACCGTCCAAATGCGGCATAATTCCGTCTATAACCGCTACATCCGGGCGGATATTCATTATTTTTTCAAAGGCCTCGTTCCCGTCGTAAGCTACATCAACTACTTCGATGTCCGGCTGGTTTGATAGAAAACTCTTTAGGACATCACAAAAATCCTTGCTGTCGTTCGCTAATAAAACTCTGATTTTTCCCTTGTTCAAAATAAATTCCCTCCAATTTTTTAATTATCGAACCTGCGGAATTTTCCGCTGACGATTATGTATTTATTGTAATAAATTTACAATATAACCAATTATATAACAGAAGTTCGGAACATGCAAGATGTTTTTGAAGTTATTTCCAAAATATTTTTTTGCCTAAAAAAAATACGGGATATTCCGGAAAACCCGAAACACCCCGCTTTTATTACCTGTTGTACTTTTTCTTGAACTTCTCTACGCGCCCGCCTGCTTCAAGCAAAAGCTTTTGGCTTCCGGTGTAAAACGGATGGCACTTAGAGCAAACCTCTACGTTGATATTTTCTTTAGTTGAACCTGTAACAAACTCTGTTCCACAGGCGCATTTTACCTTTGCCTGAAAATATTTCGGCTGGACGGCTTCTCTCATTTTATATTGCACTCTCCTTAATTAAATTACTATGCTAAGATTTTGCGGCACAAACAACGGCATTATACCAGACAGGTTAAAAATTTGCAATAAAAATTTTTGGCGCAAAAATAATACTGAAAATTGCAAGTTTAATTGCCCGCCCAAATAATGCCAGTTACGAAAAAGTCAATAGCAAGGTCAAGAGAAGGGTGGAGATTTTCCCGGTGAATTTTCCGGGAAAATACTACCCGAC
>JAISVZ010000088.1 GCA_031271295.1 Clostridiales bacterium | reverse complement strand
ATTAATCCGATATTTTTTATTTCTTCCCATTTTGTCCACCGCCGTTTCTTTTATTATAACATAAAACGGCGGTGTTTACTACATATATTTCCTAAATTTCAATGGTACGTTACACTAGGACCAACACAAACTAAATATCTGCCTTGAGAGTCTTTTTTTGCTTCTCCTTCATAGTCGCCTCCGCCCGGTATCCCCCAATTGTCAATAGGATACAATGTAGTATCAACACCATCAAAAGAACCGATTATACTTGTGTATTGGCTTTCCGGAAAATCAGTTATTATGGGTACGTTTGGGTGAATGAATGCTTCGTCTATCCAGCCTGTTTCACCGACCTTATAATAAGCTTCAATCCATGTACGCTCCCCATCAAATACACGATTTTTTGGTAAAACTATTTTAACATGATCGCCCGGTGCAAGGCTTAACAAAGATTCGGACGATGTTGATCTTTCAGCCCTCACAGATAAAGTTTCACTTATTATAATCGCAAAATAATCGTCCGTTTCAGCGCTTTGGGCTACCTCAACCTTAATTTCTATACTGTTTGTTTTTACATTTGAGTTTGCCTGAATCGAGGTGCCTCCGATGTGGGCTTGTACTTCTATAGGCAACAACCCTAAATGCTCTTCGGTAAGCTTGAACCTACTAAAAGTTACATCGTTGAATAAATCAAGGAGAAATTTATGCTCAAACGCAGAACTTCCAACATTCAAGTTGGCTACGCTTACATTTTTTATCCTTGCCTTTACTTCAACCTCGTCGCCAATATGAAACTGCTGACCGTTTTTCGGCATGTATATTTCTATGCTTGGCCGTTTTACGCTAAAACCCCAAAGATTTGAATAGATATTGCTAAAAGCAGTGAAATATCCGTCCTTTTCATGTAGTCGCCTATATCGTCTAAGCTAATATAAGCTTAGCAATCAACATCATCCGCCAATGCTCTTTCGGTATAACAATAAAGATCTAACTCTCCGTTTTTCGTGCTGAAAATAGTATTGTTTTTTGGATTGTCAAATAAATTCATTGGATACTCAAAGGCAATTGCGTTTCCGAGCATGTTAATTGACGAATTTCCGGCGGGACAGGCATAAAACAAACCGCCGTATTTGCAAATACCGTTGGGGTGCAAATGGTCATCAAACCCGTGGTGATAATGATAAACGCCGAAACCTCTTCCCGTACTATTAAGCCAATTGTGATGACCTCCCGCGCTGTCTGTTCTTCCGCTGTGAAAATAAATATTTGAAAATAACTTTTTCAAATCATCTCTGCAAGACAACAGCAATTTGCGAGCGGGATTGGTCGCCTCAAAACTCATTATACACCCTTTTCTTGAAATTGCATACATAAATTAAATCCTCCTTTGAATTTTTAAGTGAACTAACGACATATTAAATATGTTCGTTGTTTATTAATGTGTTTCACTTCAAGAAAAGAATATCAAATAAACATTCTGTTAAATCCATAAATCCATAAAATCATCAGTTTTATAAGCGGTATAAACGCAAATAAACCCCAAGCAGGGTTGCACAACATCGGCTTGGGGTTTGATATCAATAAGCACTTCACAAGTCAAAATCCTTATGTGAGGTAAATAGTAAATGATGTTTTATTGTTTGAATGGCTTGAAGGAGCACTAAAATAGCGCTATACTGAATGCGTTATACTACTTTTTTGGATTTATTAGGTTAAATTTAGTAACGCGAATTTATAATTTCTGCAAATCGGAGGTTAGTTATGCGATATTTTCCGAAAATTGCTGGTGAGCGGTTTTATCTCTCACCTGTAAGTGCCAATGATGAAGATGCCGAAAAGTATATCGGGTGGATGAACGATAAAACTGTGGCGGCTATGTTTGCGCAGTATAACCGCGTTGTGGCTTCGGCGGATGACTTGGAATGGCTTTATAAACCTCCGGGCGATATGCAGCGTTATGCTGTTGTGCTTCGTGAGGGCGACGTGTTAATAGGCTCAATCAGCATACATAATATCGACCACCTTAACCGTAACGCTTTTATAGGAATTTTCATCGGTGAGGAAGAATACCGAGGCAAAGGTTACGGAACTGAAGCTGTTCGGTTAATCCTGAATTACGGATTTAAAACGTTGAACCTTCACCATATTATGCTGACCGTCCACGCGGACAATTACGGAGGTATAGCCTGTTATAAAAAAGCGGGATTTCGCGAGGTTGGGCGGCTGAGCGAATGGGTGTTTAAAGATGGGGTATACGTTGACAAGCTTTATATGGGTATACTTGCGCGCGAGTTCGAGGAAATGGAAACGGCATACTGAGAAAAAACGGCGAATATGCGTCCTTTTTTCGTTTGCAGGCAGAAAAATATAAATGAAACGCTTGAAATTTCAGAACGGTGCCATTTTTTTGTGTGATAACAAAATTTTATTGCCTTTTGGGATGGTTGCTAATTTTCTTTACGCGGCTTACGAAGGTTGCACCGGAGGAAACCTTAGAGGTGTTGGCAATGATTGAAATTGTGGAGAAACACAGGTGCAAATTTGACACTTGGGTTGATATGGAGGATTATTGATAATGTTGCCGAAAAAAATCATTTTATTTTTAGCATTTTCTTTTGTTTTTGCAGCGTTTGCCGGATGCGAACGCAGCAAATTTGAAAGCGCGGAAAAAAACAGTGAAATGATGGAGAGTGAAACATATGATAACGCGGAAAAAAGCAGCGAGATGGCGGAGAGTGAAATATATGATAACGCGGAAAAAAGCGGCGAGATTGATGTTGAAGAAATAGAAATACAAAAAATTAAATATGATGACGTACCGTGGGATGAATCGCCGGGGGATTTCACTGACGAATTGGACATCGGTCCGGAAACCGCTGTGAAAATCGCCGAATTCCTGTTGACGGAAAATGATCCAAACAGATTAAATGATATGGTTTTTCAGTTAATAGAGTTCATAGAGGATGAAAATATCTATGTAATCCACTTTTGGGAGAGCGATAACGCGCCGGGTTATAGTATTAGTATCGCGATTCATTCAAAAACCGGTGCTGTTTTGAAAATGTGGGCAGGGGAGTAACTCTTTTTCAGTGAGCGGTCTTGTACGTTACGGGCGGAATTGTCCGATTCTGCGTGCCTGACAAAATAAAAGGTAGTTATAAAATATTGTCCCCAGCCATTTCGCCACGCCGTCGTTATCGCAGGTATCACAGATATAGTCGGAGGCGTTCTTGGCTTCGTCAATTGCGTTTGCTACAGCCGCGCAGACGCGGAGGAAATGAGCGAGTTATACGAGGGCAACGCTAACGCAACCGATTTTTCGTTTAACGAAAGGTGGCACAAACAAGATTTTTACTACAGTAAATCCACAACCGGTTTTAGTTGGTTTCCAACAGCGGCGCGAGGCAGAGACGGTTACATCTATCTGTCGAGTTTTATGACTTATCTTACCGATTTTAAAGAGAAATATCCCACAACCATGCATAAATCACCGCAACCGGATAAATACAGGCAGGGGATTTCTTTCGAAGAGGTTATGTATCCTAAACGAAAAAGCGGAATTTTCACCTACTAAGCGGCTGGAAATGGATTACCATGTTATTTATGATGACAGAAAAGTAAATAACCATTTAAATGACGAACCTGTAGGAGAGGAGTTTAAAGAGATTTGTAATTGGGATGAAGCAAACGAAAGCCCGGAAGGCCATACGGGCGTAGGTATGGCTATTATGAGATTTAATTACTTTCCTTATTTTGTCAACCTTAAAGCAACATACGAATCCCTTGGATGCGCGGTTATAACGGATGTGCCAAACAAAACGGTATTTATATATTCTCGCTCATTTTTAGAACGCAGCCCGGATTGGATTTCGCAAACTGTTGCGGTAAAGCAAATTATTAATTACAACGCGCTAAACCACGGCGCAAATAAAATTTCTGCGGAATTTACAAACGAAAGCCTGATTCTTAAAACTGAAACCGCGTCGGAGACAATAAGCGCGGCAAATGCCGACGAAACACATTATATGAGATACAGCGATTTTAAAGCCGCAATGGAAAGGTTAAAGTGAAACAATTTGCCAATCATAACGTCTTTGAATGTATACCGCAACGCGAAACTGTGGGCGGCGGCGCGAACAACTGCGCCGAAACTTGCGCCATAATATAAAATCCGTGTTGCTTATATTTAAATCGAGGCTGTTTGCGCGGTGAAACTATCTTGCCGCCGGTCTTAAATCCAAAGACCGGTCGCGCGGGAAACCGCCGCGCTGCCGCCTATGCATCCTAAGGAGGTATTTTTATGAAAAAAGGCAAAAAATTGTTTCTTGTAACTCTAATTGTGTCGGCGGTTTTATGCTTGGGGGCTGCGCCTCCGGAAATTGCAAAATACAGCAAGGAAATTGTTTTCCGCGTTGGGTCGTCTAAGGCTTTGCTTCAGGGAAAAGCGGAATTTATAGACGAGGAAAACCTGAACGTAATTCCCTTTACGCAAAACGATACCGTTTATGTGCCGCTTCGCTTTGTATCCGACGCGCTTGGCGGCAAGGTTACTTATAACGCTGGGAAGGTTCCGTTAACGCTGAGCCTTTCGCTTGGCGGCAAAAAATTTGGTTTTACCGCCGGAAGCACTTCCGTTTCAATAGACGCGAGAAGAACCGTAATGGAAAAACCCGCGATAATAGAAAACGGACGCGCTTTTGTGCCGCTATCGTTTGTAGATGAAATTACCGGCAAGGAAGTATCGTACGAAAGCGGTTTGATTTTCATTTCGGATAAGGCACAAATAAAGCCGAGTGAAACCGAAATAGGCAAAATTAAAACCGAATTATCCGTTTTGCCGTCGTTTGAAACGGAGGAAGCTTTAAACGAATACTTTAGCGAAATGGACGAGAAGGTAAACAGATTCTACGAATACGCGGCGGATGGAATAATGGTAATGGAAGAGGCGGAGGCATTTGCGGATTCAGCGCCGCGAGCGGAAATGGCGGCGTCCGCGGCGGCGGCGGAACCGGCAATGGATTCTGCGATGAATGGCGCGGCGGCAGCAAAAGGCGCGGGTTCGGCGGAATATTCCGAGGTTAACATACAGGTTGCCGGTGTGGACGAAGCCGATATAATAAGGACAAACGGCAAATACATTTACGCGCTTAACTCAAATTCGGTTATAATAATTAACGCGTACCCGGCGGATAAAATGAAGGAAGTATCGCGCTACAATTTTCATCGGGATATCATGCCGCTTGAAATGTACGCGGACGGCGATAAGCTCACAATAATATCGAATGAATATTCAAGGCGCGGCGATTACCTTACAAACATTACGGTGCTTGACATTTCGGATATCGAAAGCCCAAAGGTTGCCCGTGAGGACGCAATTGAAGGCTCGTATTTATCATCGCGCAAAATTGGGGACGACGTGTATGTTGTAACAAATTCGTATTATTACAAAGGTAAAAAGCCGGTGTTTTTCGCGGGCGATACCGAAAAGGATATTGCGGCGACAGATATTTACTGTTTTCCCGGTTCGTTAAGTTACGGATGTTTAACCGTGGCGGGGATTTCGCTTGACAAAATGAACGAAGAACCTTATATTAATATGTACATGGGAGCGGGCAGTACCATATATGTTTCGCAAAAATATATGTATATTGCGGAGCCGTCGTATAACTACGATTATAACGAAGCAATAGATGCAATGCCGTGGCTTGGGCGCAGTTTTGCCGATAATAACATGTCCACTTTAATTCACAAGCTTTCCCTTTACGACGGCAAGGCGAGTTATATAGGTTCGGGCGCGGTTAACGGCAGTATTTTAAACCAGTTTTCAATGGACGAATACAATTCAAATTTCAGAATTGCCACCAACGACGGGCGCGCGAACAATGTTTATATTTTGGATTCGCAGTTAAAACCAAAGGCGGAAATTGAAGATATAGCTCCGGGCGAACGCATTTATTCCACCCGTTTTTTAGGAAACCGCGGGTATATGGTAACCTTTAGAACTACCGATCCACTCTTTGTTATAGATATGAACCCGGAGAATCCTCAAATACTCGGAGCGCTCAAAATCCCCGGCTACAGCGATTATTTGCATCCTTACGACGAAAACACGATAATAGGCTTTGGCAAGGATACGGCGGAATCCTACGGTGTGGCGTACTATTTGGGTATGAAAATGGCGATATTCGATATTTCCGACGTTTCCAACCCGAAGCAGAAGTTTGTTGAAACTATAGGCGACAGAGGTACGGAATCGGATTTATTGTATAACCATAAAGCTCTGCTTTTCGATAAGGAGAAAAACCTTTTGGCGTTTCCGGTAACGGTTTATGAAACCGAAGAGGACGCCGAGGTGTATGAATACGGCGCGTTTAAATTCCAAGGCGCGTATGTTTACGATATTTCGCTGGATAGCGGTTTTGAAAAACGCGGCGAAATAACGCACATGACCGAAGAGGAATACAAAAAATCGGGTATGATGTGGTATGATTACGGCTACTCCGGCGGCGACGGCTCACCGGCGATAAAACGTATTATTTATATTGGGGATTCGCTCTACACGTTGTCGGGGCGTTACTTAATGGCGCACGATATGTACGATGTTTCTTACATCAGCGAAGTGGAGTTAAATGAGTAGGAAATGGCGCCGCATTAAAGGGAATTAAGCGGCAATGCGTAAGAGCTAACATTGCGGTACCGGAAAGGGATTTAGTGCGAAAACGGTATGTATCATTTCAATTTGTGCCGCGTTCGCGCGGCGTGGAGGTTAATATGGATAATTTGGAAGAAGTAAAAGAGCGGGAAGAGGTTAGCACAGAATTAAAAAACAGAAAAACCGATTGGATATATCCCGCAGTTTCGTTTTTGCTTCCGGTGCTGTTAATATGCGTAATTTTCGCGCTTAACGGTTATTATCCGTTTGGCGAAGGGCTTATTTTCGTTTCCGATTTGGAGCTTCAGTATTACCCTTTTATAAGCGGCTTGTGGCAAAAAATTAGAGAGGGCGGTTCTCTCTTATGGTCTTGGCAAAGCGGCTTGGGGCTTGATTATTTAAGTCTTTTTACATACTATTTATCAAGCCCCATTAATTTTATTTTCGCGATTTTACCGCATTTTATGCTAAAGGGCGCGGTGGTTGTTTCAATTTTTGTAAAGCTTGGGTTTTCCGGGCTTTTTGCCGCGTTATATCTTAAATACATTACCGGCAAAAACGACATTTTGCTTCCGGTTTTTGCGTTGTGCTATGCGTTTTGCTCATTTATGATTAAGTACTTTTTCAATATTATCTGGCTTGATTCTTTCGCGCTAATGCCGCTTGTTATGCTTGGGTTTACAAAGCTTATGCGTGAGCGCAAGTTTATGCTGTATACGTTAACTTTGGCCATGTCCATTTATTGCAACTATTATATGGGTTTTTATATTTGCGTATTTATTGCGATGTCGTTTATAACGGAATGTGTTTCGCAAAAATGCGATTTGCGCGGTATTCTCAGGCATCTTGCGGTTGTTTTCGTATTTTCCGCAATAGCCATAGGGCTTACCGCTTTTTTAATGTATCCGGCATATTTGTCCGTGCAAAATTCGGCTGCCGCCGCAGATAGTTTTCCTACAAGTGGAAGGTTTTTATACAATTTGTACGATGTTTTAGGAGGGTTTATTGCTTTTTCATCCTCTATTTTGGATTTGCAGCTTCTTTTCAGCGGTATGGTAAATATAGTTTTTGCTGGGTTATTTTTAGCAATTCCCAAAATAGCTCTGAGGGAAAAAATAATGTTCGTTTTGGCCATGGTTTTCATGATTGTAAGCGTAAACCAGAATGCGTTTGATTTTTTTTGGAACGCTTTCCACTATACCAGAGGTTTGCCCTACCGTTATGTTTTTATTTTGTCGTTTATTTTAATAACGGCGGCATACAGGGCATACGTGCTGTTGGACGAAACAAAAGGGCGGTTTTTGTGGTTTATGTGGCTGCTTGTAATTCCGCTTTTGTACATAGCAATGAAGGGTATTCAAGCAATTTATGTACTTCCTAACATAGCTTTGTGTACGGCGTATTTCCTGATAACCGCTCTTATTTTAGACAAAATGAATGGAGAAAAAGCCGTAACCGTGGTCCTTAAGATTTTGCTTGCTGTGCTTATTTTAGCGGAAATTGCAATAACAGCGAATAAGTCGTTTGGTCATTTAGGAACACAACCTGCGCACGAATTTCCGCCTAAATACGAAACTGTTCAAACCCTGCTTAACTCCCGCTCGGATGCTAAAGACGGTTTTTACCGAACGGATTTTTCCACTTGGCTTAAACAGGTTAACTATCCGGCTCTTTACGGATTTAATGGTTCGGCGGTTTATTCTTCCACGGCGGACGTTAGAGTTAACACGTTTGTTACTGGTTTGGGAATGGGCGGCATGTCTTTATCCAACACATACGGCTACGCTGAAACGTCGCCGCTTTCCGCTATGTTTTTAAATTTGCGTTATCTCGTAAGCCTTGACGGTACGATGTACGGCGATGGCATCTATTGGGATAAAAGAGCTAACGCAGACGAAAGTGCGCTTTTTGAAAACAAATACTATTTGCCGCTTGGGTTCATGGTCGATTCCAAAGCGAAAGATTACACTCATCCGGCAGAAGACCATAAACGCTTTGACGCGCAGAACAACCTTTTTAATTTATCTACCGGTCTTAGCGGGGATTTGTTCAAAATGCTCGAAGCATCCGAAACTAATTATGAGAACTATTATGTTACTAATTTAGGGCAGGGTTATTATAATTACGCTAAAAAGGAATCTGAAGAAAGCGGCAGAGTAGAATGGATTTACGAAATGCCGGAAAGCGGTTCTCTTTTCGTGTATGTAAGTGCTGATTACGCCTATAACCCATTAACCACCGCACCGCCAAACGTTACAATGCGCGGCGAAGGCGAAAAGGAACAAATTTTAAGATTGGATTATCCGTACATTTTTGCGGCGGGAAGTTACAGTGCTGGCGAAAAAATTTCACTGTTTATAGAGTTTAACGAATACGAGGGAAATGTAGCAATACAGGCGGGGTACATAGACCACGGATTATTTGAAGCAGGCTACGAAATCTTGGCGGACGAAACCATGCAGCTTACAAATTTTACGGATACAAACGTAAAGGGAACCATTAAGGCGCTTACCGATGGTTTGCTGTATACATCCATACCCGCGAATAAAAATTGGAACGCGTATGTGGACGGGGTTAAACACGATATTGCAGTTATAGACGAATGCATGGCCGCCTTGGAATTAACAGCGGGCGAACATGAAATTGAATTTAGGTATTACAACGCGGATTTTACCGTTGGGATTATAATAAGTACGGTTTGCGCGGGAATGCTGGCGGCGGCATGGATTTTCCACAAACGCTTAGCGAAAATACTGATTATAAGCAAAACATGCTATGAATAAACAAAGAAAGAATTGATTATGAAGTAAACTTATTTCATTCCCCCTGTCAGAGAATAATTACCTGTATACAAATATATACAGTGATGTGTATAATGTCAGTGATTGGTGAATTATTCACAAAGGATTTTGCGAAATTTTTGCGAGGGGGAAAGTAGATGAGAATAAATCGCGAAATTACGGCACCGGCAGTAGAAACTGAAAAAATGATTTGTAACTTCTGTGGCTTGGAAATTAAAAAGAATGAATTCGGGTATTTTGACGAGCATTTATCAGTTGAAAAAAAGTGGGGGTACGGCAGCGAGTTTGACAGCGAAACACATTCGTTCGAAATTTGCGAGGATTGCTATAAAAGGTTAATTGCGGAGTTTAGGATTAAGCCGCTTGTTGGTTAAAAAGCGGCTGCAAAATAAAAAACGGCCTTAAAATATGCCGTTTTTTATTTTGTATCCGGTATTAAAAATATGCTGAAAGCGCAACTAAAAGGCACCGTTTTTCGCGGTGCCTTAATCTTATGTATTCAGTTTTAAAAAAGTTTTAGCTTCCTGAGCGGGTTTCTCTACTTTTGCTGGAGCTTTTTCTGCCGCCGCGTCGTCGGCTAATTCAGCGGCTTCTTTCGCCTATTCCGTAGCACTTTCCGCAACCGCGTCGTCGGCTAATTCTGCGGCTTCTTTCGCTTATTCCGCAGCACTTTCCGCAACCGCGTCGTCGGCTAATTCTGCGGCTTCATCCTCGGCTTCATCCGCAACCGCTACGTCGGCTAATTCCGAAGCATCATCCGCAACCGCTACGTCGGCTAATTCCGAAGCTTCTTCCCCTGCATCATCCGCCACCGCCTCGTCGGCCAATTCCCCGGCTTCATCCGCCACCGCCTCGTCAGCCAATTCTACGGCATCATCCGCCACCGCTTCCTCTGCCTCATCCTCGTCGTCCTTAGGTTCGGCGTCCTTTTTGGAAAGGCTGATTCGTTTGTTTTCAATATCAACCTCGGTAACCTTAACGCGGATTATTTGCCCTATGCTTAAAACGTCGTCCGGTTTGGGCACATGCGTGTGCGCTATTTGCGATACGTGCACCAGCCCGTCCACGCCGTCCTCAAGTTCAACAAACGCGCCGAAGGGAACCATTCTTACAACCTTGCCTTCAACGATATCGCCTATTTGGTATTTAACCGTTGCGTCAAACCATGGGTCGTTATTAACATCTTTTAAGGAAAGCGAAATTTTGGATTTTTCCTTGTCGAAGTTTAAAACCACAACTTCAACAACATCGCCCTCGGAAACGATATCCTTTGCCTTGCGCACTCTGCCCCAGGACATTTGCGAAATATGGATAAGCCCGTCTACGCCGCCCAAATCCACAAACGCACCGAATTCAACAATACGGCTAACCGTACCTTTGATGCGCTGACCTTCTTCAAGAGAGGCGAAAACTTTATCTTTGCTTTCCTTTTCTTCCTGCTGCGCCAATTCTTTGCGCCCTGCAACAATTCTGCGGCTCTTTTTATCGAACTCTATTATTTTAAAATCCGCTTCTTTGCCTTTAAACTTTTTTAAATCGTCAACGTACCTGCTTGAAACTTGCGACGAGGGTACAAAAACCCGAAGCCCGCAGATGCTTGCCATCATACCGCCTTTGATGACATCCTGGAACTTTCCGCGAATAGGAGTATGCGAATTGAAAGCTTCTTCTATATTAGCCCACCCCTTTTGCGAATCGAGTCTTTTTTTGGAAAGAAGCACGTTGCCCTCTCCGTCATTTACCCGCGTAACATAAACTTCGATTTCATCGCCCGGTTTTACAAGGGCGGTTAAATCGGCGTTTGAATCGTCCGTAAATTCGGACTTGGGAATAATACCGTCAGACTTGTACTTTAAATTTACCGAAATCTCCGTCGCGGTGACATTGATAACGGTACCCTTTACAACCTCGCCCGTTCGAAGGGTAACGAGGGAGTCGTCCAGCATTTCCTCAAAAGATTGGGTGTTTTTCTCAGCCTCATTCATAAACTCTATTGCCTCCTTAATTATATCCGGCGGCGTAGACGCACCGGCGGTTACACCAATTCTATCATTTTCAGATGCGTTTTTCAATACTAAAAATTCAAATTGATGTAAAAGAAATGTTTTTTCGCAGTTTTTTTTACAAATTTCGTACAGCTTTGTAGTATTCGAGCTCTTTTTATCCCCCAAAACAAGCATAATATCAACGTTCTTGGAAATAAAATCCGCCTCTTCCTGCCTTTTTCGGGTAGCGTCGCAAATGGTGTTATATACCGTTAAATTAAGCCCTAAGTTTCTTAAATTAACAATTATTGCGTTAAAATTTTCTTCAATTATCGTTGTTTGGGCAACCACGGTATAATTTTTTGAAACATCAAATTTATGCAGAAAAACTTCATCGGGATTATTTATCGCAATACTTCCGTTAAGCGCCCAGCCCTGTGTGCCGTATACCTCCGGATGCGTTTTGTCTCCCGCTATAATAATTATATCGCCTTTAAGGGAACTTTTCTCAACTATGGAATGAATTTTTTTGAGGCACGGGCATGTACAGTCTATATATTCGATACCTTTTTGCTCTGTTTCCTGAATTACCGCCTTTGAAACTCCGTGCGCGCGTATTAAAAGCGTTTTGCCTAAAGCTTCGTCCAAATTTGAAACGGCGTAAACATTTCGTTTCTCCAGTTTATTAATTACATGCGAATTGTGTGTCAACGGGCCGTAGGTTACAATTTCCCGCGTTTGCGATTCCTTAAACGCGCGGTTAACCGCCCTTGATACTCCAAAGCAAAAACCCGCCGTTTGCGCAACGGTAATTTTCATTTTATCACCCCGCAAAATTTAACCTTTACTTTGCGGCAAATCCTCCCGCTTCAAAAGCTCGTTAATGCTCCCCACCACAATTTCCGTAATTTCGTCTAAAACCTCGTGCCGGAGTTTTTTGGAATCGTATTCCTCTAACGTAATGGGCTTGCCGTATTTAACGTTAAGCTTTGAAAACCATTTATATGTGCCCGTAATCCCCGCCGGTACAATACACGCGCCGGATTTTAGCGCAAACA
>JAISVZ010000122.1 GCA_031271295.1 Clostridiales bacterium | reverse complement strand
CATGGTAGAATCGAAACCACGGTAACCAGAGCAAAGGAAGTTAGGAGAGTAGCCGAAAAATTAATTACCCTTGCCGTTAAGGAAAGGGATAATTACACCGAAGTTACGGTTAAGGCGAAGGTTCCGAAAAAGGACGCGAAGGGCAACCGTGTTAAAGAAGATGTTAACGGGAAAAAAGTTACCGTGTATGATGAAGTTGAAAAGACAATTAAAAGGGATTCACCTTCACGCTTAAACGCGAGAAGGAAAATCTTAAGTGTTTTGTATCCGGTAACGGAAGTTCCGGCTGACGGACGCAAAAAGAGAAGCGCCACTGTGGAAGTTGACATGGCAAAAAAACTGTTCGATGAAATCGGCCCGAAGTATGCCGAAAGAAACGGCGGTTATACGAGAATAGTTAAGGTTGGCCCAAGGAAGGGCGACGGTGCGCCACAGGCAATAATTGAATTAGTGTAAAAAGTTTTTAGAGAGATTACCCGAAAGCGGGAATCTCTCTTTTTTTGCATAAAGGCGGGTAAGGGGTTATACCGTCAAAATGCATACAAATCGGGAAATGATTACTAATCTTTTAGTTAAATTTGACAAAAGTAAAATGAAAAGCTATCATATGATGTGTAACATTACTGATAAAGGAGGAGGAAGTAATGAAAAAAGCGAGTGTTAAAATTGCCATTCTGATACCCACGCTTATATCAATGATTGTAGGAATAGGTTATATGGGGATCATGACAGGCAACAGGGCAACAGCGGCAACAGACAATTTAACGTCAAGGCTTATTGAGGCAAGAGTTAACGAGTACGCTAATGAATTTCAAAGGTTGGGGGATTATAATTACGGAGCGGTAAATTCACTGCAATCTGCGGTGGAAACACTTCACATAAGTTCGGTAGCCCCCAGAACAAGAATTATTGAAGTGCTCAATAACGTTCTTGAAACGGATTCGAGTATTTTTGCGGTTTGGACGGCGTGGGAACCAAACGCGCTTGACGGGAAGGATGCGGAGTATATTAACGCCGACGAATACCACGATTCGTCCGGGCGCTTTGTTCCGTATTTGTACAGAGACGGCGGCGCTATTAAAGGTCAGGCGCTTTTGGATTATGATGACCCTGTGGCGGGCGAATACTATCAGGGCGCTAAGTTATCCGGAAAACCTTACATAACAGACCCGTACCAATACACATCGGGAGGCTCAACATTTAATATTTTCTCTATTGCCATACCGATACTTCGAGACGGTGCTGTTATTGGGGCGGTGGGGGTAGACGTTACGCTTGAAGCTGTTGAGGATACGCTAAGGGGGGCTACAATTCTTGACGACGGTTATTTTTATGTTCTTTCACCGAACGGGAACATTGCGGTGCATGAAAACGAAAGCCTGGTTTTTAATCACTATTCCACAACCTGGATGGGGGGTTACACCGAGCGGGTAGAAGGGATGCTTGTTGGCGGAGATAGTTTCGACTTAGAGGCTTATTCGGACGTAACTAATGAAAACATGCAGTTTTTAGGTAACGGAATTATTATAGGGGATACGGGCAGAAATTGGGGTATTTGCGGCGTAATTCCCTCAAGGTCGGTTAACGAGGCTGCAACGAACCTTGTTACAACAGTTTTGTTAATTGGCGCAATTGTTATTTTGGTTGTTGGAATTGTAATATACCTGCTAATAAACTCAAGTTTAAAAAGGCTTCCTTCTCTTACCGCTATTGCTGAAAATGTGGCCAATGGCAATTTTAATTTTAACACCGAAAAGGACGATGGGTTGCCAACAAAAAATGAAATCACACTGTTGCAGCGTTCTTTCGTGCATGTGGTTGGCGTGCTTAATAACCTTATTGGGGATTTAAACCATATGAGCTTTGCCATAGACGCCGAGGGCGATATCGACGCAAGGCTTGACATATCAAAGTTTAACGGCGCGTATAAAGAGGTTGCCGAAAGTACGAATAAGATGCTTAGCGGCATTATCGGCGATATTTTAAGCGTATTCGATATCCTTATTAAGTTTGGCGACGGCGATTTTAACGCATCTATGGCCAATCTTCCGGGTAAGAAAAAGGTATTTAATGAAATTCTCGAAAAAATGAGCGCGAACCTTATTTCAGTAAACGACAATATAAATTCTTTAGTTCGCGGCGCTATTGAAGGTAAGCTTTCAAACCGGATTGACACCGATAAATACAAGGGCGACTGGGCAAAGCTTATGGGAGAGATGAATTCTCTTATGGAGGCTATCGCCGCGCCTATTGCGGAAGCTTCTGAAGTTATGACAAAAGTTTCCGAGGGTAATTTTAAAGAAACCATGAAAGGCAATTATAACGGCGAATTCCTTTCAATAAAAGAAAGCATCAACACAACGGTTAAAAATATTTCTTCGTACATAGACGAGATTTCGTCCACATTGCGTTTTCTTGCGGATAACGACTTAACGCAGGATATAACCCGCAGTTATGTTGGGGAGTTTTCTTCAATAAAAGAAGCGATAAACCATATTTTCCAAACGCTTAATTCGGTAATAGGAAATATTACAGCGGCTTCTGTGCAGGTGTCGGAAGGCGCTAAGCAAATTTCCGAGAGCAGTACAACACTTGCCGAAGGCGCGTCTAAGCAGGCTTCCGCAATTGAGCAGCTTAACGCCACGGTTACAATAATTAACGAAAATACCGGGCGCACAGCTAATTTTGCGAGGCAAGCGGAGGAACTGTCGGCGCAGTCAACGAAAAACGCGCTTGACGGAAACTCGGATATGAAAGAGATGCTAAACTCCATGGAAGGAATAAAGGATTCGTCTGAGAAAATTACGCGCATAATTAAAACAATTGAGGATATTGCGTTTCAAACGAATCTGCTTTCACTTAACGCGGCTGTTGAGGCGGCGCGCGCGGGCGAACACGGCAAGGGTTTTGCGGTAGTTGCGGAGGAGGTAAGAACCCTTTCGGGAAGAAGCAGTGTTTCCGCTAAAGAAACAGCGCAGTTAATACAAGAATCCATTGAGCGGGTGGAGGAAGGTTCGCGTATTGCCGTAAAAACCGCAGAGGCGCTAAATACAATAATGAACGACGCGGCAAAGGTTGGCGATATAATAAGTAACATTTCCATATCAAGCCAGGAGCAAGCGGAATCCATATCGCAGGTTACCGAAGGAATTTCACAGATTACAAATGTGGTTCAGGCAAACTCGTCAACGAGCGAGGAATCCGCCGCGGCGTCGCAGGAGCTTTCAAGCCAGTCGGATGTTATGATGGAAATGGTGCGGGTGTTTAAACTTAAAAAGTGAAATGCTTTATCTTAGATTGATTTTATGATTGAAGTTTGGATGCTATTAGCGCGGAATTATGCAAAAACCGCCGCCCTTAAGCTTTGGGTACGGCGGTTTTTTATGTGTTAAAAGGTAAAAATTCTTCAGAATTCCGATTTGCGCAGCGAATTTGCAAAATTTCAACATATTGACATAATCTTTTCGTGGCATTACAATATTTACTATGTAAGTTATGCTATATGCAAAATACTCATAAAGCTTGCGTATTGCGCATTTAATTGGAAATGGAGTTTTGCTTGCGATGAAGAAAAAATATAAGCTTCAATCGGTACTCGGTTGTATTGCAGGGCTTGTAATAGCAATAGTTTGGTTCTTCTTTTTGGAAGACAGAGCTAATGAGTTTTACGAAAAATACATAACCGAAGATGCTGTTATTATCTTTGCCATAATTCTCTTTACTCTTGCCATTTGTTTTTTTACATGCAGGCTTACATACGAACTCGGTCATTTGATTTTTGGGCTAATAAGTAATTACAGGTTTAACTCCTTTGTTTTGTTCGGGTTAAAACTCAAAACATTGGATTACAACCTAAAATTAGAGTCAAGCTATACGTTAAAAGGCGTAATTGATTCAATAATATCTAATATTGGAGTGTCGTTTACTTTAGGCAGAGGGCCAATTATAGCATGTTCTATGCTTCCTCCGGATTCTTTCAGCGCGGGTCAATACCCCTTTGTATTGTACTTGATTGGCGGTTTTATCGCAAATTTTACTCAAATTCTAATAGCTGCGGTTCTTTATATTTGGCTTCCAAAGGGGCATTATCAGAATTTGATATTTGCGTCTTTTACAGCTATTGCCTCTTTTTTTACAGTCGTTTACGCTATAGAGGATGTGAATAAAATAAAGATTCTTAAAAGCAGTGAATACGAACGGCAGGATTACAAGGCTTATCTTATAGGCTTAGCGTTTATTTCGTCTGGCGGTTTGTACGAAAATATTCCGCCGGATTTGCATTACCCGCCGAGAGATTATAACGGCTTTTTCTCGGTGGCGCCCGCTATTTCCCATTCTAATTATCTTATAGCAAAAGGGGATTATAAAGCCGCAAAAGAGTTGGATCAGTTAATGCTTGAAAAAGGGACGAAGTACAACAAATACATGAAGGATTCTTTAAAGATGGATTTGCTATATTGGGAATTAATAGGAGAGTGTCGAAAAGAAATAATTGATATGCACTACACTAAGGAATTGCAGAGAGTTATTAAACTGCGAACCGACAAACTTTCGGCTTTGCGAGTAAGATACGCTTATGAAAGAATAATTAGCAAAGATGAAGCTATGGCTAAGTATATTCTCGCGCAATTCAATGACGTGCTTAAAAATTATCCGTATCCGGGTGATGAAATGGTGGAACGCAGGCTCATTTCTGAGGTTGATTCTGTGGTTGATTCTCTTGTTTAAACTTCGGGTAAATTTTTTTTTGCCTCGCCATGCCAAATGCGGTGTTTCGCAAAACCGCCGTAGCCGGGCAACTACCGGGACGGCGGTTTTTAATTTTGCTAAAATTTGGGAATACGCTCAAACCACATCAAAAGAGTTATACATAATTTGCAGCGTATCTTTTTTCTTCTCAGTGTGATAATGCCCGCAATATCACTTCTGATAAGCTTGTTCTTAATCATATCAAGCCATATCTCGTGGATTTATCTACTTCGCTTTGGTCTATACCCTTCATAATAATTACTTCTACCGGTTCATATTTAAGCGCCGCCAATTACAATCGCCTTTTTCCGTCAAGCCCGAATATCTCCCCGTATTTTGCAAGTTTATAAAGACGTTTTCACAATCTGTAACGATCCGTTTTCGTAGCGGCAAAGTAAAAAGCCGCCGTCTGGAATATGATAGGCGTAAAAATCCTGTTTAGGTACACAATATTTTTCCAGTATAGCCATGATATTTCCGCCGTGGATAACAAGCGCCGTTGTGCCATCGCCGCCGCTGCTCGCAATAATTGCAAATGTTTCGCAGCAGTGCCGTTTAAAATCCGAAACACTCTCGCCGCCCGGAATATCACCCATGCAATTTGTTTCAAGCCATTTTTCATAGGCTTCGCAGCCGGTTAATTCCTGTGCGTTTTTATTTTTGAATATGCCGAAATCAATTTCTTTAAGCGGGCATAGGGTATAATTTGTGTTTGGGAACAAAATTTCCGCCGTTTGGCGGCAGCGAAGAGCCGGGCCGCAAAAAAGAGTTGAAACAGGGGGCAGTATGTTTTTACTTGCAAGTAGTTTCAGCTCTTGTATACCCTCACCGCAAAGAGGCTCTTCAATATTTCCTATGTAACGCCGCTGTATATTTCCCCGCGTTTTTCCGTGGCGGATAAATAAAAAGTGTTTTACAGCCATACTGTAACCGCCTCCCCTAACAGCAAACCCGCAAGCAGCGTCAATTCGCATATTTGCAAATAAAACCCCGTTGTATCGCCGGTAACGCCTCCGAAATATTTTAGCGCCGTATGCCTGTACCAAAACGCAACGGGTAAGGTTAGCGCCAGCGCGGCAATTCCGTAGGGCAAAGTAAACCAAACCCAGCAAAACACTGCAATAAATGTAAATACGGCAAGCACGGCACATACCTTGCGGCGGTCTGCGTTTTCGGTA
This sequence comes from Clostridiales bacterium, assembly GCA_031271295.1. Classification (GTDB taxonomy): domain Bacteria; phylum Bacillota; class Clostridia; order Lachnospirales; family WQUN01; genus JAISVZ01. The sequence continues at coordinate 17,956 of JAISVZ010000122.1, read as the reverse complement.
AAAGCCGCCAGCATCCCGCCTTTTCGCGCGTTAGGTAACAACATTGCGCTCCATGCCGCGAAGAGGCGGGGCAGGGGATACAAAAATGCAATTCCGGCGGATATTCCGCGTATTTGCAATTCATAAAGCAGCGCAAAATATATCAAAATGTATATTACATAACGGATTAGCGCAAACGCTCCTATATGCGGGTCTTTCATAATTTCCAGCCTGCGCTCGCTGCTTTGCCATGACGCAAGGGCATCGCATGTGTCGCAGAATCCGTCCATGTGGATACCGCCGGTAATTAAAACGGGCACTGCCGCCGCAACAGCCGCGAAAAAAACCGGGCTGAAATTCGCGGCAGCGCAAAGATATTGCCAGCCCCAAATAAAACAGCCAATAACCGCGCCAATTATCGGCAGAAACGCAATTGACAATTTAATGGCGTCGTCGTCCCATTTTATTTGCGGCACCGGAAAACGGGTATAGGTTGAAAACGCCAAAACCACAGCTTTAACCCAGCGCATTTATATCACCCTTTTACAGCTTGCGGCTTGCGCCGCGCATTTGTAAGTAATTGCACATGTTATTTCCGGCAAGCCGGTTAATTTCCAACCTGAATATCATCGTAAGTGGCGGCGTTGTTGTAAACCGCAAGCGCCATGTCAAGCAGCGGAAACAGTGCTGCCGCGCCCGTGCCCTCGCCCAAACGCATATCGGCGTCAATTACGGGCGAAAAATTAAGTTCCTCCAATATAATCCGCGCACCCGGCTCAAAGCTTTTATGCGACGGCAGTATGTAACCGCGCGAAAGGGGGCATAAGCGCACCGCAATAAGTGCCGCCGCGCCGGAAATAAACCCGTCCATTACAATAGGTACGTTATATATTGCGCCGCCAAGAAATAACCCTGCCATAGCCGCAATATCTAAGCCTCCCACTTTATGAAGCACATCCATTGGGCTATCCGCATCCGGTTTGTTTACCTCTATTGCCTGTTCAATTGCGGCGATTTTGCGCAAAAGCCCGGCATCGTCCAAACCCGCGCCGCGTCCTGTAACCTCGCGTGCGGGGCGGCCGAGCAAAACGGAGCAAACCGCGCTTGACGTTGTGGTGTTGCCCATTCCCGTTTCGCCGGTGGCAATAATATTATAGCCTTTTTCCTTTAACTCCTTAACGGTGTTAATACCGGTAATTATAGCCTTTTCGGCGGTTTCGGCGCTCATTGCGGCTTCTTTTGCAATATTGTTTGTACCGCTCATTAGTTTACAGCTTCGCAGGCCGTTTACCGTATCAACCATGCCGATATCCACAGGAAAAACCTGCGCTTCGCAGCTTTCCGCCATTACCGAAACGCTGGATTTGCCCAAGGCTAACAGCTTTGCTATAGCAGTTGTTACCTCGTGCCCGTAAAGCGAAGCGCCGCTTTGCGCAACTCCGTTATCGGCGCAGAACACAACAACGGCTTTCCGGTTAAGCGAAACTTCGGCAGAACCGGTGACGGACGCAATTTGCATTACAAGGCTTTCTAATTTTCCAAGGCTGCCTATAGGTTTAGCAACGTTGTTAAAACGCGCCTCGCAGGCTTTCGCGGCTTCGGTGTTAACGGGTTTTATGCTTGAAATTAAATTATGTAAGTTCATCTTTTCCATCCTTATGTATTTTTTTTGGGCTTGCGCCCTTCCCCCCCCACTCGTCTTTCAGAAGCCGGTATTCCGCGCGGTCTTTCATACGCCCGTCGTGCCATACATATTGCTTGCGCTCGGCTTCTTTTATCATAGAACACTTTTGCATAACCCGTTCGGACGCGCGGTTTTCCGTTATGCAGCCCGTTTGAATTCTAAACACACCGTCATGACATTAAGCGGTGAAAGCCGTCAATATCGCTTGGTAGTTCGTCGCGTATAATAAGGCGGCGGGTGGTAAGGCATATCATGGATGATAGCGGGAACTGCCGCCAAACTTTTCGCCGTCTGCGGGGCGCGTTAGTAATGACCGGGCAAGGCCGTTAAATGTTGTTGGCTCATCAACGGTAAAAGAGTATTTTTTATACAAGGCTCTTGCCGCCGCGCCCGGAGGGTAATTTGCAGGGAATGTGGTCACTGTTATATCTTTGTTTGTATCAAGCTGCCGAAGCGCGGTTTTAAGCAAGTGCTCTCCCGCGCCTTGGCCGCGATAAGGCTTCGATACGGCAAACCACGCGATTGCGTTTTTCGTTCGGGAAATACTGATAAAACCCATGCGGCTTCCGCTTGTATACTCCACTGCGACAAGTACCTTATACTCATTTACCGCCTTTTTCCCGTACGCGATAAAATCCGGGTCGGCGCCCATATCCTCCGTGTGCTGAAAAATTGCCGAAACCTCTGTTGCCAAAGCGTACCACGCGGGAAGGTCGCTTTCGGTTGCCCAGCGAATTAACATAATAAAGCCCCCTGATATAATGTGAATATTTTCGTAAATTCAGTATATCGGTTTTTTACCAACCGTTCAACAGAAAATTCTTTATATTCAAATGGGTTATTCCCTTTTGGTAATATAACCGAAATAAGGCAGAGTTACAACGGTATCTTGGTTGTGCCATTCAGGGAACAAATATATTTCGCCAGTGCGATACGTCGCATTGCCTGTTAATGTTATCGCCTACAACTACAACCGTGCCGTCCGCCTTAAGCCCTATTGTGGTATCGCTGCCGGCAGAAACCGCAACTATATCAGTCCAATCCGAAACATCGCACTGCCCGTATTCGTTATTGCCTGCGGCAACCACCGTACCGTCCGCTTTAAGCCCCACGGTATGGTAATCTCCCGACGCTATGGCAATAATATCCGTCCATTCGGTTACGCTGAAACTGCTTTTGGAAGCATCTCCCGCGGCTGCAACTGTACCGTCCGCCTTTAACCCCACAACAAATTCCCGTTCAGACGTTACGGATATTATATCCGTCCAGCCGGCTGCATAGCTGTTAACATCACTGTAATACCCTTCAGTTAAAACTGTGCCGTCCGCTTTTAGCCCAACTATTCCAACATTCGCTGAAACGGAAATAATATCCGTCCACTCGGATACGGCGGATAAATCTTTTAAGCTTGCGCCGTCTATGACAACAATAACCACAGTACCGTCCGCTTTGACACATGACACAAAGTATAAGCTTGCTTCAACGGCAACTATATCCTTTAAACTTAAAAGCTTAACCTGATTTTTAAAATCCAGACCGGTCGAAACCACGGTTCCGTCGGCTTTAAGCCCTAAGGTATATAAATGCCCCGCTGCCACCGAAACAATATTTTCCCACAGTGACGCATCGTACACTCCGTTCACATTAATATTGTTATATCCCGCTGTAACAACGTTTCCTTCTTTTTTTAAACCTACGGTGTGATGCTCCCCGCCCGCTATCGTAACCGGCTTAATACCTCGTTGCATTGCCTGATAAACGGGAGACGGAGCAGTGTTTGCAGGTTTAACCCCGCCGGAAACAGAAGGTATATTGGGAACAAATATATTTCGCCAGCGGGATACGTTGCACTGCCTTTGCGAGTTATCGCCTGCCGCAACCACAGTGCCGTCCGCTTTAAGCCCTATTGTGGTATAACTGCCCGCTGCAACCGCAACAATATCAGTCCAAAGCGAAACATCGCACTGCCCATGTTTGTTATCGCCTGCCGCAACCACGGTTCCGTCGGCTTTAAGCCCCACGGTATGCTCATTGCCCGCCGCTATGGCAACAATATCCGTCCAGCCGGTTATTATAAGGTTTTTTTCGGAATCGTACCCTGAGGCTTCAACTGTGCCGTCCGCTTTTAACCCCGCAACTAAACCACGTTCAGCCGCTACGGATGTAATACCTCTCCAGCCGGCAACATCGCTGTCAATTTTGTCGCCAAACCCTACGGCTCTGGTTGTTCCGTCCGCCATTAGCCCGGCTATACCCATATTTGCGGAAACGGCTACAGTATCCGGCCACCTTGATACTGCGGATAAATCCGTAATACTGCTTCCTACAATAACCACTTTTCCGTCCGCTTTAACACATGCCGTATAATTCAAGCTCCCTTCAATGGCAACAATATCGCTCAACGCCGAAAGCTCTTCTTGCTCTTTAGAACCAAGCCCCAAGGCAACCACGGTTCCGTCCGCTTTTAGCCCTATGGTATGCAGTTCTCCGGCTGCCAGTGAAACAATATCTCTCCACTCGGACGCGTCGTACAATCCTTGTGCATTAACACCGTTGTATCCCTCTGTTACCACGCTTCCGTCTGTTTTTAAGCCTACGGTGTGATGAAACCCTCCCGCTATCGTTGTTGGTTTAATCCCTCTTTCAACCGCCGAATTTTGAGCGTCTGAGGGCGGAATAACAGTTTCATCCACAGGCGGAGGAGCGTTTTCGGGATAAACTTTGTAGGTAATGTGAGTGGCAATAACCGTTCCAAAAAGCGATACGTTACCTTTGCCGTAATCATTGCTTCCGTATGCAACAACTTCTCCGGTTTTCGTAACACCAATTGTAATGGCGCGATCCGTGAAGATGGAGGCTATGTTAGTCCAGCTTGAAACGGCGCTGTTCCATTCGATGTCATAACTATCACATATCACGGTTCCATCCGTCTTTATCCCCACTACATGATCCGGCTGCGCCGAAATTGCGATAATATCGCGCCAATAAGCCGTCTCCCTTATGAAGAAGTTTTCTGTTCCGGCTGCGGATACCGTTCCGTCCTTTCTAAGCCCTGAGGTAATGCCGTCTCCCGCAGAAACCGCAACGATATTTCGCCACTGCGACACATTGCACTCGCCGCTTTCGTTAGAACCCGCCGCTAAAACGGTTCCGTCCGCTTTAAGAGCGATTATATGCTTATCCGATGCCGAAATAGATGTTATGTCGCTCCAAAGCGATACGCCTTCGAACTGCGAAGAGTTTGCTTTTCCCTTGGTTTTAACCGTGCCGTCCGCGAAAAGCGCAAAAACATTTTCTGAACTTACCGCAACTTGGGTAACATTCTGCCATTCATCAACCTGCAAAGCTTCGCGTCTATTGCCTTCCTTAAACAAAACCGTGCCGTCCGCTTTAAGAGCGGCAACGCCCGCCCCGCCCGACGCTACGGCAACAACGTTTTGCCACGCGGCTGTATCTTTCCATTGACCGGCTTTTTCTTCTCCTAAAACAACGACAGTTCCGTCCGTATTAACAGCCGCCGTACTAACTCCGCTTACCGCAAGCCCCGCAGGATTAATATTGTTCTTTTGCGCCAATTCAAGCGAAGCAGCCATTCGCTCACTTATTTTAGCGGGCTCGGTATTCTTGGCTATAAGCCCCTCGCTTGGCGTAAGCATTATGTCATTCCAGCCGGATACGTCGGAAAGGTATGAAGATACGCCGTCTTCGGAACAAACAACTGTGCCGTCCGTATTTAACCCCAAAATTGCATTTTCGCCTACGGCAATGGAAATAATACCTTCCCAGTGTGACAGAATGTTTCCGTCGTTCACTACAACGGAGCCATCTTTCATAAGCCCGGCAATATAGTATCCGTTAGCGGAAATCATAACTATGTCGTGCCATTCGGATACGCCGGGGAAGCCTTCCGTTCTCAGCCCTGAGCCTACCACGGTTCCGTCGGATAAAAGAGCGGCGGAAAAATCTGCTCCTGCCGATATTTCCGTAATCTTACTGCTGTTTTCTAAATCGTATAAATAGTCGCCAACGTAGGTCAAGCTTCCATCCGCCATAAGCCCTATTGTAACCTGGCTTGTAGCTTCAACGTCAACAATATCCTTCCAGCGCGATACGTTCGTTTCTCCGTTTCTTCCGTTACCCGTAGCCACAACGGTTCCGTCGGATTTAAGAGCAACGGTATGCCATCCGCTTGTTGAAATATCAACAATATTTTCCCAGCCCGCAACATCGCGTTTTCCGGATTCGTCAAGCCCCGCCGCCACAACGGTTCCGTTCGCCTTAAGCCCTATGGTTACGTAGCCGCCCGCCGCAACGGCCACAATATCGCTCCAGTTGGATAATTCGTCTTTGTGTCTGTAATCGCCCGCAACTACAACCGTGCCGTCGTTTTTTACTCCTACCGCGTAGTTTTTGCCCGCAGCGGCAAAAATCGGCTTTATGCCGTTTTTACTCGCCAAAGCAAGAAGCTGCGAACTTCGCGTTTCCTGCGCCGCGTTAACGGAAAATACGCAAACAAGCAAGGCGCAAAGTAACAAGAAGGATGTTGCAATAAAAAATTTAAAACTGTGCTTCATTAGAATCGCTCCTTTCATAACTGCTTTTTTACCGAGGTTATATAAATTTATGACCGGATGTTGCAACCTTATTTTGCCATATATTTTGCTTTTAGAAAAGAGGTTTACTGTACTTTGCAAAACTTTTGATGGAATATATTTAATTTGCATGTGTTAAGCCGTGCGAAATGAAGTATATGGCGGATTATACGAAAATTTAAATTTTTTTGCGTTTACAACGTTGACACCAAAATTATCCTATTATATACTTGTACATAAGTTTGCATTCAAAATATCCCGTATTGTTTCCGCATGTAATTATACTTTCATGAATCATTCTTCGCAGAGGGGGAAAGGCTCTTGAGTAATGATGCTATGCTACGCTGTTTATGGGCAAAAAAATCTAAAGAGGCAAATAATCAGGATTTTTTGCCTCTTATTTCACATCTGTCGGACACGGCCGAGGCAACCGCGCGTCTCTACGACATATGGATTCCCGAAAATCTAAAACATTTTATTTCACGAAAACTTCTAATATTTCTTTCGGCGGCTCATGACGTGGGCAAAGCAACGCCGGTATTTCAAATTAAACCCTCCCGCAGCGGTAATAAAGAATTAGATGAAACTTTGCTAAGTGCTTTAACCCGTGCCGGTTTTCCTGTAGAAAGCAAATATATTGACGCGCAAAAAACGCGTCACGAGCTTGCTTCACACATGGTTTTACGCAGGTTTGGCATAAATGAAAGCCTGTGCATTGTTCTAAGCGGGCATCACGGCAAACCGCCGAATTCCGGGCAACTTAAGGATCTTAAAGGCAAAGCTTACGATAATCACCTTGGTTTTAACAACGAGCAGTGGATGAATGCGCAGAATTTTCTTTTTAATTACGCGCTGGAATGCGCCGGTTTTTCGTTGGATGAAGCACGCGTTCTTAGGCTTACACGCGCGGAGCAGGTAATATTTTCGGGTCTTATTATATTTTCGGATTGGATAGCCAGTGACGAAACTCTTTTCCCTTTGGTAGATGTTGATTCTAATACTCCTATAGATTCCGCGCTTCGTGCCGAATACGCGTTTGAGAAGCTCAATTTACCGTTCCTTTGGAAGGCGGACGCGGACGAGTTTAATATTTTCAGTCAGCGCTTTGAAATAGACTACGATAATGTGCGCCCGGTTCAGGCAGCCGCCGCGAGAATTGCCGGAATGTCGCCGGGTATAATGATAATTGAGGCCCCTATGGGTGAAGGTAAGACGGAAGCGGCTTTGGCGGCGGCGGAAATTATTGCCGCGAAAAGAGGGCTAAGGGGTGTTTATTTCGCTTTGCCAACGCAGGCAACTTCAAACGCCATGTTCGAGCGCGTCATAAGATGGATAAAAACATTTGGCGAAAACATGGAAGAATACAGTGTTATGCTCTCACACGGCAAGGCGGAACTGAACAAAACATTCCGCAATTTCCGGCTGTCGAGCGGTGTTGAAACGGACGGCGGCGAGGAAAACAACGCGTTTGTGCATGAATGGTTTGTTGGGCGAAAAAAAGGAATCCTTGCGGATTTTGCCGTTGGTACTATAGACCATGTGCTGATGATGGGGCTAAAGCAAAAACATCTTGCGCTTAGGCATTTGGGTTTGGCGGGCAAGGTTGTGGTGCTTGATGAAGTTCATGCGAGTGATCTTTTTATGGAGAGCTATTTGCACAAAGCGCTTGCGTGGCTTGGAGCCTATGGCGTACCGGTGGTGGCGCTGTCCGCTACGCTGCCTGCCGAGCGCAGAAATGAGCTAATAAACGCGTACACGGGGAAAGTTAACGAACCGGTTAAATCTTCGGCTTATCCGCTTATTACATATGTTTGCGGCGAACAAACAGAATATGAAGAAATTCAGCGAAGCGACGAGAAGCGTTCGCGGGAAGTACGCTTGAATAGAATAAACGATGAAGAACTTGCGGATAAAATTAGCGAAGCGCTCTCCGGCGGGGGGTGCGCGGGGGTAATAGTTAATACCGTTAAAAGGGCGCAGGAAAAATACCGGGAACTCGCGGCGCGATTCGGAGAAGAATGCGTTTATCTGTTGCACGCCCGTCTGCTTGCTTGCGACCGCGCGAAACTTGAAGAGAAATTGGCGGGGATGTTAGGTCCGCCGAAAAAAGAAGAGGGTAAGGGAGAATTCGGCTTGCCGGGAAAGGAAGATAATGAGGGAAAATTCGGCTTGACTGGAAGGGCGGAGAATAAGGGGAAATTTAGCTTGGCGGATACACCGGAAAAAACAGGGCGTCCGGAAAAACTAATTGTAATAGGAACGCAAGTGATGGAGCAATCCCTAGATTACGACTTTGATGTTTTATTTAGCGACTTATGCCCTGTGGATTTACTTTTGCAGCGCATAGGCAGGCTGCATAGGCATACCCGCGAACGCCCCCAAAATTTAGAGAATGCCGTTTGCAATGTGTTGTGCGCAAACGAAGAAAAATTGGAACCCGGAGCGGAAGCGGTTTACGGTTCTTATATATTACTGCGCACACGCGCTTTGTTGCGGGAAATAGAAAGTGTATGTTTGCCGGGGGATATTCCAAAGCTTGTTGCAAGTGTTTACAGCGAGGAGAGTGGTGATGAGTTTGCCGAGCAGCGTGAAGCTTATACGGCAAAGAATGAAATACGTAAAGCCGCCGCCGGCAGTTTTCAGATTGGAAAACCTGCTACGGAGAAAAGTACTTTAATTGGCTGGTTGGATACTTCTTTGAGCGATGATTCGGAAAAACGCGGCGAGGCTGCTGTGCGTGACGGTGCGGATTCAATTGAAGTTATTGTTATTCAGCGGCTAAAAGACGGTTTTCACCTGCTTGGTTGGATTGAAAAGGGACAAACTATACCGGTGGGAGTTCCCGGTAACAACCTTGCGATAAAAATAGCCGAATGCAGTGTGCGTCTACCGGCGTTATACGGCGGCAAGTGGATTATAAATGACGCAATAAAGGAACTTGAAGAAGCCATGAGTAAACATTATTTAAATATTACTTGGTATGCTTCGCCTTTGCTGAAGGGTTCGCTTTGCCTTATATTAAATGAAAATATGGAGGCGACACTGTGCGGTTATACTATCAGGTACGACAAGATATTAGGACTTCAACATGAAAAGGAGGAGAAACAATGACAGAGCCTGAATTTAATTTGTTAGACGAGCCGTGGATTTTAGTAAGTAATCAAAACGGAGAGGCACAAATGCTTTCAATTACCGATGTTTTTGCGCGTGCTCATGAATTATACGGGCTTTCCGGAGAATTGCCAACGCAGGACACGGCCATTTTAAGGCTTCTGCTGGCAATACTTCATTCGGTGTTCACGTATACGGATGAAAAAGGAGAGGCAATACCGGAGGGAGGAGTATATAATTTTTGGCAGCGGTTATTTTTGAAGGGCAGATTTCCAATGGAGGCAATTGAGCGATATTTACAGCAATATCATGAGCGGTTTTGGCTGTTTCATCCGGAGCGTCCGTTTTATCAGATAGCCAATATGGAAAAGGGAACGCCCTACGGCGCTTCTAAGCTTATCGGTGAATTGTCCGAAAGCTCGAACAAGTTAAGGCTGTTTCAGAGCCGTAACGGCAGCGCAAAAGAAAAGCTGAGTTTTGACGAAGCGGCACGCTGGCTTCCTTACCTAATATCATTCGACGACACATCATCCAAACCTACCCGCGGCGAAAAGCTGCCCAGCCCTGGAGCCGGTTGGTTAGGAAAACTTGGAATGGTTTATGCGCTCGGTTCAAATTTTTTTGAAACGATGATGCTTAACTTTATACTAACAAACGATGAAGGAGAACGCTGGAAAACCGGCGGCGCGGCGTGGGAATTGGACAGCCCGCGAACCGGCGAGCGCGTTGAAGTAGCTCTTCAGTTCAGCCAAGCGGCGCTGTTAACCCTGCAATCCCGGCGTGTTTTTCTTGAACGTAAAGGAAAATTTGTAACAGGGTTTCGTCTTTTAGGCGGCGATTTTTTTCAAAAGGAAAATGCCTTTACCGAGCAAATGACAGTATGGCAAACCTCAAAAGATCGTGAAGATTCTTACACTCCGAAGCGGCACAAAGCGGAAAGGCAAATGTGGCGTGATTTTACGCCGCTGCTAGTAAAAACCGATAACATACATACACCGGGAATAGTGCGCTGGCTGGGAGAACTTCAAGACGAAAATATAATTCAGCCAAAGCAAATAAGGTTGCGGGCATCAGCGGTTCAGTATGGGGATAAAGACTTTTTTGTTACAGATATCCTCGATGATGTACTCTCCGTTAATGCCGCTTTACTCTCTAAGCTTGGCGAGGCATGGAATATCAGGATTTCACGGGAAGTTGCGATAATAGATAAGGTTGTAAGCTGTCTTGGATATTTTGCATCGGATTTGGCGGAGGCTTCCGGAGGCTCGCGCGAAGGTTCGGCGCAACGAAGCAACGCTTGTGAAGAAGCGTATTTCACGCTGGATATACCGTTTCGTGAATGGCTTGCGAACATTGACCCCGATGATGAAAATATGGATGAGACTATAAAAGCATGGAGGGAAATTGTCCGCAATGAAATTTTAAACTTAGGCAAAAAACTTGCGGCGGATGCAGGTGAGAAAGCACTGGTTGGGCGCATAGCAGTTATCAACAAACGCGAAGAACTTTTGACGGCTCCCAAAGCCTACAACAAGTTTAAGTATCTTGTACGAAAAATATTAGAAGAAGCAGAGGAGGGATAACAATTGGAATTAGAAAATGAACTTTACGGTTTTGTACGCCGAAAAATTGACTTGCTTGACGCCGAATCGTCCTGGGCGCGCGCAATGTGCGCAAAGCTTAGGCGCGGAATTGGCAAAACACCGGGGGAACTGCCGGAGCTTTGGGAAATTACGCTATCCGATGCGCCCAGCGGCTGGGACGGCAAAAACGGTGTTGCGAGCTTTCAGCAAAATGCCGTACATACCGCGTTAACGCTTTACGCTCTGCACCGGCAAGGCAAAAACAGCAGCATGAATTCGGATGAGGGCGATTCGCTGGGCGGCGCGGCGGCACGTTTGGTTGCGCCGGACGGGAGCAACTTAGAGGCGGTTAGGCGCAGATTTAACTCTGTTGTTACGGCGACAGGTTTTTTAGAGCTTGCGCACCATGCCCGCGGTGTTGTGCAATTGCTCAAAGCCGATGATATTAAGTTGGACTACCCGCGTTTTGCAAAAGATTTATATTATTACCAGTTTCTTTCCCGCACAAACGAAGTTAAGCTTCACTGGGGGCAGGATTTCTACGGAGTTTTGGGAAAAGTAAAAGACAGAGAGGGAGATAATTAACTATGAAAAAAACAGTATTTGTTGATTTGCATGTATTGCAAAACTTGCCGCCAAGCTGCCTTAACCGCGATGATACCGGCAGCCCCAAAAGCGCGGTATACGGAGGAGTGCGGCGTGCCAGAGTATCCTCGCAGGCATGGAAACACGCCATGCGCAAAATGTTTCGTGACAATTTTAACGAGGCTGAACTGGGCAGCCGTACAAGGCTCGTGTTTAACCTTATTGCAGACGAAATGTTAAAGCTTAAACCCGATATGCCTTATGACGACGCAATTTCTAAGGCAAAAGCTATATTGGATAAAGCAAAAGTTAAAGCATCCGCGAAAAAAGGCGACGAAAACAAACTTTCGGCAATGTTTTTCATTGGCCTTCAGCAGGCAAAAAACTTGGCCGCTCTTGCCGCAGGAAGTTTAGCCGACAATGAAAAGGAAGCGGAAAAGGAAATATTAAATGCGCTGAAAAATAATAACGCTGTTGATGTGGCGTTGTTTGGGCGTATGGTGGCGGATAACCCAACGCTTAATTGCGACGCTTCGGCGCAGGTTGCGCACGCTATTTCCACACATAAAGCGGAAAATGAATATGATTTTTTTACCGCCGTAGACGATCTTTCCCCGGAAGATACGTCGGGCGCGGGGCACATGGGAACGGTTGAATTTAACTCCGCCACTATGTATCGCTACGCAACCGTTGCGGCGCATAATCTGTTTGAGCAGCTTGGAGGCGATACGGACGCGATTAACAAAGCAATACGGGAATTTACAAGGGCGTTTGTATATTCTCTTCCCACAGGCAAGCAAAATACCTTTGCCGCCAACACCATCCCGGATGCCGTTTTGGTTGTTGTGCGTACCGATAGGCCGCTTAGCTTTGCCGCGGCGTTTGAAACTCCCATACGATCGGAAGGCATAATGCCCGCTTCCGCCAAAGCTCTTGAAAAATACGCGTTGGAATCTTACGAAGATTTTTGCAGTGCTCCGCAAAAATCCTATATAGCAGGGCGTTACCTTGCGCAGCTCGGAAGCCGGCTGCCTATGGAACAGTTATTGGATACTCTCGGCTCGGATGTTGCCGAAATGGTGCAATTATGAGTACGCTGCTTATGCGTTTAGCCGCCCCGTTGCAGTCATGGGGGCTTGAGGATAAATTTGAGAGGCGGGGAACCTCCCGCGAACCTACTAAAAGCGGAGTTCTGGGTTTGCTGGCATCCGCGCTCGGTATTTCGCGTGATAATACTGCCGCGTTAAATAATTTATGCGCGTTGCGTTTTGGCGTACGAATAGATCAGCCCGGTCAGCTTATGCGCGACTTTCATACCGCAAGGGTTTTGGGCGAAAAAAATTCTTATATTTCAAACCGCTATTACCTTTGCGACGCGGTTTTTATCGCGGGTGTCGAAAGCGAGGATGAAAACCTGCTGCGCAGCCTTGATCAAGCGCTTAAAAACCCGGTGTTTCCGTTGTTTTTAGGGCGCAGAAGCTGCCCGCCCGAAGGAGAACTATCCCTTGGCTTAAAGGACGCGCCGCTTGAAACCGCCTTACGCAGTGAAGCGTGGCGGGCAGGAGAGGCATATAAACGCCGCGAGAAAAAGGCGACCCTTACGTTGGTGCTTGACGCGGAAGAACCGGGTATTTTGCGGCGGCGCGACATTCCGCTTTCTTTCAGCCAAGCGCACCGCAAACACACATTTCGTTATGTGGATGATATACCAAACACCGTACCGGTCGATGCGGAAGCGATAAGCGGTAATACGCGGCACGACCCATTTATCAACTTGTAGGAGGAATGCCTATGTTTCTTTCCAGAATAGAACTAAACACCAAGCAGGATAAAACGAAACGCGCAATAGCGAATCCAAACATGATACACGCGGCAATAGAGAGCTGTTTTCCCAAACGCGAAGAAGGAAATGAGCGCAAGCTTTGGAGGTTGGATAAGCTTAACGACAAGCTGTATCTTTTAATACTGTCCGCCGAACAGCCGGATTTTAAAGATTTCATTCCGCAGTTCTCGCCGCAGGACGCTTTGGGTGAAGTAAAGGATTATACACCGCTGCTTGAAAGGATGGAGCAGGGGCAGATTTGGCGTTTTCGATTATGCGCTAATGCCGTACGCAGTGTGGCGGAGGTAAATGGCGAACGAGGAAAAATATACGCGCACGTAACAATCGGGTATCAGCGGGAATGGCTTTTAAAACGAAGCGAACGGTATGGTTTTTTACTTAAAGATGAAGATTTCGAAGTTGTGCAGTCAAGCACGGTAAAATTTCGCCGCAGAGGGGAAAATGCGCTTGCCACAATAAGTATGTCTGTTTATGAAGGATTGCTTACTGTTTCGGATCCGTTACTGTTTCGCGAAGCGCTGACCGGCGGAATTGGACGCGCAAAGGCTTACGGCTGCGGGCTAATTACGGTTGCGGGTACGCTATGAGCGGGCAGGGGGAAGAAATGCTCCGTAAGCAGGCAAGCGAAAACCGTTTGCCAGCTATGAGCGGGCAAGGGGAGGAAATATTCCGCGACGAGGCAAACGAAAGCATTCTTCCCGCCAAAAGCGGAAATTGGGGTTCTAAAAAACCGGAATTGCAGGCACTGCCGCAGATTAGGGAGCGTATATCGTTTTTGTATGTTGAACGCTGCGTACTTAACCGGCAGGATAACGCCATAACTATAGCGGACGAGCGGGGCATTATTCACGTGCCTTCGGCGGCGCTTGGCGTGCTTTTGCTTGGACCGGGCACAAAAGTAACGCACCGCGCAGTGGAACTTTTGGGAGAAAGCGGGGCAAGTATTGTTTGGGTTGGAGAAAACGGGGTACGCTATTATGCCCATGGAAGGCCGCTTACTCATTCCTCGCGGCTGCTATGCGCCCAAGCGGCGCTTGTATCAAATACCCGCACAAGGCTTGCCGTTGCGCGGAAAATGTACGAAATGCGTTTTGCGGATGAAGATGTATCCGAAATGACAATGCAACAATTGCGCGGCAGAGAAGGCGCGCGCATACGCTCTGTTTACAGAAATATGTCGCGCAAAACTGGCGTTCCCTGGAATGGGAGAGAGTACGACCATAACAATTTTGAGGCAAGCGACCCGGTAAACCAAGCGCTGTCTGCGGCGCACGCTTGTTTATACGGCGTAACCCACAGTGTAATAGCCGCCATTGGCTGCTCGCCGGGGCTTGGGTTTGTTCATACCGGTCACGAGTTGTCTTTTGTTTACGACATAGCGGACCTCTACAAGGCCGAAATAACAATTCCTATAGCCTTTGAAATAGCCGCCAAGCACAAAGCCCCCGATGATATCGGCGCGCTGACGCGAAGGGCTGTGAGAGACGCAATCAGCAGCGGTCATATACTTTCGCGTACTGCGCAGGATATAGCCGCGCTCTTATCAACAAGTGAAGAAAAGTTCGATTTTGAGGTTGATGTATTACATTTATGGGATGAAAAGAACGGATTTGTTCGAAACGCGGTTTCCTACGGACGCGAATTGGATGACGAGGAAGAACTGAGCGAAGGTTACGGTACGATAATCGGAGGCTGATTATGATTGTTCTGAATTTGACCGATTGCCCCATGTCTCTGCGCGGGGATTTAACCCGCTGGCTGTTTGAGATATCATCCGGCGTTTACGTTGGGCAGGTAAGCGCCCGCGTGCGTGACGCTATTTGGGAGAGAATTGTGGAAAATTGCAAAACCGGGCGTGCCACACTTGTTTACAGTTCAGACGGAGAACAAAAGCTAAACTTTCGCGTTCATGGCGAGGTATGGGAACCTATAGATTTCGACGGTATTAGGTTAATGCTTCGTCCAAGCATTTCCCGGTTAATGTCGCAAAAATCAGCGTCTCACGGTTTCAGCGACGCAGCTAAGATTCGTAAAGCAAAGAGATTTGCGTCGAATTTACGAAATACGCAAAGTGTAGAAAGTGTGCAAAATGCACCAAATGAACGGAATGAACGAAATGAGCGAAGTGCACCAAATGAACGGAATGAACGAAATGAGCGAAATGCGAATTATCCAACGGATTATGTAGTTGTGGATGTAGAAACTACGGGTTTGTTGCCGGATACGGATGAAATAATTGAAATAGGCGCGGTAAAGGTAATTTCAGGTAAGCAGACGGATACGTTCGGTGCGCTGATTCGGGCTGATAAAAATGTGCCGCCGTCCATTTCCGCTCTAACGGGCATTACGGATGAAATGCTACAAAAAGACGGTAAGGATTCAAAGGATGTTTTGCAGTCTTTTTTAAAGTTTATAGATAAAATGCCTCTTGTGGCGCATAACGCAAGTTTTGACATTAATTTTTTGCTCCGTGCTTGTAAAAAGCAGGGATTTTCGATATTTACCAATCGCGTTATTGACACGTTGGCGCTTGCCAAACGATATTTGAAGGAACTACCTAACCACAAGCTTGAAACGGTGGCTATCCACTTCGGGCTTGATACAAGCGAAGCGCACCGCAGTTTAAAAGATTGCCGCTTAACGCACATTGTTTATGAGAAACTAATAAAAATCGCCTCCGAGAGGGATAAAGAATCCCCAAAATAGGCGGATATTTAAGTGTGTTCCCCGCGCGTGCGGGGATGATCCCTTGTAAAATTGATGAAGGAAGCAGCATACAGTGTGTTCCCCGCGCGTGCGGGGATGATCCTAGCCGCCTCCCGCGTCCTTCCTCGCCCATAGAGTGTTCCCCGCGCGTGCGGGGATGATCCTAGCAATCCCAGTTGAGATATACGCTTGGAACGGTGTTCCCCGCGCGTGCGGGGATGATCCTATTTTCTTCGTTGGTTTTAAAAACATTAGAATGTGTTCCCCGCGCGTGCGGGGATGATCCTGATGAGCTTATCGAAATTTCGACAAACAGGCGGTGTTCCCCGCGCGTGCGGGGATGATCCGCATACGGCGTAAAAGTTACTGCCGATAGTTTGGTGTTCCCCGCGCGTGCGGGGATGATCCTGAGGATGAATATATCAACTCTTTGGTATCGGGGTGTTCCCCGCGCGTGCGGGGATGATCCTTTATCGGTGGTATAAATAAGCTCCGTAGTCACGTGTTCCCCGCGCGTGCGGGGATGATCCTGGTTTTCAGTTGATAGACACTTTTAGAAATTGGTGTTCCCCGCGCGTGCGGGGATGATCCTTATCAATACGGGTTGCCAAACTTTTACAATGGGTGTTCCCCGCGCGTGCGGGGATGATCCTTACGATGACAGCGACAGCATGATAGACTATTAGTGTTCCCCGCGCGTGCGGGGATGATCCTTAAAGGAGGCGCAGAACATGCAAAAAAAAGCAGTGTTCCCCGCGCGTGCGGGGATGATCCTTCAAGCTGTCCAACAACTAAATAACCATAATTGTGTTCCCCGCGCGTGCGGGGATGATCCTCTACGGGGAGTATTACGTGTAAATAAAATGGTGTGTTCCCCGCGCGTGCGGGGATGATCCCTGTGCACTACTCCTGTTTTACTTGTTCCGGCAGTGTTCCCCGCGCGTGCGGGGATGATCCTCCCGGCAAACAACGCTGTAGCTTCCCCGTTCGGTGTTCCCCGCGCGTGCGGGGATGATCCCAAGGGTATTTACGGCAAGGGTATCTGCAACTTGTGTTCCCCGCGCGTGCGGGGATGATCCCGGATTGTTCAATTTATAAAATGTACTGTATGGGTGTTCCCCGCGCGTGCGGGGATGATCCTATCACGGTGTAACCTTTGGGTTGTATGTGGAAGTGTTCCCCGCGCGTGCGGGGATGATCCTAGTTTTTTCGTATGTTTTTCTTTGAATCCCTTGTGTTCCCCGCGCGTGCGGGGATGATCCCGCTTTACCATGAAATAAATAATCTTCCGTAACGTGTTCCCCGCGCGTGCGGGGATGATCCTCGTTTCCCACATTAAAATCACTCCTTATAATAGTGTTCCCCGCGCGTGCGGGGATGATCCTAAGTTGGGGATTGCCAGCAACCACAGTGACGTGTGTTCCCCGCGCGTGCGGGGATGATCCCGCGCCAATTCC
Organism: Clostridiales bacterium; assembly: GCA_031271295.1. GTDB lineage: Bacteria > Bacillota > Clostridia > Lachnospirales > WQUN01 > JAISVZ01. The sequence goes on along the minus strand of JAISVZ010000122.1, from coordinate 416 downwards.
TACATATCTTTCCGGAGTATAGTGTTCCCCGCGCGTGCGGGGATGATCCTTCGTGCCGTCTCCCATCGCACTTACCTGTCCGGTGTTCCCCGCGCGTGCGGGGATGATCCGTCATGTTCGACATGGCAAGCGATAGCTGTATAGTGTTCCCCGCGCGTGCGGGGATGATCCTTTGTCCGGTTTGTGTTTTATAGAAAGAACAAGGTGTTCCCCGCGCGTGCGGGGATGATCCTGGATGCGGACGCAAAGATGACTACGAAGCCGGGTGTTCCCCGCGCGTGCGGGGATGATCCTTTTTTGAGTCAATTTGATTCTCTCAGATTGCCGTGTTCCCCGCGCGTGGGGGGATGCTCCCCTTGATTTTACGGGCTTTTTAGGGGGCTATGTGTGTTCCCCGCGCGTGCGGGGATGATCCT
>JAISVZ010000090.1 GCA_031271295.1 Clostridiales bacterium | reverse complement strand
ATTCGGAGTATAGTTTTCTGTTTTTTCCATGTGTTATACACCTCACTTTTAATGAGGTTATTATACTCTTTTTTGTCTTTTTTGTAAAGTGATTTTACCAACTATTTTTATCTACACCCGTTGAGACATCAGCAAAAGTCAGACATCAGCAAAAGCGGCAGACTTGACCGCCGCTTTTGCTATTAAAATTTCTCAACCTAAATTGGGATGAACCACTTCATTATTTGTTTGGTCGCAATGTTTCTATTGTCATTTAATTTTATAGCAATACTATTTACACTAATGCATGTTCGGGACTGAAAAATCATTCTAAATCCGCCTTTTCTTCTTTGATGATTGATTGCTTGCTTGATCCTTATGCGATTTTAAAGTTTTTGTGATGAAACTAAATTTCCGTGCATTAGGAGTTATTGTCAAATCATCTATTAAAGTTAATTGTTCTATGCCTACTTCTGGGAATGTAACTGTTGCTAATCCAAAATCAGTTAATCTGTAATACCCTTCACGGTCATTTACCAAAGATAAATAGTCTCGTTTTGTAGAAATTGGATTTGTACCAAATTCTTTTCTAACTTTATAACCTCTAGGTATACTATATCCTTCAAATTGTTCATTACATTTTTTATTTATTCTCGCAATTACTTCTGACTCTTGAGCAGAAAATTCTGGTTGTAAAACAATATGCACTAAAGGAATATATTCACTTACTCCATCTTCAACTGGTAATTTTATTACCTCAGCTTCCATTACGGCTGGGTCTTGGTATACAAAGTTTTCTATATCAAACATATAAATCTTTTTACCATCTGGAGCAATAAATGAATCAGAAGCTCTACCTAGAACATTATAATTGCCTTCTTCATCTCTAATAGCAATATCTCCAGTTATAGCAAAACCATCTTCTTTAAAAAACTCTGCTGTAAGTTCTGGCTTTTTGAAATAACCCTTCATACGACATGGTGTTTTTATTTCCAAGTTTCCTCTTTGATTATCTCCTAAAACAATTCCATTATCATCAACAATTCTCGCTTTAACACCAGGAACCGTTTGACCGACTTTATTCAATAAACCTGGCAGATGGAAAGTAAATAATGCTAAGGGTCCAAGTTCGCTCATACCATAACCGAGTGCAGCCCAGGGGTTTTGAACACCGGCTTTAGTTAATACTTTAACTAATGATTCCGCTGTTTCTTTTGTCATAGGCTCTCCACCAGTAAATAATCTCTTAACATGATTGAATTCGCCACCTTTAATATCTGATAGCAATAATGTTTGGTAATGGCTTGGAGCAGCCATTGCATATTGAACTCTTAAGTCTCTAATGTCTTTTGCAAAAGTGTACTTATTATAAACTGGCTGTAAAACTTGAGTTATCCCCCATAACCAAGGATTAACTAAGCAATGAACAAAAGAAGTTGGATGATTAGGCGGAATAAGACATAGATTCCTGTCACCAATTTCATAGTCATAGCCTTGTTCTACGCAAACATTATACATTTTAGCAAGACCTTCATTGGTTATTTCTACACCTTTTGGTATACCAGTAGAACCACCAGTATACAATATTACTGCTGTTTCCCCACTATTATAAATAGGTGTTATATTTTCAGCGCGACTTTTTCCCTCTGTTACAAAATCATCTAAAGATATAAAATCAATATTTCTATGTAATCCTTTAACTTGCTTTAAAAAATCCGTTCCACCCAATAATTGGCTTACTTGCTCATTTGTATCATTGCCTAAAGCGGCAACAATAACATTTTTTAAATTAGTTTTTGATAACTCTTCTGCAACACCCGGATAAAAACGGTCTAATAGTATTAAAGTTTCGGTATCATTATTGTTTATATATTCTTTACCATCTGAATTTAGTAATTCGTAACTTACAAAATTAACTCTAATTCCTAATTTATTTAGTGCATACAGTGCATAAATAGTTGACGGAATCAACAAGCTACATATAGTTACAGAACTATCTTTTTTATTTCTCAAAACTTTGAAAGCTCTAGCATATACATCAATCATTTTATCTATTTCAGTAAAAGTTGTTTGTGTTCCAAAATATTCAATACCAGGAACCCCATTAAGTATACCATTTTGGCTTATCCAATTTTGATAAATTGATATATTTGTATTCTTTGTTTTTTGTTTACTTTGCATTTTCAAATTACCACCTTTTTAATTAGCTAATCATACTAACATATTTCAGTATTTTTTTGCAAATATACTATCAAATTTTCAAATTTACAAATTTGAGAGAGGTGAATAAGCTCTTGCTTAAAAAAAGACTATTAATAGCTTTTTGCAAAACCTTTTAGTAAAAACTGATATTTTTAACACGTTCACCAGCATGTTTTATATAATCGTTTAGTTCACTTGAAAGTAGAGGTTTATCTACTTTTCCACTAATTAATACTGGTAAACTATCATGAATTTTGTAAGCATAAGGTTCTAAGTTTTCATGATTTTTAAATAGTTCATGCAATTTCTTTAGTATTTCTTCAGCAGAAATAGAACCATTTTTTAATACAATATGTGCTACTGGATGATTGTCATCATCTTGTTTTATAACCACTAATTCGCAATCATCAATTAAATCACATTCAAATATTTTAGCTTGAATCTTAGGTAATAAAATATCATTCCCATTAATATTAATAATTTCTTTTTCTCTGCCGGAATAGAATAACCATACTTCACCATCTATAAGTTCTAATCGTCCTATATCTCCAGTATGTCCCCATCTTTTACCGTTTTCATCTGTTTGAAAATATGCTTCATTTAGTGCTTCATTATTAAAATATCCTGCCATATCACATGGAGAAATTGCTCTAATTTGACCTTCTTGACCAAAATCAAGTTCTTCTCCAGTTACAGAATCAAATATTCCAAAGATAACTCCAGGAAGAACAATGCCAGCAGCTCCAATCATTTTTTTTGTTGATATAGTTAAAGCTGAATTATGTTCTGATAATCCATATCCTTTTCCAATAGCTGATGATGAGCCATAATATTCTAAATAAAATCCTAGTTCTTCTTCCCATGGAATAGGCATATGAGAACCACCAACACTAAAAACATCTACAAATGATAGCATATCTTTATTTTTCGCATTATTTTCTTTATAAACCTTTCGCAAATAATCTAATAAAGCTTTGGCGTGAGGTACAGGTACTATTGATAAATTTGGTTTGTTCTTCATAAATCTTTCCGGATATACATTTTTATCAAAAATAGGTTCCAATATAGTTGGTAATCCTAATTGTAGGGGTAGATTCACTGAATTTGAAAGTCCTGTTGAATATAAAACTGGAATACAACTATGAAATGATTGACCTCTATGGACATCGGTTAAAGCTTTTTGATAATTGCATACCATAGCATTAAATCCATAATCAGTTAATTTTGTTCCTTTGTTTCGAGCAGTAGATCCACTAGAATTAGTTACTGCTGCGATATCTCCAGATTTCCACGGATTAGATATTGTTGAATAACCATTACCATTTTTTAAAAATTGTTTAATTGCTAAAAAATCCAATGGAATATTTTTGTATGTTTCTTTTTTTAGTAAATCACTTAATTGCTTTATTTGCTTTATTATCGGTGGCAAACTATTATTAGCAGAAACCTTAACTTTATATGGTACATCCATAAGTTGTATTGCTTCGCCTACACGATAATAAAGACTATCTAAAGTTATAAACATTTTAGATTTATTGTGCTGCAATATTTCAACAATTTGTTCTGTTGTTGCAGTTGGCAATATTGTATGAAACTTTGCTCCTATTTTATTTAAGGCAAAGAAAATATAAATAGACTCAGGGATAGTGGGTAAACAAACACTAACATAATCCCCTTTCTGAATTCCATAACTTGCGAAAGCACGATTATATTCATCTATTTTTTTAAATAATTGCTCATAGGTTATATTATTTCCATAATACTTTATGGCTACATCATCTAAATGACCTCCATTATTTTTTTCTAATAATTCTGTAACTGTCATTTGTGGATATTCTATTCCACTTTGTTTTGCTTTTAACTCTAGCAATTCTGACGGTTTCACTCTATGCCCCCTCGTCTGCTGTTTCCATATTTTTATTATACCGTTTTGTACTCTTTACCGCAAGAGCAATATAAAAGTGTAGCACAATTCTTCATGCTTGATTAAAGGCGATTAGCGGCGTTATAATTGGAAACAGAGAAAGGGAGCTTACTACAATTTGAGAAATAAGAAAGCAGGGTGTAAAATGCGTAGGTTTAATGTTGCGGGGTTATGTGTGCCGTCATATGACTATATGGTTGACATAAGCGGCAAATTGGAGCAAATATCGGCTTTGGTTAGCGAAGGTAAGTATTTTGTTATTAACCGCGCGAGGCAATACGGCAAAACCACCATATTAGCCGCCCTTGAAAGAAAGCTTGCGGATGATTACGTTGTAAGTTTTATAAGCTTCGAGGGGTTGGGCGAAGAGAGTTTTAAAACATCGCAGAAATTTTGCCGTAGTTTTATTAATCTTATATGGCAGTCGTTGGAGTTTTCGGATTTACCCGATGAATATAAAAACGGGTGGTTAGATAATGATGTAACGAATTTTGATGAATTGGGCAACCGGATAAAAAAGATGTGCAAGGACAAAAAGGTTTTATTGTTAATCGACGAGGTTGACAAAACAAGCAATAATAAAATATTTTTGCAATTTTTAAGTATGCTTCGGGCAAAATATTTAGCAAGCAAAAACGGTAAGGATTATACTTTCCACAGTGTAATTCTTGCCGGAGTATACGATATCAGAAATATAAAGCTGAAAATTATAAACGAAGGAGGTTATTCTCCGCTTGAAACCGAAGGGAAAATTTACAACTCGCCGTGGAATATCGCGGTAAAATTTGATGTGGATATGTCCTTTAGCCCTGCGGAGATATCTTCAATGCTTGCGGATTATGAGGCTGACCATAGTTTTGGCTTTGATGTTAGCGCAATAGCCGAAAAAATTTATGAATACACAAGCGGATACCCGTTTTTAGTTTCAAGGATATGCCAGTGCATAGATGAAGAGCTTGATAAAAACTGGACGGAAAGCGGCGTAACGGAAGCTGTAAAAATTATTGTTAACGAAGACAATGTCCTGTTCGACGATTTATCCAAAAACCTTGAAAATTATCCTGAATTGTTTGATTTTTTGTATTCTGTGCTTATTGTGGGCGAAGAAATGTCCTATAATATCGGCAATCCCGTTGTAAGGTTGGCGGATATGTTCGGCTATATCAAAAGGGGCGAAAGCAGAGGAAAAGCCGCTATAAGCAACCGAATATTTGAAATATATATGAGTGATTATTTTATTTCAAAAGACGAAACTAAACCTTTATTAATGCGTAAAAATGCGGGAGTATTACATCAGGATATTGTTAAAGGCGGCGTTTTTGATATGGAATTATGCTTACGCAAATTCGCGTAGCACTACCGTGAAATTTTTTCGGAAAAAGACGGCGCGTTTTTTGAACGGCACGGCAGGCTGATGTTTCTTTCTTACTTAAAACCGCTTATAAACGGGATTGGCTATTACCATATCGAAAGCCAATTTACGGATTTAAGGCGCATGGATATCGTTGTAAATTTCGGACGCGACCAATTCATTATTGAGCTGAAACTTTGGAAAGGGGATATCGCCAAAGAAAAGGCTTACGAGCAGTTGTTGGGTTATATGTCCGCCAAAGGCGCGGAGAAAGGGTATTTGCTTACCTTTGATTTCCGAAAAGAAAAAAATAAAAGCAATAAGGCGGAATGGATTCATTTTGACGATGTGCAAATTTTTGATGTAGTTGTTTAAATTAAAGTTTTAAAGAATTCACCAAGAATTTGCGGGGAAAACCCGCAAGCCGCCTGTGCAGACGCAGTTAACTAACATTACAAGCAGGCTCGGTGATGGAATATGCTTATGTTAGCCGTTTAGGAGGCGACGCTGTTGCAACGTACTTTTGATTGCGGCTGTTTGGCTTGTCTGGGAGTGTCATCCGTAAATCTCCTGCTTTCAAAAGCGGCTTTAGAAGAGTATTTTCAAAATGGTCGCGGCTTGAAATTCCCACGAACACTTGCATCTCTTTTTTTGTTTTCGGTGTCATGCAGAACTCAAGAAGAGTGGCAGTGCGATTATCTTGCCCTGCTACTTGCCCTGTATCTTGCCCTGATTTACCGTGCAAGACATAATTCATATTTTTAAAAATCACATGAAACGCGGTCGGCGTAGAGCGGAATTCCGGCGCGTATTCTTCTGTATAACCGTACAAGTACGACGTTTCCAAGCGAATCTTTTTCAAGCCGCTGCCGCGACGTTCAATGTAATCAAGCCGGTGGAAAATCTCGGCGATAAGCGGATTGCGCCGGGTTGATGGAATCGCGTCCAATTCGTGCTCCTGTATTAGTGTTCCGTCCGGCATACCACCGGGAGAATAAATTTCCAAACGGTCATCAAACATGTCTATATGAACCTCACTGCCAATTATGTGATAATCGCGGTGCATGAGCGCGTTGGCAAGTGCCTCGAACACGTCGCGGTCGGCATAGTCCGGTTTATCAATGCGGTGGTCGGACATCTTTTTCCAACGATTCTTCATGTTCATTTTTATAAAGTCATGGCTCTTAAGGAGTTGTGAAATGAGATCGCACTCGAACTCCTTATCGTCAATGGCATCGTCGCTTCTACCGCTCTTATCAAGCCCATCCCAACGAGTACAGAACACACGTGACTGCAACAACGGACATTCGTCAGAAAACATCAGCCCTGCATATGTTAATGTATCGTCCGCCCTGCATAAGCCAAACGAAATATAATCGTTTTTAGTAAGGATTTGCTTCGTAACTTTTTTGAACGTTGCATCAAGCATAGTGAACATCAAATCGTCAACTTTGTACTCGGTAGGTAGCGCATCAAAAGTGAGGTTCCGACCCCTCATCACAAGCTCTCGTAGGCGGTTGGGTGGCGCTGGCTGACTATCGCTTCCGATACGGATAAACGCAATAAGATTCCCGTCCGCCGAATAGAAGTACGGCGTTTCGCTCCCTGCTAAAACTTCGACGATTAGAATATCTTTCCCGTCGTCAGTCTGATAAGCACGAAAATCTACAGTTGGCAGGGGCGTGATCTTTTCCTTGATCGCTTTGCTGATAATGTCGATGTCGGTTTTTATATCCGAAAGCCCGACGACCGTTTTATTGTCAGCCATGCCGAAAATCAAGCTGCCGCCTCGTTCATTTGCAAACGCGCTGACGGACTTCAGCCAACTTTTCGTCTTTTTGACTTCAAGCATTTCTTTGAACTCGCAAACGGTCAATTCAGTAAGAAGTTTATCTAAGTTAGGCAAGCGGCTCTCCCCCTTCTATGGGCGGGATTATCCTTTTAATGTTACCGATTTTGGGAATTTTAAAAGGAGGGGTTGTGGAGTTATCTCTACGCACAGGAAAAAATCGATGCATATTATTTTTCAACAAATGGGAAATTATTAGTCTGGTCGCTCGTACCTCAATACCTCAGTAATATCGCAGTTCAAGACAAAGCAAATCTTCGCTAGCACATCAAGGTCAACGCTGGACATCGGGGCATTCTGATAGTATCGGTTAACAGAGTTATACACAAGCCCGGTGAGATTCGCCAAACGATTTCGTGTAATTCCTTGACGCTCCATAACGTCTTTAAGGGTTATTACCACGCGGCCATAATCCTTCAGGGCAAAGATACCTTCACTCATGAAACGACCTCCTCTCATGAGGATAGCCTATCACAAAAGAAAGCTCTTGACATTTATCCATATGAGTACTATTCTTTTATGGATAAGTATTGAAAGTAGGTAGGAAAAAACATAGCGGATACCATGACCGCCCTGTAGAATGAGCAATGAGCAAATTTGAAAGGAGCGGTGACCAATGGCTCAAACATATGGGTATATTCGTGTATCAACACGAGATCAAAATGAGGATAGGCAGTTCGTTGCTATGAGTGGCTTTGGGATACATGGAAGCAATATCTTTTTAGACAAGCAATCGGGGAAAGATTTTGTTCGACCGTCATACAAAATGCTGATGAGAAAACTAATGCCCGGTGATACACTTGTTATCAAGAGCATCGACAGGCTTGGCAGAAATTATGATGAGATACTGGAACAATGGAGGATCATTACAAAGGAAAAACAGACAGCCATCGTCGTTCTTGACATTCCCTTGTTGGACACTCGGCAGAAAGATCGCGACCTAACAGGGACATTTATTGCCGACCTCGTGTTACAAATTCTATGTTATGTTGCGCAGACGGAACGAGAGTTCATCCGGCAGCGACAAGCGGAAGGGATTGTTGCGGCTAAAGCGCGAGGGGTTAAGTTTGGTAGGAAACCTAAGGAACGTCCGGGAGCATTTTTTGAACTGCGTGAAGCTTGGGCAAACCAGCAAATCTCAGCCCGTAGCGCGGCGCGTCAACTGGGTGTTACTCACAAGACTTTTCTTGCATGGGTCGAAAGTAACTATTTCGGAGAAAAAAGTACAACTTGATATCCGCAACGAAAACAAAAAACGAGGAAATTTATGCAACGGTCATGGTATCAGCGTATGCGATAAAAGATAAATGATTAGTATAGTTTACAAGCATCACTTGCCATTTTAGACATTTCCCAGTTCGCCCATCATTATACAGTTAGGTCTTAGATATGTCAACAATAAAATGGATATCAAGTTGTACTTTAGTCTCCACTTTTTGTAATAGTCATGCCACATGTCAGCACGATAAAATATGAAGTTAAACAATCCAAAGGAGGAACTGATATGAAAAAAATCAGTAAATGGTTAGAGCGATTGCGAGAAAAAATATGCTGTTGGCTGATTTGCAGACTCCTTGGATGGTATTGAAGGAAGGTAAGAGCGTGCAATAAATTATAATTTCGGAGGATTGCGAATGTCACTATATCCACTTACAACGCCACAGCAGTCAATTTGGAATATGGAACAGTTTTTTGGAGGAAGTGTTGCAAACATTACCGGAACAATAATGTTTACAGAATCCATTGAAAGTTCAGCATTGTTGACGGCTATAAATAAAACTGTGTATTTGCATGATGCTCTGCGAATCCGGATTCGCCTTTTTGATGGAATACCCATGCAGTATGTCAGAGAGTACACTCCATGCATATTTGAAACGGCTATTTTTTCTACGTCAAACCACCTTGATTCTTGGGTAAAAGAAATAGCTCAATCGCCATTTGACTTATCTGGTGACTTATTCAAATTTTTCATTGTTACTGTCGGCGGGCGAATTGGCTTCGTCTTTCATTTACATCATCTGATTGCTGACGCATGGGGAGCACACTTAATTGTAAACACTGTGATGCTTAACCTTAAAGATGCATGTCTAAACGTACACAGTTATCTAAACTATCTTGATGTTGAGCGTGAATACAAAATATCGCCTCGTTTCACTAAGGATAGAGAGTATTTCCTTTCGCTTTTTGAACATTGTTGTGAACCTGTTTATCTTAGCGACAAGCAAGCAGTCAGTACAAGGGCCGAACATGTCCATTATGTTATCGGTCATGAAAAGTCTGCTCTGATTCATGAATTTTGTGTAAATAACAGCATATCTCCTTATACGCTTTTCATGACAGCGTTGTCAACATATATTTATCGCGTAAAAGGCGCAACAACTCTATTTATTGGTTCGTCTGTACTAAATCGTGCGGGTAGAGAAGAGAAAGAAACAGCGGGTATGTTCGTAAATACTATCCCTGTACTATGCCGTATTGATGAAAACAATAACATGCTGTATAATCTTCGACTTCTCTCTGAGAATATTGCTGGAGTGTTCCGCCATCAAAGATACCAATATGCCAACTTGTTGAAGGATATTCGCAATAAATACGGCTTTTCAGGCAGACTGTTTGATGTGGTGTTAAATTATCAAAATGCTGTAATATCAGAAGGAATAGAAACAAAGTTTCACTTTTGTGGATGTCAAGGTGAGAGTTTAATTATTCATATCAATGATAGGTATAAGGAAGGTGCATTACATTTTGACTATACATATCAAATTGAATCGTTCTCCTCGAAAGACATTGAATTGTTGCATGAGCGTTTGACAAACCTTGTTTTTAGCATGTTGAGCAATCCAAATTTGACGGCAGAGAAACTAAAGTTGCTGTCTGGAGACGAATATAATCGTGTAATTCATCAATTCAACAATACGGGTATTAATTATCCCAAAAATAAGTGCATCCATCAGATATTTGAGGAGCAGGTAAAGCGAACGCCTAACAAAGTTGCTGTCATATTTGAAAAAGTTGAATATACTTATCAACAAATCAACAACATGGCAAATTCCCTTGCTCATAAGCTGAGAAACCGTGGCGTTGGCCAGAACGATATTGTTGCCATTATTTCCAAGAGAAGTTACAAAATTATTGTAGCACAATTAGCCATCCTTAAATCGGGTGGGGCATATATGCCCATTGATCCTAAATATCCCATAGAAAGAATTAAATTCATGCTAAGCGATGCACAATGTAAAGTTGTACTAACATTAGAAGCACCGGTTAACGGAATTGATATGGCGGATGAAACTATATTTAATGGTGATACCACATTACTCAAACCAGTCAACACTTCAGAAGATTTATGTTATGTGATTTATACGAGCGGTTCAACAGGGAAACCCAAAGGTGCGATGATTACGCATCGAAATTTTGTTAACTTTTGCAATAATAATAAGAATAATATACATGTTACTATAGCTAATAGGTGCGAAACCTTTCTTCATCTTGGTGCTTTCACTTTCGATATGGCTTCTGCTGAAGTGTTTCTTTGTTTGTTGAACAATCATACTCTTATTATGGCAAATGAAAACCAATTGGAAAAAGCGGCAGATATCGCGCAATTAACCGATTTTTATAGCATTGATTTCATCCTCTCAACACCAACTAAATTATTGACATATATGAATGACACAAGTTTTACATCAGCAATGCGGAATCTTAAGGTGCTCGCATTTGGTGGTGAGTCAATATCAAAAGATATAGTTTCTTTTTTTAAGGTTCATACAGATGCAATTATTCTCAATGGGTACGGTCCGACGGAAACTACGCAGGGTTGTACATGGACAACGGTTGAAGATGACATTACGATTGGCAAGCCAATAGCCAACACGCAAATTTACATTTTAGACGTGCATCAAAATGCGATGCCAATAGGCCTAATTGGTGAATTATGTATTTCTGGCGATGGCGTGGGACGAGGTTACCTTAACCTTCCTGATTTGACTGCTACAAAATTTATTCAAAGCCCATTCAACAAGGATAATATTATTTACAAAACGGGTGATCTTGCTTACTGGCGCGAGGATGGTAATGTTGTATTTGTCGGACGCATTGACAATCAAATAAAAATTCGAGGTTTACGGATTGAACTTGGTGAGATAGAAACAGCTATTTACAATTATAACGGCATAAAACAAGTATGTGTGGTTGAAAAACGGGATACAAGTGGGAGGCAATTCATTTGCGCGTATTATGTAGGGAACGATATCGACATATCACTTCTCAAGAATGATCTTAAAAAAACACTGCCGCTGTATATGATACCTCATTTCTTTATGCATGTAGATTCGTTTCCGACAACGCCAAACGGAAAAATTGACTATAAAGCACTTCCTTCGCTGGAGTATATCGATAAAAGGTCTATTGCCGATTATGTTGCTCCTATTACGGAAAAAGAAAAGGATCTTGTTGTTGTCTTTGAAACCGTGCTTGGTGTAGCAAAAGTAGGAATGAACGATAGTTTTTTCGATCTTGGGGGTGACAGTTTAAAGGCAATTGAGTTTGCCGCAAAAGCGCAAAATATGGGATTTACGTTTTCCATACAAGATATATTTGAATATCAAAGCCCCGACGCTTTGCTTCGGCATATCTCTGATACAGGTGGTAAAGCAATACGGCATCGTACAGAGGATTTTTCAGAAATTCATACGCTTATTGAAAAAAACAAGATTAATTATGAATACCTGCCAGTTAAACATCAATTAGGTGATACTTTTATAACTGGCGCGACAGGTTGGCTTGGCGCTCATGTTCTTGATGCATTTTTATCTTCCGAGCAAGGTGTCGCTTATTGTCTTGTTCGTGGTAAAAATACAGTTGATAGTCAGTGTAAGCTGGAGGCGACTTTAGAAAACTACTTTGGTGACAAATACAAAAAATCTACTCGCATTATCGCCATATGCGGTGATATTGTATCAAAGGTTACTTCATTACCAATGATAAAATCAATTATTCATTGTGCTGCCAATGTGAAGCATTATGGAGACTATCAGCATTTTTATGACGTAAATGTAATGGGAACTGAGAACATAATTTCACTTGCACAAAATTTAAACGCAAGACTTATACATATTTCTACCACGTCCGTATCTGGCGACAGCCTCGAACAATCCCCAGCTTTATCAAAAAGCGTATTTGATGAAACAAAATTGTATATTGGACAATCTCTTGACAACGTTTATATTCGTAGCAAATTTGAATCGGAAGTTGCTGTTTTACGAGCAAGGATTAACGGGCTTAATGCAATGGTTATGCGCGTTGGGAACCTAACAAATCGATACTCCGACCTTGTTTTTCAAAAAAACTACAGCGAGAATGCAATGTTGACAAGGCTGAAGGTATTTATTGATTTGGGAATATATCCGGAAAAAATAAAGGATTTTCAGCTTGAGTTTTCTCCTGTTGATGATACTGCAAAAGCAATCGTCAAGCTTGCGCAATATGCGGCTTCTTGCCATTCTGTTTTTCACGTTAATAATAACATCCCTGTATGTTTCGCTGATTTTGCAATCATTGCCGGATTGTCAATAATATCAAACGAAGAATTTAATAATGTTATACGCGATGTCAGGTTAGTTCCTAATACAGCACAGATTCATGATATCGTTTCAGATCAATCAATGAGGAATAGAGATCATATCATTACAAAGAGCGATTTCACCACTTTGTATTTAAAAAAACTTGGATTTAATTGGAGTAAAATTGACACAAAATATCTTAATTCATACATAGAGTATTTCAGTAATAAAGATTATTGGAGGTCTGTAAAATGATAAGCGCAAATTACCCATTATACGAGGTTGAGCCGTTAGGCGATTTGAGGGAACTTGTTAATCATAACGCTGAAAAGTATGGAAGTGACCCTGCATTCATTTTTGAACGCAACAACGAAATTATCAGTGTTAGCTATCAGCAATTCAAAGCAGATATTGAAGCATTGGGAACAGCTTTCTATGATATGGATATTAAGAATGCTAAAATAGCCGTTCTTGGAGAAAACTCTTATGAATGGATACTAACTTATTTTACGACTGTTAATAGCGGTAATGTGATTGTACCTCTTGATAATCAACTTCCAGTAGAGGAGGTTAAAAATTTAGTGGAACACTCTGAGGCATCTGTTTTTATTTATTCCGAGTCATATTCGGATATAGCAGAACACTTAAAAGAAAATGTAGCGTCTATTAAACATTACATCAACATGAAAAATTTGCGTAATCTGAAAGAGAGAGGTTTTACTCTACTCGTGAAAGGCGTTAATAGCGTTGCAGACTATAAATTGGATCAAAGCGTACTGGCAATGCTTTCTTATACATCAGGAACAACCGGTAAAGCAAAAGGTGTTATGTTATCGCATTCGAATCTTACAAGTGAGGCTGTAGCAATCTGTAAGAATATTTTCTTTCCTAAGAAAAGCTTGCTGGTGTTGCCACTACATCATGCCTCTGGATTTTTAGCATTTTTGTGTATGTCTATATATGGAACCTCAATAGTTATAAATAGTAGCATGAAAAACTTACGAAGTGATTTTCTAAAGTATGAGCCACATATTACGGTATTTGTTCCTCTGATGATAGAAACATTCTACAAGCAATTAAAATCCATTTCAAATGCTAACTGCGGCAAACAAACTACTGAAGGGTATGCAAGTCAGCTATTTGGTGAGAATCTTTCGGTTATTATAAGTGGAGGTGCGCCCCTTGATAAGCAACTTGTTGAGGGATTTAGAACTTTCGGAATTGAAGTGATAAATGCTTATGGCCTCACAGAATGTTCCGGTATTATTTCCACAGGTCGAAATGACTATAATCGTGCCGGTAGTTGCGGTCAGATTGTTCCTTGTGCAGAGGTAAAAGTTTCAAACCCCGATAAAAATGGACATGGTGAGATATGGACAAGAGGAAAACATGTTATGCTTGGTTACTATAAAAATGAACAGGCATCAAAAGAAGTTTTTGTTGACGAGTGGTTAAAAACGGGAGACATCGGATATGTGGATGCAGATGGATTTTTGTACGTTACAGGTAGAGCTAAAAACATGATACTTTTAAGCAACGGCAAGAACGTTTATCCAGAGGAAGTGGAGATGGTTATACAGCATAATCTTACATATGTAAAGGAAGTTGTAGTTTATGCTGATGACAATGAGATAGTAGCTGAAATGTTTTTAGATATTGTAAATCACCCCGAATGCCTTTCCGGGTTGAATCATGATATTGGAGAATTAAACAGGTCATTACCGCCGTTTAAAAATATCAGCAGAATAGTAGTTAGAGAAACGGAATTTCCCAAAACTACAACAAGAAAAATTAAGCGTTGGGGGGATTTTAATAATGCAAAATGATTTACACGATATGGGATGTCAAGTGCTTTACAATCTTCAAAATGTTGTCCGTCAATATTCTGAAATAGAGGATATAGAATTGACAGAGGACATGGTACTACGCTCAGATTTAGGTGTTAACTCTTTTGAATTAATTCAGTTGGTTTGCGAGCTTGAAGATATTTATAGCGTAGAAATCCCAGACCGCGTTGTCAGTGGGTTTAAAACTGTAAGAGACGTGGTAACTTTCTTGAAAACAAATGAATAATGTGTATGTGTATATATTTGATAATATACAAAGCCTAAATGATAACTTTGTTGCGCGTAATGTTCATCGCCTTCCGATATTCCGTCAGAAACAATGTCTAAAATACAAACAAGAGCTTGATAAGCAAAACTGTTTAATTTCATATTTACTTCTAATGCGAGGGTTGTTTGAGCAGTACGGTATTAATGAACACGTTGAGTTTATTTACAGTGAGAACGGAAAACCGTATTTAATATCATGCCCGCATATCTATTTTAACTTAAGTCATTGCAAAAAAGGTGTTGTATGTGCAGTAGCCGATTTTGAAATTGGTGTAGATATTCAAGAAATACGTCCGTTTAATATAAATATAGCACAACGTGTATGCAACAAAACTGAATTACGGCTTTTGAAAGATGCAGATAATCCGGCAGAATTATTTTGCAGATTGTGGACGGAAAAAGAGAGTTGGGTTAAGGCTACTGGTAATGCACTATTTGAAATTGCAAAAAAAGATTTGCCAACAGTAAATTTTAGGCAACTATTCATCGGAGAGTATTGGATATCGCTATACGCCGAGCAGGAAGATATTGAATGCCATTGGATGATAATGGATGGCAATGATATCTAATTGTGATAAGCTAAAATCACAGAATACCTTACTTAGGATGCTATACCGCATGGGTATAACTCACCGATGAGATTAGCAGCAAAAACACTGTTGAAATTGCCAAAATTATGATTGAAGACGGGGCGGGCATTAGCACAATAGCTAAATACACAAGGCTGCCGGAATCAAAAATCAGGGAGCTAAAGAACGGCATGGCAATTGCGAGCTGATTTTGCTCATATTATACGAGTTTACATTTTCACGAAAAAAGCGCCTTTAATAAGGCGTTTTTTTGTTCTCTGCATATTAATGCCATAACCGGATAAAATAAGCACAAGAAAACCACACCTTTACAAAATCTTCACAACAGAAAGAAAGGGCGAATAATATGAAACCGAAACTTCACACATATCGTAAACTCACAAAAAAAACCGGAATCATATCGGCTTTTATAATAACGCTGATATTTTGCGTAAACCTAAATACCGCTGAACTTTCCGCGGCAAACCGGCAAGTTCCGGTATCCGCAGAGGCGCAGCTAATTTATGCCGCAAAAAATATTGCGGACGGCGATATAATAACACTTGAGGCAGACATATTTACCGAGAAAACGATTTATTTCGATTTATGGAACAAGCAAGCCGTTTTGGATTTAAACGGCCACAGGCTGGATATACAAAGCGCAAAATCCAACGCGATAAGGATTGACGGCTTTGGCGGGAAGCTTACGGTAACGGATTCAAAAGAGGGCGGGTTTTTAAGCGCGAAGTGTTTGTATACCGGCGATGAGCAGGGCGGCGTGCCAAGGGATACCTCCGCTATTCGAGTTTCAAACTCCGCGCAGGAACTAACTCTTAACAAGGTTAGCGTTGAAGCTTTTGGCGGAACAAACGGCCCCGGAATCGGCGCGGTAACAGCCGAGCCCGGAACAATAATTATTAAAGATTCGAACGTGGCGGCAAAGGGCGGGCCATTTGGCGCGGGCATAGGCGGCGGCATAAACCGGGGCGCGGGCAACATTATTATTGAAAGCGGAAATATCGGAGCTCTTGGTGGGGATTTCGCGGCGGCAATAGGTACGGGCGGCGCAACAAAATTAACGGCTAATCCGCAGGAGCAAAGTTCGGTTGTAATAGCGGGCGGAATTGTTGCAGCGCGGGGCGGGCTTAACGCCGCGGGCATTGGCGGCGGGCAGTACCGCACAGCGGGAGATGTTAAAATAGAGGGCGGCAAAATAACCGCTTACGGCGGCAATCGCGGAGCGGGTATAGGAACAGGCAATATGAACGCTCCTTTTAAGAATGAGGAATTTGTTTTCGCACCGTCCGGCATTTATTTAGCGGGCGGCAATATTAGCGCGCAAGGCGGGGAATTTGCGGCGGGCGTTGGAACGGGTGAGGGCAGTTCAAATTACGCGCCCGATATTATGATGCAAAACAGGCTTATTAAAATTGACGGCGCGAACATTGTATCCGCGGGCGGAATTTACGGCGCGGGTATCGGCGGAGGCGCGTATTTTTCCGGCGGTAAAATTGAAGTTGCGCAAACTGTAAACGATACCTATGTTGAAGCGGCAGGCGGAAGCGGCGCGGCGGGCGTTGGCGGCGGCAGTGCCGGGCTTACCGGGGATTTTGTACGCGTGTACGGCGGCAAGCTTGAAGCGCGCGGCGGGGATTTGGCCGCAGGTATAGGAAGCGGGGAATTTTCGCTGCAAAGGTTGGAACCTGTTGGCGAGGAGTTTTTAAACCTTAAAAATATTATAATTACCGGCGGCGAAGTATCCGCAAAAGCGGGAAAAAACGCGGCGGCTATCGGCGGAGGAAGTAACGCCTCCGGCAGCGACGTTGTGTTTTCGGGCAACGCAAAGGTTATCGCCGAAAGCGCTTTTGAAAACAGCATTGGAGCCGGGGCTAACGCGGTAAGCCAAGGTTCGGTTACAATAGACGGCGGAAATATTCTGCTTAACGGCAAAATTGGGCCGGTGCCGAAAAATTCGAACGCCCAGCCGCTATATGAAGGAGAAATAAATGTGGTATCATCGGTTCAGGGGCTTCCGCTGAAGGACGCGGAAATTACAGCGGATCTTAACGGTTATAAATACACGGCGCTTACCGGCGAAAACGGAAAAGCCCACGTTTATTTGCCGCAAGAGGACAACGTTTTAATAGAGGTTACCTCCGATGCCGCAAAACCCGTAACAGCCGAGTTCGGCGGAGGCCGGACGCAAATTGTATTAAATGAAGAAAGGGTAAAATTATTGTCGGACAACTACACTTATTTTACCGATTTGCACAGCAACACTTTCCCGATTGAATACGAAGGTTCGGCGGAGGGCCTGCGCTTTGAAGCGGGAAACAGCGAGGGCATAGATATAAATTCCCAAACAGGGCTTATGACATTTCCTGTACAGCTAAAGCACGGAAGTTACAATTTTCCGGTTTATGCCTACGCGGGCGATAGGCTTTTAGACGAGGTGGATTTTAAGCTTTCGGTTGTTGAAAGTATTAAGGGAGTAAACAGCGACAACCTTGTTATAAACGCCTTGCCGAATAAAAACCTTGTGCTTAATATAAACCCCGAACCTTTGCACAGCGCGGTATCGGAAGTGTTTTGGAAGGTTACCTTCGCAGAAAACGGCGGCTGCGAGCTTAATGAAAAACCGAAAGATTCGGGAGAATACGCGGCGGAATTTACCGCCCAGCTTCCGGGGCGCTATTCTGTTACCGCAACGCTAATAGATGCAAATGAGAACACAGCCTCGGCGGTTTTTGATATTGATGTTGCGGATAAGTATAAAATTGACCCGCGCGAAATTCGTCTTGCCGCCGAAAAGGCGCAGCTTGCGAACGATGCGCCACCGGTAGAAAACACGCCGTTTGCGAACGGTGCGCCGCCTGCGGAAAACACGCCGTTTGCGGACGATGCGCGGGATGCTGTCGCCGTTTTTAGAACAAACGCGCTTGAAGCTCCCAAACCGCCGGAAATTGTTGCGTATACGGCGGAGCGCATAAGCCCTTCCAAGGTGTATATAGATTTTTACGCAACGGGCGGCGGCTTGTATTTTTACGAAGTTGTAAAATCGGGAGGGGTACCCACGGGAAAATACACCGGAGGTTACACCTGCTATTTGGGAAATAACCGGATAGAGAGCGTTCTTTCGGACGAGGGCGCGTATGATGTGTATGTGGTTATTGAGGATAACGACGGTTACGCGAGCAAACCCATGCGCATTAGGGTGGACGAATACAAAACGCCGGATATTATTCCTCCGGAGGTTACGGATTTAAAAGCGCTACGGGACGAAGAATCCGCCGTAATTTCATTTGTTTCAAATAAGGACGGCTATTTTAAGTACGCGGCGTTTGAAAACGGAATAAGCGCAGTTTCGGCCGGAAACAGCTACGGCAGACCTGCGCAAATGAAAAAGGGACAAAACGAGTTTACCGTAAAAGGGCTTAAAGCGGGGGAGACTTGCGATATAAAGCTTACCGCGTTTGACGATGTTCAAAACGCAACGCCGGAATACTTGTTTTCGGTAGATGCCTATAAAGTTGCCTTCGTTAACACTTTGCCGGAAAACCCTGCGGTTAGGCTTACCGGCATATCATCAAAGCGGGAAACGGCGAACCGCGCGTGGGTTAACTTTTATTCCGACAGCGACGGCGTTTTAAATTACGCGATTCTGCGCGAAGCCGACGGCGAGCCGGAGTATTACAGCCACACGGAAATAATTTACGAGGGCAGAAACCGTATTTATTTGGATAACCTGACGGGCGGCGAAAAATGCTATTTTGCGGCGCTTGCGCAGGATAACAAAGGCGGATACGGAGAGGTTTTCAAGGTGGAAATAGGGGAGTACTAAACCTTCGCCCGGTTACGAAAAATCCTAATTTACGCAAGCAAATTTTCAAGGCGCGGATAGGGGTATATACCTCCCTATCTGCGCCTTTGTGACATTGCTATAAAGCGTACAAGCTGGGCGAGCGATACCGCCAAAGCGCCAACATAAGTAAGCGCCGCCGCCGACAAAACTTTTTTTGAAGCGGGAATCTCCGCCGCCGTTAAAACGCCGGAGGTTTCCAGTAAGGTTAACGCGCGGCTGGAGGCGTTAAATTCCACCGGAAGCGTTACAAGCTGAAAAACTACCACCGCGCCGAACAAAAGAATGCCGATATTTATAAGCCCCGTCATACCAAGCACCAACCCTAAAATAATTAACGGCGTTGATAATTTGGAACCGATGTTTGTTACGGGAATAATTGCCGCACGCAGTTTCATAGGGCTGTAACCTTTTGCGTACTGAACGGCGTGCCCTGCTTCGTGCGCCGCTATGCCAACCGCGGCAACCGAAGTTGAATTGTAAACGCCGTCGGACAAGCGGATTACGTTTGCGGCGGGGTCGAAATGGTCTGTTAAGCTGCCGCCAATCCTTTCAATGCCAACGTGAGTAACTCCCGCGCTGAAAAGTACGTCGCGCGCGGCTTCCGCGCCCGTTTTACCGCTTAACGTACGCTGATTGGAATATTTCTTGAAACCGCTTTTCACACGGTATTGCGCCCACATTGAAAAAATAAACGCGGGCAGTACCAAAAAAAGATACAGGCTGTCAAAAGGCATATATAACATTTGTTTTTCCTCCTATTCGGCAATTGCCAAGGGATAACCCAAGCGGCTTATTCCTTGGCAAACCTTAATACGGGTTTAACCCCAAACTTTAATTTTATTAACTCCCTCGGTTAACTTCGCAAACGGCCCCGCCGGGGAATTACCGTCTCTTTTTGCGCCGTTAAAATCGGTATCAAAAATTATACTTTTCCCGTCCGGGTTTTCATACGCCGCCTCGGAAATACGCGTCGTTCCCAAATCTGCGGATTCAAGAATTGCGCTGTTAAAATTCAGCATGGCTTTTTCCGCTTCAAATAAAATATATGTTGCGTTATCCTCTGTTATTATACTCACGCCGGGATTTTTTACGCTTTTAAAATTATTTTTTTCATGCTCCGCCGCAGGCGCTCCGTTTAGGTAAACGTTGCCGTTTATATACGCGGGGTCGGCTACTCTTTCAAAGCGGTTAAGATCCCCATAGCGGTTGTTTTCCTTTACCCTTTCAATATATTCGTCCAAATTCGCCGGGGAGCCGTTATAACTTTCCGTTCCCGAAGTGGATTGTTCGGTGTAAGTTTTTGCGCCGCCAACGAAAATGTTGTTGTACCATCTGTCGTCCCCGCCGTAAACAAACGTTGTTCCGGCAACCTCGGTGGAGTGGGGGAAGTGGTACGGCGTTGCGCGGTTTAACACCGGTTCGCGGCGCATTGTTCCGCAGCAAAGGTTGTTTATAAACGCTCCGCCCTGCGCGATATTGTCGAAATTATATTCCGAAGCAAAAATATTACCGTCCACCAAATGCGGGCCGTGAGTTACTTCAACAAATAAATCCCTGTCGTTGGCGTAAAAAAGGTTTTTGCTTACCCGCGTTCCCTGCGCTTGCCAGTCTAACCAAACGCCGAGCGTGGTGTTATGAATATTATTGCCGTAAATTTGCACGTCTATAGCGGCGTGAAGCTTAATTCCGGCAATTTCGTACCCGAAATATTCATGCTTAACCGCGATATTGTATATTTGGTTGCCATAGATTTCGCTGAAAACACAACCCATATGCCCAACAATTCCGTTTTGCCCGCAATCGTATATTGTGTTGTTGCGGATTATATGCGAACCTATTTTTTCCTTGCTCCAGCCAATTTTCCGCGCCTTAAACACAGCCTCCATTTGGAATTGGTAGCCGGGTTTGCGCAATGTGTTCTCGCTGTCGTTATGCCCGGTGGATTCCTCTTTGCCGATAGATATTGCGCTGCATTTCGCGTCGTGTATAATATTGTTTTCAATTATCCAGCCCCGGCTCCAGTTCGCGCCCAAAAGCCCCGGCTGGTCTGCCGTTGGCGGGGCCCAATTGCTTGCGGCGTGAGCCATTTCAAAACCGCGCACGGTTATAAAGTTGCGGCCTGTTTTTTCGGGATAAAAGCAGCATTTGCGAACATTAACTTCCGTTAATTCCTCGTTCGGGTTTTTGCCGTGGAAGTTTGCGTAAATTGTTGTAAATTCCTCGCCAACCTCCGCGTACCACTGATAAACGGAATCTTCGGGGTTTAGCAAAAGTTCGGTGCGTTTTGTCCACGGCGGGTTCTCGCCCTCTGTGCGTTTAACGGGGTTTTTAACATCATCCAGCGTTCGCGCCTCGTAAAAGGATTTTCCGTTAAGGTAAACGTCGCCCGCGTGCAGTTTCCAATCCGAAGGGTACACAAACCAATCGCCGGTAAGTTCCTCGGCATACGGGTTGTAACTGCCGAACATCGTATTCGGAAGAACAGCTTTCCACACGGAAGAGGTTAAAAGTTCCCAGTTTTTAACCTGCTCGGAGCCTTTTATAATTACCTTTTCCCCCTCGGCGGCTTCGTATGTAATGCGCGAAACATTGCTTGTGCCGCCCAGCGCCGGTTTTACCCACTCGCGGTATGTTCCGGCGTGAACCGTAATGGTATCGCCGGGTTTGGCAACCCCAGCCGCCTTGGAAATTGTTCGGAAAGGGTTTTGCGCTGTGCCGGTGTTACTGTCGCTGCCGTTAACTGAAACGTGAAAATTTGTGTTCATTAATTGTTCCTCCTTTTTCTTTGAAAAAATATTATTGAGTATTATTGAGATATCCGCACATATTTTTGGTTGCGGCTGTTTGGCTTGTCCGGGATGGTCATAGCAAGCTGACCGGAGTTCAATAATGGGTTTAACACCTTTTTTCGGAAATATTCTCTGGTTGCAATGCCGTTGCATGTCGTTGCGCGTTCTTGGTTCAGAGCAAAATTTTAATAAAGATGCTATTCTTTCGTCTTGCGTACTGACTTGCGTACTTGCACTGCGCAAGTCACCCACCAAGTTATCCTCCAAGTTGCCCACCAAGTCACCCACCAAGTCACCCACCAAGTTATCCTCCAAGTTGCCGTAGTTCATATTTTTGAAAACAACGTGGAACGTTGATGACGTTGAAACAAACTTTGGAGTAAAATGTGGAAATTTAAATAATCCCGTTCTGATTGAAATTCTATGCCATTCAATTCAACAATAAACGAATTTTTATTGCTTCTTATGAGTGATAATCTATTCTCAAAATTTAAATATGGAAGGTTCTCTATTTTGTTTCTATATTCCATTTTACCTCCCTAAGCGTATTCATTTAAATTAGGTTTTTTCACATCATGTTAAGTATAGGGATTTGTCTAAAATCACAAAAAAGACAATTAATAATCATAAGATTGATCTTTGGCAAATACCGAAAACGGCAATATGCATATTACTTGCGAAAAACAAGTAATATCGCTGTTAAACGTAGTTTTTTCATAAAATTCACATTCCTTTTTAATTTTCAGCTTCGGTATTATACGGAGATTCACGAGATTCAATGAACAACCCGCAACTTCTGATATTCTCCGGTAATTTTGAGCAACCTATATACATGTAATAGTCATATCCAAAATGGACTTCAAGGTTCAT
>JAISVZ010000060.1 GCA_031271295.1 Clostridiales bacterium | reverse complement strand
TACTCCGTTATCCAAACTTCAAAAATCAATACTTATTGAGTTTGGTTTGACCGAAAGTGTTTATGAAGAGTTTTTAACCCAATAGATGTATGTGTCAAAAGTCATCGGGAGTTTAGGATTTAACGCGGGAGAGTAAATTTCTTTTGCAAAATTTAACGCCGCGTCCAATTCCGCCGTATCGTTAATGTTTTCTATTAACATTTTCAAACCCTCTTTCTTGGTATTATTTTTGTAAAGCTTAAATTTACCCGGCGAACAACCGAATATGTGTTTAAACGCCTTATAAAAACCTGCGGGCGTTTTCATCATCTCCTTCCGCTTTTTGTTCGGCCGTGAATATATGATATCATACTGACAAAATAAATCTTTTCCGGATTTATCGCTTTTCGGTTAATTTTTTGCATACAAAAAGAGCCTCGTTTCCAAAGCTCTTAATACTCTACATGCCGTAAATCCGCATCACTTCCGGCGTATAAACGCCCGGCTTTTCATAAATTACAAGCACGTTTTCAACCTTAACCATGCTTCTTGCGCCTTTTACCGCCTGAATTAAAATCATTTCCGGCGGTTTTTCGGCGAAGGGCTGAACCTGCCGCAAAACTTTCGGCTCCAAGTTGTATTTTTTAAGCGTTGTTATAATTTCAACAAGGCGGTGCGGTTTATGAATCATATAAAAGCGTCCGCCTGTTTTCAGCAAGTGGCACGCGCCTTTTATAACGTCGTCAAGCGTAAGCAAAACCTCGTGCCGCGCTATGGCTTTCGGCGAGAAGGCGTTTTTTAACCCGCCGCCGTTATTCATGTATGGCGGGTTCGATGTTACAACATCGAACGATGACGCTTTGTAATTTTCCTTTATATTTTTAATATCGCCCAAATCTATTCTTATTTTGCCGGAAAGAGAGTTAAGCTCCACGCTGCGCCGCGCCAAACCCGCCATCTCCTCTTGAATTTCCAAACCCGCAAAAAAGCTTCCCCGCGTTTTCGCCTCAAGCAGAATGGGTATAATGCCGCAACCGGTTCCTAAATCCATTAAAGTTTCGCCCGCTTTTACGTTGGCAAACCCGGTTAAAAGTACCGCGTCGCATCCGAAACAAAAGTATTCGGGGTTTTGAATTATCTTGTAGCCGTTACGGTGCAATTCGTCTATACGTTCCGCCAAATTTACTCTCCTTAGCTGCGCAAAACCGCAAGCGTTGCGACCTTCCTCCCCCTGCGCGTCCGCCCTAAAAGCAAATGCGCCTGCGCGATTTCCCCCTCGCACAGACTATATATTCATTACCTTTATTCCGTCGTCGCCCGCTCTGAAGTATACGCTCTTTTTTGCGTCCTCAAAGGTCTCGGCTTGCTTGCCTATTGTCATAACAACAGTTGGGTACATGCTTCTGTTTATCGTAATTTTGCCCAAGCCCGACCTTTGGAATGTAGTTTCAAGCATATCAAGCTCCGCCATCTTTCCGGTTACGGTAATCTCCGCGTCCTTCAGGTTTTGCTTGCTTGCGTACAGGCGTTTGTTCTGCGCGGTTGTTGGGCTGGGGAAGTTTTCTATCTCGCTTATAGTGCTCTTAAATTTTGCGATATCCGCCGTAAGGCGCTCAACTTCCTCTTTCAAGGTTACGAAATTCTCCATGAGCGACTCCGTAAGCCCGCTTTCAAGAATGGTTCTCGCGGCGGATACCGTACCGGGCGAGCCAACAACATCGCACACAATTTCTTTTGCCGCGCGCACCTTGCCGCCTATTATACTGCCGCTACGCCCCCAAACCAAAACGGTATCGTAACAGGAAACCGAGGAATTTAAAATGGAATCCGTTCTTATTGTACCGTTTGCGAAAACGGTTGCGTTTTCAATAAATTTGGAGGTTATATTGCCGCCCGCGTAAATCGAGCAGTCTGATATTCCGCGCGCGGACAAGCCTTTTATCCCCTGAGATATTGTAATATCCTTACCTGCGGTTATCTGCGAAGCTTCAATACAGCCGCCGATATATATAGAGCCCTCCGCCATAACGTTATATGTACTAATAATGTTGCCGGTTATTTTAACGTCGCCCGCGAAAACGATATGCCCCGTGGCAACGCCCACATCGCCTTTAATTTCAAGCTCGGAGTTTACAATAATGCGGCCGTCCTGAATTTCCACCTTGCCGTCCGCAGAGGCAACAAGGTCCACCCCGCCGGGTAAAACTTCGGTGTTTTTACCCTTTGGCATTATGCGCTGCTTGCCGCCCTTGGGTTTAATTTCCGTTCCCAATATACTTTTACCGGGAACACCCGGAGTTTCTTTTGTCATCCGCGCAAGCAAATCCCCCTTGTGGACGTTTTCAATAAGATTGAGCGCCTTATGGTCAACATCGCCGTTGGGCATAATTCTTGGCGTTCTATCCCTCGCTATGCTAAAGTAAAAATCAATCTTGGCATCCTTGCCATTTTCCGGCGGCGTTCCTTTTGCAATGCAAACCGGCGTGCCGTATCTTTTGTTGGGATTACCCGCCAAAGACAGCACAACGTCGTCGTCCACACCGAAGGATACCCTCGCGTTTGTAATAATCTTTATAATGTCGTTGTAAGCAAGAAGTTGCCCCGCGTTGTTCGGCGGAGAAAAAGTTATGTATGCGAAAAGTAAATCCTTAGAAATGGAAACTGCCGCCTGCTCATTAATAACTGAAGTTTGTATATTTTGCATCCCGTCCATAATATTCTCTCCCTACCAATACCGTGCCACAAAACCCTACCTATTTAATAATACCATAAGAAAATTGCCGCCGCAACAAGGAATAAAGATATGCAAAAAAAATTTATAAAAAAAAGAGCGCAATTTGCGCCCTCCTTTTATGTAAATTTTAACCTTTTGTTATCCGTTCTTCTTCATTACATTAACAAGTTCTTTAATAACCTTATCCGCGTCGGCATAATCCACCTGGCATGTTCCAACCTGCCTGTGACCGCCGCCGCCGTAAGTGAGAAGAAGCTTGCCAACATCGGTTTTTGACGTGCGGTTTATGATACTGTGACCAACGGCTATCGGGCAGTTTTGCTTGCCGCGCCCGTCCACCGCCCAAATTGAAATGTTTTGCTCCGGATACATGGAATAAATAAGGAAGCGGTTACCCGTATAAATTGTTTCCACACCGCGCAAATCTGTTATTATTACGTTACCCTCTGTTGTTGTGTGGGCGTTTATCATCTGCTTAAACAGTTCGGTTTGTTCGTAATACATTTCTATGCGTTCTTTAACATCCGGCATAGACAGTATTTGGTCGATATTTTGGGTGCGGCACGCTTCAATTAAAATTTCCATCAGTTCATAGTTGCTAACTTTAAACTGCCTAAACCTTCCAAGCCCCGTGCGCGGATCCATTAAAAAGCCGAGCAAAACCCAACCCTCCGGGTCTAAAATGTCGTCAGAGTTTAAATTGCCGGAATCCACCTTATCCACCGCTTTAACCATTTCGTCGAAATGCGGCAGTTTTTCCGCTCCGCCGTAGTATTCGTAAACAATACGCGCGGCACTGGGCGCAAGGCGGCTTTCCCCTTCGAAAACAATTCCGCGCCCAACGCGCTCCGCTTCGCTGGAGTGGTGGTCGAACCACATTTTGCACCCCTTTACGTAGGGGATATTTGCCAGAACGTCGTTATCGGTAACCTCAATTAACCCATCCTGAATGTCCTTCGGGTGCACAAATTTCCAATTGTCGATAATACCTGCTTCCTTTAAAAGCGCGGCGCAAGCAAGGCCGTCAAAATCCGACCGGGTAAGTAACCTCATATCCATACCACCTTTTTTATTTTTTCTCGCCCTATGCAATACTTAAGGCTCTAAATTATGGCGATTATAGCACATTAAGGCGTCATTTTCAAACTATTTGCTACCCTTAAATTGATTTTTTCGCAGGTCTAAAACAAACCGGGACATTTTTGCAATTATTTTCGGCGGTTTTATTTTAAACGTCCTTTTGGGTTTACTTTCTATCGCCTCGTTATAAACAGCTTCAATTTCGCGGGCAAAACTTTCGGACGAAAATTTTTGGATGTTTTGCCACGCGTTTTCAATAATTTCGCTGTTATCGGACGTTAGCGCCTTATATAAAACATACCCGCAATCGGATTCGTCGTTAAAAAAATAACCCGTTTGCCCTTCAATTACAATTTCATCCACGCTTTTATCGTAGCGCACCGCAACCGCAACCTTAGACGCCATTGCTTCAATATAAGTAAGCCCCTGAGTTTCCGATGTTGAAGCGGTTACGAATAAATTGCCCAATTTGTAGTATTTCACTATATCGCTCCAGGGCACCGCGCCGGTAAAAATAACCGACCCTAAAATGCCGAGATTGTTGCAAAGCTCGATAAGATCCCCCTTGTAAGGCCCGTCCCCCACAATAACATATTTAAGCGCCGGAATCATTTCCAAAAGCTTAGGCATTTGCCGTATTAAAAAATCTATACTCTTTTCTTTCGCCACGCGGCACACGGTAACAAGAACCTTCGCGTCCTTTTCTATGCCGTATTTTTCTCTTATCCGGTTAATTTCGTCCGCATCGCCGCAAGCGCCGGAAAAATGCGAAAAATCAAAACCGGTTGGTATAACCTTAATAGGGCGTTTTACCCCGTAGCTGATAAGGCTATCCGCCGCTTTTTGAGCGGGAGCGATAACAAAGCCCGCGGCGTTACAGAAAATGCGGCTGTACCTTTTTGCGAAGTTGGGAGTAAAAAGATGCCCGTTCCCCAAATAGTGAACATAATCCACATACATTGTGTGGTATGTGTGAACCAAGGGGATTTTGTAAAATTCCGATACGAGCATTCCGAAAATACCAACCGGAAATTCCGTTTGGGTATGGATTACGTCAAGCTTTAACTTACCGAGTTTGAGTAAAAGTTTGGGTGGGTAAAAAAAGGCAATTCGCATTGAGGGTAAAAAATAAAACGGAAAACTTGGCAGGCGGAAAATTCGCGGAGATTTTTCCGTGTTTTTAGGGTCTGCGGCGGTAAAAATATATACCTTGTGCCCCATTTTTGTAAGTTCGTTTTCCAAAATAGAAATGGATGTAACAACACCGTTTATTTGCGGTTTAAAGGTTTCGGTGAAAATTCCGATGTTCATGAGTTATCCTCCATTTTTGCTTTGCCGCGTGCCAAATAGGCGCGGATTTTGTTTCTTACCATATGGTTATGCTCCATAAAATTGTCGTTTGTAACCGCGTTAAAAAGCTCATCTAACTTTTGCGCATAAGAAAGCTTTACATATATATCGCAGAGCATGGTGTAGCTCTTACTGTGGTCAGATTTTATACGGATACTCTCTTTTAGCACATCTTCCGCCTGTGTGAACATTTCCGCCTTGTAAAGCTGCTCCGCCCAAAATATTAAAGCCATAACGCAGTTTTCGTAATTTTCTTCCAACCGGACAACATATTCAAACTGCGAAACTCCGTAGGCAAGTTTTATATCAATATTATTCATTCCGTGGGGAAGTTTGAGCATTTCAAGACCAATCTTAGCCTCCGCGGCTTTTTGCACCCGAATAAGCGGCGCGTATTTAGGGTTGCCGCTTTCATATTCGGCAAAAGGAAGGGCTTCCTTGTTTACATATACGCGAATTTCCTCCGGAATATCCTTTTTGCGCGCGGCGTTTGCCAAACGTTCGTCCTCAATAAAATTTGGCATTGTGCGGCTGCGTTTGCTGCTACGCCAGATAAAGTAATTAAGTGTCAAAACGAGTACGAGGAAAATTGGGAAAAAAAACATAAACTCACGTCCTTTAAGTTTTCAGGGCTGTAAAGTTCGAAAAGTTTCGTGCACACATTACTTATCGGCAGCTTTAAAGCGCGTTAACGAATGAATTATATTAGTTTTCTTATGTAGCGTCAAGGAAAGAAAGATGTTTTAGCGGGGGTATATCCGGCAATAATAAGCATTAAAGTTTACTAATTTAAGAAATTTTTGGCACAAAGGAGAAAACTATGGCAAATTTCACACAAAGCGAATTAGATTCTATCCGCGAGGTTGTAACATGCCACCTTAGCGTTGCTTCGAAGTTAAGTTCCTGCGCGAACTCGGTAAGCGACGGAGAAATAAAGCAAATGCTTATCCAATCCGCGCAGGAAGCGAAACAAAACGCTCAAAATTTGATGCGGCTGCTGTAACAGTTAACCGTTATTTACACGGCGTTCCGGTAACGCCGATAACCCTTAATACCCGGTTTTAGGATTTCCCTTATAAGTATCATCGTATATGGGCAAATTATCCGGCATTTGCCACTGCGGCACTCTTTTATAATTTGAGTTAAGCAATTGCTCCATATTTTCCGGTGTTTGCGGAACCTGCGGATTAAACCGCGTATCGGCATTTACGAAATCTACTGGCGGCTTACTTTGCGTAGGGGTATTGCCGGGCGCATTAGCCTGGGGGGGTTCCTGCGCATTTGCCGGTGGATCGCCGGGCGTATTAGCCGGGGAATTTTCTTGGGCATTTGCTTGTGCTTCGCCCGGTTTTTCGCCTGCGTTTTCATTCGGCGAATTATTGTTTTGGGCATTGCCTAAACTCTCGTTAGGTTCTTCGTTCGCTTTGCTGCCCGCATCAGTCTGTGCCGGGTTGTTGTTTGAAGAAGAACTCTCCCCGTCTTGCGGGTTTGCTTCTTGCGGATTGCTATTGCTGCCGGATGCTACACCCTGTTCGCCGCCGACGGAACTTGCGCCGCCATCCGGGGTATCGCTTTCGCCTGTGCCGCCGCTTCCGGGCGAACTGCCGCCTATTGAACCGCTTTCGCCGCCGCCCGAACCCGCGCCGCCGCCCGGCGAATCGCTTACTCCGGCGCCGCCGCTCACGCCTGTTTCAGCGTTTTCATTTTTTTCACTTGCCGCGTTTTCGCCGCCATCTCCATTTTGTTCGTGTTTCAGCGCTTCGCTTGCGGCAATTTTATCTATTTCGTCCTCTAAAAAATCTCCTAAACCAAACGGCAAAAAGTCC
Organism: Clostridiales bacterium; assembly: GCA_031271295.1. GTDB lineage: Bacteria > Bacillota > Clostridia > Lachnospirales > WQUN01 > JAISVZ01. The sequence continues at coordinate 1,810 of JAISVZ010000060.1, read as the reverse complement.
AACCCAAAACCGGGTTCGCCCGCCGCGATATAATTTTGCGGAGAAATACCGCCGTTTTGCGCAGCCTCGCCAATAGGGGCGCTTGCGGTAAAAACTAAAACCGCAGCCGCGGCAAACGGAGCAACTTTCGCCGATGCCTTTAGGAAAAACGACCCCGAATTTAAGCTGCCTCCCGTTCCTTTGGCATTTTCCGGCGGTATGCGTTCCGGGTTTTCAAATAATTCCGGATAATCCGTTTCCGGCTTAATCGGATTTTCCCTTCTAAAAAAATTATCCGACCCGGTTTTTACGCCAAAACCGAGCATCGACACTGGTAACAGAAGAAGAGCTTTCTTATTTGGGTTAACCCCGTCCGTAATATTTTTATTTATGCACAGCAAAACAAGGTTTTTAAACTGCGTATAACCCATATCCTCGCGGCAGGTGGGTTTACTTTCGGAAATATAATTGCTGAAAAAAACTCTGTCGTGTACGGTTTTATAACTTGCGCCGAACGATTTTGTAAATTGTACCGCTTTAGCCGCCATACGCATAAAATTGCGGCGCAGTTTTTTATAATTTATTTTGTAACCTTTTTGCAGAATAACCGCGCCGCCGTGTACGGATTCGGATACCAAAATGCGGCTTTTATATTCGTTGTCCGGGTTTGCCTTGTACGCTTTTATATGGCTTGCCAAATACTTAAACAGCCTGTTTTTTACCGCGTCCTTGTAGGATTTTGTAAGCTCGTGCAAATTCGCCTTTCTTGAAATGTTATGGTGATACGGCAGTATTTTGTTAAACTCCGCCAAATACTGCTGCGAAAAAATCTCCAAAAATTCCGCGCCCGCGCCTTCTCCTGTTTCCAAACCCTTTTGAATTTGCTCGAATACGCCGCGAAAAACCTCCGCGTATTTCACATGAATATCCTTTGCTCTGTCGCTGCTTTTTTTGTATTTCTCAATTTTACGCAGGGCAACCGTTTCCTTTTTCCTGATGTTCTTTTCATACGCCTGCCCGTTTTTCCTTACATGTTTTGTTTTTAACGCGATTTTCTTTTTAAACTCGGCAAAATCCGCAAAAGTAAATTCCGTTTCCCACGCGCCCACCGCTTCCGCGTTCATTTTTCGCACCTTTATATGCATAGCCGCGTCTTTTAAAATTATTACTTCCTTAATTACAAATCCCTTTTGAGCGGCATATTTTTCAATTAAATTTATTTCTTTTTCAGACATTTATACCGCCCCTTTCAATTTATTTCTCCACTCATTAATACTATCGTCAGGAAAAGATAAATTGAAGAGATTCAAGAAATTCTCTCGAAAAATTATTTATGGCGCTAATTTTTCCTTATACTCTTCACCCCACCGCCACATAGCGTCATGAATTGTCTTTAAACTCTCTCCCAACGTTGTTAATGAATATTCTACCCTCGGCGGCACTTCCGCGAAAACTTCTCTGCATATAAGCTCATTTTCCTCCATAATGCGCAGGTGTTGCGTTAATACTTTTTGCGAAATCCCGTTAAGGGATTTTTTCAGCTCGCCAAAGCGTTTTGTACCCGTTAGTAAATCCCGTACAATTAAAAGCTTCCACCTATCACCCATTAAGGTTAACGCGGTTTCCACCGGGCAAGCCGGTAAATCGTATCTTTTTAACATAGAACTACCTCCTAAACATTGATATTCCCAATAGTTACTTAAAAGTACCTACTGTAACGTACCATTGAAATTTAGGAAATATATGTAGTAAACACCGCCGTTTTATGTTATAATAAAAGAAACGGCGGTGGACAAAATGGGAAGAAATAAAAAATATCGGATTAATCTAA
>JAISVZ010000028.1 GCA_031271295.1 Clostridiales bacterium | reverse complement strand
CGTTCCGTTTGTTGGCTAAGTGCAATTCCCTGCGCCGCTTTTTTCTTAGGCTTCCGCTTGCGCCTTTTTCTCTTGTTTGCCGCGGGTTTTGCTTTGGCTTCAGCTTTAATAATGTTTTCAAGGGCTTGCCCGGCGGTGGGGTCGTAATATCCGGACTGATTATAGCAAATATCGCCCTTCATAATAATCACGACCTAACAGGAAACGCCGCGCGGGATTTTCTTTCGTGCGGCGTTTAATTAGCGTCCTATTTTATGGTATAACCTGACTTTTATAGTAACTGAGATATCCAAAGCCAATAACCATTGCTATCAATGGGTTTTTGAACTAAAAAGATAAATATTTATTGTTATGCTAAAGGCGAAGTTATTTTTCGGGCGAAAAAAATGACCTCGCCGTTTCTATGAGGATTTCAAAATCAACATTGAGAAAATCAGTTGTGTCAATGGTTGTAACAATACCGCCTACGTTAAAATCATCAAGATTATGACACCATATGTTAAATTTTTCATATGGTATCTCACCTTCGTCAAATTGATTAACCCAACCGCGCTCCGCCAGTTTTTCACGGTCGGTGAATCTTTTATGCAGAATTTTAGTATCACCGATAAATTTATAAGTAAGCGCACGATAGTCATATTTATCAATCAGCGACTTTATAACACCGGCTTCATCAATTTTCTTTATCCCCCTTGGCGCAAAATTCCCTTCAATGATTATAGGAAATCCTGTTTCCATGAACCGCTCTGCAACATACATCATCGCGTCAAAAGTGACGGCAGAGAACCTGCTTTTTTCTTCCCTGTTCAGAACCTCAATATTTGCACATAATTGCATTTTAAATGTATCTTTTATAAAGTACGGCACATTCAATTCTTTTGATAATCTTTTGGCAAAAGTGGATTTTCCGCCGGCCAAATATCCGCAAACGACAATGATTTTTTTATTCACTTATTTTGCCTCCACTATAATGAAATGCCTTTGAGTGATTTGTTAAACGATTCCTGCCTTTGATAAACATTGTATAAATCGCTCTTGAACAACTCTTGAATAAGGCCGTAGTCTGACGCAATTTCATCTTTGTTGGTATGTTCGAGGGTATCGACAAGATTGCCTTTTTTATTGAGCCTTTTCTTGAACTCTACCGCGCCCCCAACATCCAAAAGATGAACCACGCCGCCCTTATAAATATGACAAACCGCACTGTTTAGCGCGCGAGTTATCCGTTCGGCGGACACCGCTCTTTCCTTTAATCGGTACTGAATGATGCGCATGATTAACAGCGCGACAAAACAGATTAAAAAGTGAGCTTTAATATGACTGTTTTTGCTGACGAATATAGGACGGGCATAAAGGTCTGACTTCATTATCCTAAATGACTGTTCTATTTTCCACAAACCGCCGTACACCTGCCGCATTTTCCGCTCATCGTAATCAAGCTCGCTTGTAATAATACAAAAATATCCGTCATACAGAGAATCATTTTCTGCCTTTTCTATATCTACACTCCGCTTTTTTACAGTGTTTTCAAGAACTTCGCCGGATTCTTTGTCTATGATATTTTCTTTCGTGTATTCGTCAACGCCTTTTTTTATGCCGTAAGCATTGTTTTTTACCGAAAACGCCGCTTTCTCAAGTTTTTCGTTCCGTTTGCGTTTTGATATATCCGCGTTAGCTTTATCCCAATAAATAAGAACCTTGCGGGTTCGGCTTACCGTCTTTCCCTCTGCGTCTTTTCCTTTGTATTCTTCTTCAAACATTTTGTAACGGTATGTGCCGCTTTCATTTGAAACCCATCCGTATTCGTCAAAGAGCTGCGCATGATAGCGTTGTCCTTTTTTCCCCTTTAGTATTTGTGAGAATAAATATCCATCCCCCGCGTTGACTATTGCGTTTATATTGCCTGACGAGTTCATTCCTTTATCCGCGACTACAACCAACCGTCCAAGCCCATAGGACTCTTTAATATCCTTCATTGTTGGCCGCAAAGTAATTGAATCGCTTGTGTTGCCGGGAAATATAGACATATTGACAGGCAAGCCATTACCGTCCATGAACAGCCCCATTGCTACGATAGGGTCTACACGATGTTCTTTTGATACGCCGCGCTTGCGTAAATCATCCTCGCCGTCAGGAAAATCTATTTCACAAAAATAATTAGTTACATCATAAAACGCAAAAGACATGTCTCGCCCGATGCTCTCTTTTACTCGCTCATTAAGATGGCGCTGCAATTTAACTTCAAAATCTGAAATATTATCAAGCGCTTTGTAAATTTCCGCCAAATCGAAATCTGTGACCATGCCATAAAAACATTCCTTCATTTGAAATGAAGCGCGTTTTGAATCGGGAGACATCAATCGCAGCAGAACTAAAAACTTGAATATGTTTGCAGGTTCATATTCGCCGCGAAATTTATTGTCCTTAAGGAATTTCTCGATAAATTCGGTTATATGAAGATTTTCATATACCGCTTCAAAATATTTATATCCGTAATTGAACCTGCGATTTCCTTCGCTATACATTCTTGCCGTTGTCGGCGCTTCTATTCTTAACGGTATATTTTG
>JAISVZ010000024.1 GCA_031271295.1 Clostridiales bacterium | reverse complement strand
GCTAACATAAACCGGGATAAATCCTCCAAGCTGTGTGTAGTTTGAAACTCAACGTGGATATATGAACCATCCTCCGCTTTAAGCATCCAATCGTCGGTTTTTTGCATTGCCTTTATTTGCGTTAGCTCCGTTCGCTCAACCGATACTATATTTTTATCTATCCCGAAGAACTTAATGGCGTCGCCCTTGAAAAGCTCCATCATGCTCTTCATGATGATATCTTCCGTTTTGATTGACACTCACTCATCACCCTCCCTTTCTTGCACCAATTATAACGCCGTTTATTAGTGTTTCGCAAGAGGTTATATCCTCAATTTGAGATACGAAAAGGCGAAAAGTTACAGTTTGCGACGTAACTATGGAAGTTTCTCCGCCTGCAAAAGCGTGAAAGATATGATACAGCCATTGAAACGGCTTTCATCAACATTTACAATAATCGCTCTTCTGCCAAAGAACGCGGCTTCAAGGCTTGGTTTTTGCTTGGCGCAGATCCCAAAACCTCAATTGCTTTTTTATATTTTTCAATACGTTCATAAGCTTTGCCGTCAGCTTCATCTAACCTTGAAATATCGGAATTATGGCGCAAGTCGGCTAACTTTATCTCAATTGCCGTTTGGTTTGCGCTGCCGGCAATTCTGTGAATATAATCCATATACCCTTCGGCGCTGTTATGCGTTAAGAGCCTCAGTATATCCAAAACCTGCAATGGTATGCCCTGCTTTGCCAGTTCGTCAAAAGACACGGGCGTATCCTCAACCACGTCGTGCAAGCGCGGGTTCGTCGTCCTCTAAAGCCCGCTCGCCCGCAACAAAACGCCGGTATCGCCGCCTACCCCGCGTTAACCCCATCCGCTTCGCCGTCTTTGCTGTCTCCGTCCGGCTACTCAGCTTCGCCATCTTCGCCCGGCTGCTCCGTTTCACCGTCCGCGTCCTCGCCCGGCTGCCCCACTTCTTCGCCCGCGCCATCCGATTCCGAATCCGCCTCGGTGTCCGTATCAGTGTCCGTATCCGCGCCCGCCTCGGCAACGATAACCTCTATTACGGGCTGCTCGCCTCCAAGCGTTATTCCCTGCGGCAAAAGAACCGAAACGTTAACCTGATGTGTTCCCGGTTCCAGCGCCGATACGTTCGCGGACGCATCCAGCACCTGGGATGCGTTAAAGGCGTTAATCTTTTCCGCAAGCCCTTTTACTACAAAGCTTATTTCGCCGCCCGGAATTGTAAATTCCCATTCGCTGCCGGACATGCCTATTATTCTGATATCCTCCGCGTTTAGTGTTATTTCCTTCTCTATTTGTTTTTCAATATTAACGGTAATTACAACTTCGTTGGGCGTTCCGTTAACCACACTGAGCGACGTATCTATAAGCTCCGGCCTAACATCGAAGGACCTTGAATCCGTCGCCGTCCAGCCGGAGAGGTTTAAATCCGGCAGAACAATTTGCTCTAACTTGGCTATATCCTCTTTTGTGCCCACAACCTCAACAAAATCTATACTTTTGCTGATAGATGTAACCGCGTACCCTTCGGCAACCGAACCTGTGTAATTTTGCTGAATCGGAATTTTTGCGTACATATTAACCGGAATTCTTATTTCCACAAATTCCTCGCTAAGTTCCACCTGGCTTGTAATATCGCGCTTATCCACATCAATAATCTGCGGCACGAGTTTTACCGAAACATCCTGCGAAGCTCCGGTAACGTCAACCTCAACCGATACGGTGCTTATTCGGTTTAAAACCGTTGAAGGACCGGTTATTGTTATGGTTTCCGGCTCGGTATGCCCCGGAAGAGCCACGTAGGATTCCATCTCGTCCCCGGTTATATTTACCGTAACCGGCTTGGATACCTGCGTAATTTTATCTAACCTGATATTTACGGTTAAGGGGTTGGTTTGGATAGAATCCGCCGAAAAGTTGGACATGGCGGACGCCCCTATCCGGTCAACATGCACGATTAGCGGCTGATTGGTTCCGATATTGGTTTGGTGAAGGTAATCTATGGGGCTTACGTCTATATAAGGCGCGAAAGCATTTGCCGATACCTGAGAAAAACTGTTGTTAACGCCGCGCACCGATACGGAAATAAGCTGGTTTTCAAGCTCTTCCCGGTTAAGCAGTATATAACCGTTCGATTCCACAATATCAAGGTTTTTTATTGTAAGCGGGTTGGAGAAACTGCGCGTTACAATGGGATTAACAACATTTATGCACACAAGCCACAAAAGCGCGGCAAGCAAAACGCACAAAAGTTTCCAAAATATATTTTTGAATAATAAATCACTTATCTTTTTCAATACCCTGCCACCCTTTCCAAAACACCTTTTTCTTTTCGTGTTTGGGCCTCTCAAGCAGTTTTAAAATTTGTTCCTTTGACTGCCGCCGGTATAACCTGCCCTGACGAGCCAAAGATACCGCGCCCGTCTCTTCCGATACCACTATAATATCCGCGTCCGATACCTCGCTTGCGCCAACGGCGGCGCGGTGCCTTGTGCCTAAATCGTGCCCTATTTCGCTTTGCGTAAGAGGTAAAATACACGCCGCCGCCGCAATCCGCCTGCCTTTTATTATAACCGCGCCGTCGTGCAACGGTGTTTTATCCTCAAAAATGTTTTTAAGAAGCTGCTCCGAAAAAAGCGCGTCTATTTTTATTCCGGTTTTTTCATGGTCGCCAAGCCCTACCTTGCGCTCAATTAAAATAATCGCGCCCGTTTTTACCTTCGCCATATCAAAAACCGCGTCTGTTATTTGGCTTGTAATATCGTCCGCATCGTCGTCGTCGCCGGTTAGCGTTATAACCGGAAGCAACTTGTTTTTGCCTATATCCTCCAGAGCGCGGCGAATTTCAGGCTGAAACAAAACAATAAGAGCTATAATACCAGCGCTCGCGCCGTTTGTTATAAGCCATGTAAGCGTGTAAAAGCCAAAATAATTTGAAAGCAAAAAGGTTACAAGCACAAAAACAACGCCCTTTGAAAGCGACCATGCCCTTGTGCTTTTAATCCACATCATTACCCTGTATATAAGCCACGCCACAATAAGTATATCTATAATGTCCTGTATGCGTATCTCCGGTATGCGAAATGTTAATACGCCCGTAAAAATATCCCTTAACGCATCCATCATTGCACACCTCCCCATTCAAACAATTTTAAAACCGGTTTTTATTCATCGTCGTATGTTCCGCGCCGCGAGGTTTCACGCCCTGCATCACGTGTTCTTTCCGAAACACGCACCCGCGTACCGGATATATCATCGTCGGCGTAATCGACGCCCGCCTCTCCCCTGCCGCCTCTTGCGTAATGGGAACGCGTTTCGGTATCCGGCATTCGCCGCCCGGTAACGGCTCTTCGCGTTTCGGTATCGGACATTCGCCGCCCGGTAACGGCTCTTCGCGTTTCGGTATCCGAAGATACGCGTTTTCGCTCCGCGCTTCGCTCCCCTTTATCGCCGTAATCATATTCGTCGCTGAAATACTCCGCGTTTTTTATATTTTTCGCCGGTTTTACGCGTTTCCTCTGCCGCGCTTCGGTAACTATAAGTTTCGGTATTACCTTTACGTAATAATAATTGTCGTCGTCGGAAAATTCCACGCGCTGCGCGCGCTTATAATCCAGCGCCAAATCGAAGAAATGAATTATAAACATCAAGGCAACAGACAACGCGGAATAAATAAAAATTGAAGCGCCGCCCATAGATAAATCCGCTATTGTGCTTACCAAAAACAGCCCTATCATACACAGCAAAGAGCCGAATAATATTGCGTATATCTTTGCGTAATCCATTGAAAGGTGCGATACCACATAAACGATAAGAATCGTCATGGAAAACACAAAGGCTACGAAAACCCACGAATAGTTCGCGGTAAGGCCGTTTAGAAGCCCCTCTATAACCGGCCCTACGGTGGACGGCAATTTCATAAAATCAAGCCCGGCGGATTCAAGAGCCATTAAATCCATTACGCGCGGCGCGTAGTCCCACAAAAAAACTCCGATAATTATAGGAATAGCCGCGGTAAGCGAAAAGTACATTCCCGCAAAAACGGGCGCTATGTACGGAACATTATAATAAAACCCCAAAACCGTAAAAACTATAAGCCAGCATTCCTTAGGCGCCATTCGGATGTAAAAAAGAATAAGGCAAATAAGCCCCAAAAAAACGAAAATGGACAGTTCGAGGTGCGAGGATAATTGAACGAAAATACTTACCGCCATTAGCGCAAAAGACGCCGTTGAAGGCAAAAGAGCAAATACGAAGGATACGAGAATAAGTTTGGTTCCCGTAAAGTACGCTCCCACAAATTCAAGCTCTTCGCGCTGCATACCTATTTTGTTGATAATTCCGAAAAGGCTCATACCAACTAAAAACCTGAATAAAAAATTAAAAACCGTTTCATACCTTTTATATATATTAATCAAAATCGCGCGTATATAAAAGATCGTCTCTATAGCCGACATCTGTGCCCTCCCCTGTTTCCTCTTCTGAATCTTCGTATTCCTCTTCTAAACCTTCGTCATATTCGCCTGTTAACACGCTGAGGCGTTTGGAGTATTCGCTTATCTTCTTTTGGCTTTGGCGGTAATCGTAAGAGGATTTTATACTGCCAATAACCGTATAAACAGCCGCTATAACAAGAATAAACAAACCCATTTTTTTAAGCTCGGCGATATAATCGAGTGTCATAATATCCAAGCCTTCGTTAAAAATCCTGTGCAGCATATAAAAAAAGTAAAGAATTATCGAGCCTAAAATAACCGAAAACCTTGTCCACATGTTGTTTTTGTAAATAAAGTCGTGAAGGAAATAGTCGTTAATTCGGCGGTCTGCTTCTGCGCCGTGTTTGTCGTACACGGCAAGCTGTGTCATCAAAATAATTTTCTCTTTATCTATCATAATACGCCCCGCTTTTATATTGTGCGCCGTTTACAGCAAATTATTTTCCGGCTCAAAACTTGCTGCGTCGTAATTTGCCGAAGGGTTCCAAATTATCCATTCACCAATGCCGTTATCGCTTGCGGCTTGTATTTGCGCCTTTATTTCTTCAGGCGTGTAAGCAATATACCGGCTGCCGTTTCGAAGCCACGTTGCCGTAAACCCTTGAAGATACGGCCTAACAACCGCCGGGTGCTCTAACCCTTCAAGAGCCTTAGCGGAAAGTTTCATTGCGTTATCTATAACCTCGTATGGCTCAGTGTCCGGGTAGTCTATATTAAAGGTGCCGTTCGCGTAGTGGGAAGGGTAAACCATTGGGCAGATATAATCCAAATACGAAGCCATCTGCCTATAATCCTGCCCTACTATATTCGCGTCCACCTCGCTTGCTATAACGGTTCCGTATACGTCCGCGGAAACATACGCTCCCCAGCCGCTTATTTTTTCGCAGGCGTATTTTGTAAATTCGTTAATTATTTCAATGCGCGTTTTACCGCCGGTATCGCCAAAATCCGCATCATCCAAGCGGCCGGAGGTATCAAAACGGATATAGTCGAACTGGATTTCCTTAAAGCCGATATCCACCGCGCCTTTGGCTATTTCCAAAATATAATCCCACGAATCCTTGTTGTACGGGTTAAGCCACGCGCTTTCAAGCGAGCTTGAATCCCTCCATAGGCTGCCGTCCGCGTTTTTAATGTATAAATCCGGGCGTTTTTCGCACGCGCCGTTATCCTTAAACGCAACTATACGGGCTATCGGGTAAATACCGTTGTCGTTTAAAGTTTTTATTACGCTGCGAACGTTTGGAATGTAGTTAACCGAAAGCTCCATTTCGTCGGCTATGGGTATTTCGCCTTTAAAGGTTATTTCCCCAACATCCGTTTTAACGTCTATAACCAATGCGTTAACTTCCGTTTCCTTGCAGACGGCGAAAAAACCGTCGAAGTATTCGGCAATACCCGCGCGGTTTGCGGTAACGTAAATTCCCTTTGCGGCAACCGGAAGCGGTTTGTTATGCATGGTGTAATTAAGCGGAGGCTGTTTGTAATAGTCTTCTATAAATGAAATTTTATATTCATCGCCGCCCGGCAACGCGCCGGAGGAAATGCCTTGGTTTTCGTCTGATGGGGCGGCGCTGTTTTGACCGGCGATTTCCTCAGAACCTGAAAGATTGGGTATGATACCCGTTGTTGAAACCGAAGCTGTTTTGCCGAAAAAATAATGCAAAACAAGTAAAACCCCGATTATTATAAAAGAAATTATGATTATAATCCATACAATTTTTGATTTGCGTCGGCGGTATCTCAATTTTTATTACCCCTTTTTGTAACGGCTTTGAACATTATAGCACATTAAGGGGCGCTGTTACCAGTTTATAAAAATAAAAAATTTACGCGAATTACCTCAAAGAGTCTTTACGCTCTGCGCCGTTAAAACTCCCGCCATACTCTTTTGGCCGAAGAGCACCGCTTCGTCATCCGGGTTATCCTCAATAAGTTTGTCTAAAAGCTCCTTAATATTTTTCACATAAATAATATCCGCCGGGTAATTGGCGTAGTTATTCTGAAAATTATCCGCCGGGACAAAAATTTTACTTACTCCCGCCTCTATTGCCCCCTCAATTTTAGCCGCCACCGCGCCCACGGGGTTTACCTTGCCTTTAATTGATATTTCACCCGTCATTGCAACAGTTGTGGGAACGGGAAGCCCTGTTAGGCTTGAAAAAACCGCGGTAAATATAGCAATACCCGCGGAAGGCCCGTCTATTGGAGCTCCGCCCGGAAAATTAATGTGAATATCATAATCCTTGATATTTCGAACATATTTCGAAAGCAGCGTAATCGCGTTTTCCGCCGACATTGCCGCAGTTCCCTGCCTTTTTAACTTGCCGCTGCCAGTAGATATTTCCTCTTCATTAATAATACCCGTTACCTTAAGCGAACCTTTTCCCTTTTCGCGGGACCGCACCGCCGACGCCTCTATTTCCATAACCTGCCCGCATCCGGCGAAAACCGCAAGTGCGTTAACAACGCCCGTTTTTTTCTCCGGCTTAATTGTTTTATTTAAGTTTTTCGCGTATTGCCCGGATTCTATCACTTCCTCGACGTCCTCTTGCGTAACAAAGCTGCGGTTATTAAGGTGCGCCACGGACGAGGCGGTTTGCACAAGGTTAACCGTATCGCGGCCGTTACTGCAATACGAACATATAAGCGATGTAACGCCGTCTCGAAACGAGTAATTAATTTTAGACATAGCGTTTGACGCTATTTTTGCCACATCCGAACCGGACAGCGGCTTAAAGAAAATTTCGGTGCATCTTGAGCGAAGCGCCTGAGGGATATCCTCCGGACGCCTTGTTGTTGCGCCTATAAGCCGAAAATCCGCAGGAAGGCCGTTGCCGAATATATCGTGAATATGCTTTGGTATGTTCGTATCCTCCTTTGAGTAGTACGAACTCGACAGAAATACCTTCCTATCCTCCAAAACTTTCAAGAGCTTATTCATTTGCACGGGATGAAGCTCCCCTATTTCGTCTATGAAGAGCACTCCGCCGTGCGCTTTTGTTACCGCGCCTTGCTTGGGCTGGGGCACGCCCGCCTGCCCGTAAATGCCCGCGCCCTGATAAATAGGGTCGTGAACGGAGCCGATTAACGGGTCTGCAATGCTTCGCTCGTCAAACTGCAAAATTGTCGCGTCTATTTCCACGAACGGTGAGTTCTCTTTAAAAGGCGAATCCGCGCGTTTTGCCGCATCCTTTAAAATTATTCGCGCGGCCGCCGTTTTGCCTACGCCGGGAGGGCCGTAAATTATTACGTGCTGCGGGTTTGGCCCGCACAGCGCCGCCTTGAGCGCGCGTATCCCTTTTGTTTGCCCTATTATTTCGTCAAAGTTAGCAGGCCGCGTTTTTTCAGACAACGGCTCGCTGAGTTTTATTTGGCGCAAACGCCGCATTTTTTCAAGCTCTTTTTTCGTTTCAGTTCCGATAACGTTTTTAGAATTGCTCTGCGCCTTTAAGTTTGTATAAAAATACAAACCCGCTATAACTGTGAAAACTAACTGAGTACCTATCAATATTCCCGCAAGGGCTTCCATTTCACCACTCCCGATTTTACTTGGAAAATTTTATATAGATATTATTAACAGCTTTGGATTTTTTATCACATTTTTTTACAAAAGAGCCCGATAATTTTATCCGTTTCCGCTTTGCCCGGTTACGTATTGACAAATCGCAAACAAAATTATATTATGTTGGCATTAAACTACGAAACGGAAGTGAATGTTTGTGAAAACCAATTATGAAAACGCAACTGCGGCGGATTTGAAAAACGGTTTTTTTTTCAACGCCAAAACCCAAACCTATACCTGTTTATTCTGCGGCAAACAGTACGAGGAAGGAGATATATACCAAGCAGGCAACCGCTTGGTTAACGCCGAAAAATCCATGAGGTTTCATATTACAAAAAAACACGGTACGGTTTTTGAAAGCTTGCTGCTTATGGACAAGGCACAAACGGGCTTAACCGATACCCAAAAGGAATTTTTGCGAAATTCGTACAACAATATTCCGGATAAGGAAATTGCGCAAAAAATGAATATCACCCCCTCCACCGTCCGGTATCAGCGCTTTAGTTATAAGGAAAAGGTTAGGCAGGCAAAGTTAATATTGGCGCTGAGCGAACTGTTGGAAGAAAAGGATAAAACCGCGCCGCCGGAAAAAGTTTTAACCGAAGCCGAAAAAATGACGGAAAGCCTTTTTGTTTCCGTTTCGCCTTTGGTGCTTAAAACCTTTGATTTTAAAAAAAACAAGGATAAAAAGCGGCTTTTTATTTTGGAAACTATTATAAAACAATTTGAAAAAGGCAAAAAATATACGGAGAAAGAAATAAACACCGTACTAAAAGGTATTTATACGGATTACGCGATACTGCGCCGGTGTTTAATAGAGCAAGGCTTAATGGAACGAACGGATGACGGCAAAGAATACTGGGTAAAATAGAATATAAATTAGGGGAGGTATTATGTCATGGACGCGAAACCTTACGCAAGAAAGGCAAATTACTACGAAACAGACCAAATGGGAATTATCCACCATTCAAATTTCATACGCTGGTTTGAGGAAGCGCGGGTGGATTTAATGGAGCAGCTCGGTTTCGGCTACGAAAAATCCATAGAGCAGGGCGTTGATTTTGCGCTGCTTAGCGTATACTGCGAATACAAGTCGATGGTGCGTTTTCCGGATACCGTAAATATATCCGTAGAAATAACAAGCTTAGAAAACATGAAAATGGCGCTTTCATATACTGTTACGGATTCAAAAAGCGGCGAGGTTAGGGCTCTGGGGGAAACGCGGCACTGTTATTACGACAACGTAAAAAAGCGCCCAACGATGCTTAAAAAATCCGCCCCGCAATTGTACGAGCTTCTTAAAAGCTTATACAGCAGCAATGCGGATAACTGTAAATTATAGTCATATTCGCCGGTTCGAAAATTATTGCGCATTAAGAAAAAGTATATTATACTACTGGCATGTAAGGGGAATATTTAAATAATATAAGGCGGCTGTGCGCAAAACTGCGTTATCCGCCTATAAATTCCTAAGGAGCTGAAAATATGAAAAGCGGCCTGTCTGAAACGCAAACCTTCATTAACATGGATAAGCAAGCCAAAAACGAAGCGAGGGATATTATCCTTATGGTTTGTTCCGCGCTTAAGCAAAAAGGCTATAATCCCATAAATCAAATTGTAGGGTATATTCTCTCCGGAGATCCCACCTACATTACAAGCTTTAACAACGCAAGGTCAACAATTTGCAAGCTTGAACGCGACGAACTGTTAGAGGAAATCGTTATGTCTTACCTTAAAAACACCGCCGAATAACTATGCGTATTTTAGGGCTTGATTACGGCGAGCGCACAATAGGCGTGGCGGTTTCTGACGAAAAGCGTGTTTTTGCTTTCGGTGTTGAAATTATCCGAAGAGAAAACGAAAGCAGCATAAAAAAGAGCATAGCAAGGCTTGGGGAAATTATTGAGCTATACGGCACCGGAACGTTGGTATTAGGGTATCCTGTTAAAACCGACGCAACCGCTTCGTTAAGGTGCGAAAAAACTTTAGAGTTTAAAGAGCGCCTTGGCAGAAACTTCAAAAAAGCGGAAATTATTTTGTGGGATGAGCGCTATTCCACAATCGGAGCTTCGCGTTACCTTCGCGAAGCGAATCTTAAGCGGAGCGAGCAAAAAGAAGTTATTGACAAAATGGCGGCGGTATTTATTCTGCAAGGGTATTTAGACAGCTTACACGGCAAATAATAAAAAAGAAAAAGGCTATTTTCGCGCGGGAAGCAAACATTAAAGGAGGCAATTATGAAAGATAACGACACGGATATTTTCGATTTAGACGACGAATACGGCGAAGGCGATGAATTAGAATTTTTGTCGATAACGGACGAGGAAACAGGCGAGGAAATTGAGCTTGCGGTGCTGGACAAGCTTGAATATAAAGGAAGTATGTACTACCTTACGGTGGAAGCGGACGAAATGGAAGATGAGGATACGGAACAGGAAGCCTCAATTTTTAAGGAAGTTCCCGCCGGAGGCGATGAATTTTATTACGAGCCCATAGAAGATGACGACGAGTTTGACGCGGTAGCCAGGCTGTTCCGTTCATCTTCGGGCGACAGTTACGACCTTGGAGGTGTTTAATTTTTGGCGGATAGAAAACCGTCGCTAAAGGTTGTCTCTTTAGGCGGCCTTGGTGAAATAGGAAAAAACATGACGGTATTGGAGTACGGCGACGACATTATTATTATAGATTGCGGAGTTGCGTTCCCCGAGGACGACATGCTGGGGATAGACCTTGTTATTCCGGATTACTCGTATCTTACGAAAAACCGGGACAGGGTGAAGGCGTTATTTTTAACGCACGGTCACGAGGACCATATCGGTTCTATACCATATTTTTTAAAGGAAATGAACGTACCAATTTACGCAACCAAGCTTACGCTTGGGCTTGTGGATAACAAACTTAAAGAGCACGATGTAAAAGCCGAAAGTTATTGTATCTTGCCGGGCGAAACGGTAAAAGCGGGTTGTTTCGAAGTTGAATTTATCCGAACCACCCATTCAATAGCGGATTCCGTAGCCTTTGCGATTAAAACCCCGGTGGGTATCATTGTGCATTCGGGGGATTTTAAAATAGACTATACCCCCATTCAAGGCGAAGCGATGGATTTGCAGCGTTTCGCGGAACTTGGAAAGGAAGGCGTTCTGCTTTTTTTATGCGAAAGTACAAATGTGGAGCAAAAAGGCTATACAATGTCAGAACGCACGGTAGGCAGTATATTTGAGCAAATATTCGACGATTCCGAAGACAGCCGCATTATTGTTGCAACATTTTCCTCCAACATTCACAGAATTCAGCAGGTAATTAACTCCGCGCACAAGCACAACCGAAAGGTTGTAATTATTGGGCGAAGTATGAATAACGCCGCAAAAACGGCAATTGAATTGGGGTACCTTACGGTTCCGGAAAATATTATGATAGAACCTTCGGAACTTAAAAATTATACGCCCGAGCAACTTACAATTATAACAACCGGCAGCCAGGGCGAACCTATGGCGGCGCTCTCTCGTATGGCGGCTTCGGACCACCGCCAGGTAGAAATTAACCAACTGGATAAAATAATTATTTCCGCCTCGCCCATACCGGGCAACGAAAAGCTTATTTCAAAGGTTATAAACGAACTTATGAAAAAAGGCGCGGACGTTTTATACGAAGGGCTTATGGAAGTGCATGTTTCGGGGCACGCCAAACAGGAAGAAATAAAACTTATGCACGCTTTGGTTAAGCCGAAATACCTAATGCCTATTCACGGCGAATACAAGCATCTTAAACAGCACAAAGAGCTTGCGAAAAACATGGGTATGCCGAAGGAAAACATTTTCCTTATGAGTAACGGCGAGGTTCTTGAAATTAGCCGGGATAACGCGAAGGTTGTAAACAGCGTGCATTCGGGTCACATTTTGGTAGACGGCTTGGGTGTGGGCGATGTTGGCAACATAGTGCTTAAGGACAGGCGGCATCTTTCGCAGGACGGGCTGATGATTGTGGTTATAAGTGTGGATAAGGAAATAAGCGAAATTGTTGCGGGCCCTGAAATTATTTCGCGCGGGTTTGTTTATGTTAGAGAAGCCGAGGATTTACTTGACGAGGCCAAAAATGTGGTATCGGAAGCGCTCGATAGGTGCTCCTGGCGCAAAAACACCGAATGGTCGTTAATTAAGGCAGCTATAAAAGAATCCCTGCGGGAATTTGTATGGCTTAAAACCAAAAGGAGCCCGATGATTCTGCCCATTATAATGGAGGTGTGAAATGGACCAAATACTGACCTCCGCTAACAACCTTAAAAGCGAACTGCTTGGAAGCGAAAAATTCGCGCTCCTTCAGGATTTAAAAAATAAAATTGCAAATACCCCCGAACTCAACGAAAAGATGGATATGTTTATAAAAATGAGTTCCGCATTTGAAGAAAAAAGGCTTAGGGGAATAACCGCCGAATTTGAAGAAGAAAGAAGATTAGGCCGGCTTTACGGCGAACTGATTTTATACGAAGACGCAAAAAAGTATTTTGAAACAGCCAATTATTTTGCGGAAGTAATAATGAGTGCTTACGAAAAATTGGACGAAGCTGTTGCGAAGGGGTTTTTTTAGAAAATGTTCACAAAACTTATTGATATAAAGCGCGGGTATGAGGATTTTATCGGTAAGGAAATTACTGCCGGCGGGTGGATTAAAACCCTGCGCGCCGGCAAGAGCTTGTGTTTTATAGAATTAAACGATGGCAGCGGCTTTTCATCCACTCAAATAGTGTTTGATAATACGCTGCCTAATTTTGCGCAAATTTCAAAGCTCGGAGTGGGCTCGGCAGTAAGCGTTACAGGAAACGTAACCGAAAGCTCAGGCTCGGAACAGGCTTACGAAATAAAAGCTTCGCAGATAACGGTTGAGGGAATTTCCCCGCCGGAATATATGTTGCAAAAAAAACGCCACAGCTTTGAGTTTTTGCGCACAATATCACACCTGCGCCCGCGAACAAACACATTTGCCGCGGTTTTTCGCGTTAGGTCGCTTGCGGCGTTTGCGATACACAAATTTTTTCAGGAGCGCAATTTTGTTTATGTAAATACGCCTATAATTACCGGTATAGACGCGGAGGGCGCGGGCGAAATGTTTAGGGTAACAACGCTTGATATGCAAAACCCGCCTAAAACCGAAAACGGAAACGCGGATTTTACGGAGGATTTTTTCGGCAAACCGGCAAACCTTACGGTAAGCGGGCAGTTAAGCGCGGAAACGTTTGCCTTGGCGTTTCGCGATGTTTACACATTCGGCCCAACCTTTAGGGCGGAAAATTCGAACACCACACGCCACGCGGCGGAATTTTGGATGATAGAGCCGGAAATAGCGTTCGCCGATTTAGAAAACGACAAACGCCTGGCGGAGGATATGCTAAAGTATGTAATAAATTATCTGCTGGAAAATGCCAAAGACGAGATGAATTTTTTCAATAAGTTTATAGACCCTGCCCTGCTTGAACGCTTACAAGGCGTTGCCGGTTCCGATTTCGCCCATATTACCTACACAGAAGCGGTTGATATTTTGGAAAAATCGGGTTATAACTTCGAATACGGCGTTAAATGGGGCATAAATTTGCAAACCGAACACGAACGCTATTTAACCGAGCAGGTTTTCAAAAAGCCGGTTTTCGTAACGGATTATCCGAAGGAAATTAAAGCCTTTTATATGCGCCGCAATAACGACGGCAAAACCGTTGCCGCAATGGATTTACTTGTGCCCGGAGTTGGCGAAATTATTGGCGGAAGCCAGCGCGAGGAACGCCTTAACGTACTGGAGGCGGCAATGAACGAAGCGGGGCTTAACAAAAGCGACTATTGGTGGTATTTGGACACAAGGCGTTACGGTTCGGTTAAGCACGCGGGTTTTGGGCTTGGCTTCGAACGGCTTTTAATGTATGTAACCGGTATGACAAATATAAGGGATGTTATACCTTTTCCGCGCACGGTTAATTCTGCGGAATTTTAAGCGGGCGGGCGGCCGCCTAATGAAAGTAACCCTCGTTAATGCAGTAAATTTTTCAACAAAATAAGGAGGAAAAATATTTAATGGATGCTCTGCTTCAAGGAGTAACAAACTTAACATGGCAATCCTTCGTGATGTACGCAATCGGCGGTTTGCTTATTTATTTGGCGGTAAAAAAGGATTACGAACCTATGTTGCTTTTGCCGATAGGTTTCGGCGCGATACTTGTAAACCTTCCGCTGTCTTCGGTTTGGGAATTTGAGGGCGCGGACGGCGTGCTTCAGGTGTTTTACAACGCGGGCATTTTAACCGAGGTTTTCCCGGTTTTAATATTTGTGGCGGTTGGCGCGATGATAGATTTTTCGCCGTTGCTTCGCCGTCCGAAAATGCTGTTTTTAGGAGCGGCGGCGCAGTTTGGAATTTTCGCCACGGTTTTTGTTGTGGCGCTTGTGGGCGAGGCGTTCCCGGAACTTGGAATTGATTTAAAGGTTGCGGCATCAATAGGTATTATCGGCGCGGCGGACGGGCCAACCTCCATTTTTGTCGCGTCTAAATTTGCGCGGCAGTTTTTGGGGCCGATATCGGTTGCGGCGTATTCGTACATGGCTTTAGTACCCATTATCCAACCGCCGGTTATAAGGCTTTTAACCACCAAAAACGAACGTATGATTCGCATGGATAATTCCGAAAAGAAGATTTCCAAAACAGCGCTTATCTTGTTCCCTATAATTGTAACGGTTGCGGCGGGTATTTTAGCGCCAATTTGCGTTCCTCTTGTGGGGCTTTTAATGTTCGGCAACTTAATACGCGAAAGCGGCGTATTGGAGCGCCTTTCAAAAGCCGCGCAAAACGAACTTGCAAACCTTGTTACGCTGCTGCTTGGAATAACAATCGGCGCAACAATGCACTATGAAAAATTCCTGCAGCCAATAACCCTGCTTATAATGGTTTTGGGTTTGGCGGCGTTCGTGTTTGATACTGCGGGCGGCGTGCTGTTTGTAAAATTCCTGAACCTTTTCAGTAAGGAAAAAATGAACCCGATGATTGGCGCGGCAGGGATTTCGGCATTTCCAATGTCCGCGCGTGTGGTGCAGAAAATGGCGGTAAAAGATGACCCGCAGAATTTTATACTAATGCCTGCGGTTTCGGCAAACGTTGCCGGTCAGGTTGCCTCGGCTATCGCGGGCGGTATGGTTTTGGCTTTAGTGCCTTGGCTGCTTGCGGCGTAAGCGCGGGCGGTATGGTTTTAGCCTTAGTGCCTTGGCTGCTTGCGGCGTAAGCGCGGGCGGTATGGTTTTGGCCTTAGTGCCTTGGCTGCTTGCGGCGTAAGCGCGTAGCAAGGCAGGCCAATTTGCGCGGTTGTTTATGTTACTCGTTATGTGTAATTTGCTGTCGGCTGCGCGTTTTTAATTTGCTTTAGAACGGGAGGTTTTATATATGGCGGCTCTTTCGCTGCAATTAATGCTGTACGGGCTTGCCGGAGTTTTCTCCGCGCTTGCCGTTTTGTACTTGTCTATAAAAATTGTTGTACGGGTTTTTCCGGGGGATACAAAAGAGTAAACGCGGGATAATTGGCGCGTAATTTGAATATCCTTATCTTTCAAACAGCCTAACCCGGCGCTTAAAAAAATTCTTAAAAAAAGACCTGCGCGGTTTGCGCAGGTCTTTTAAAATTTTATTCAACCTTAACTATTATACAACCTTGTCTACAATCATGCCTGATTGAATGAGCTTAAATGAGTCTTTTTCAATTGTACCCATTTTATAGTTATAATAGTAGCCTAAATTCTTAAACTTCAAATGCTCCGAAAGCGGCATGGTTAAAAATTCGCCCGTGGAATCGTAAATGTTTTTGAAAAGAGCATGATTTTCCCTGTTTGCCTCGGCCAAATTTTTATTTTTAAGCTTATCAAAAAATTCGGTATCGAATTGCATTGTATCATCCTCTGCGACGGTTACGCCGTATTTGGCTAACGACGATGTGCTAATGCTGACATCATACGCCAAATCATCTACGAAAAATTTAAGAGCTTTGCTTGTTGAATCCTTATCCGTTAAGTTTCTGTTTTGATTATACGCCTCCACAAAACCCTCTATATCGTTTGAAAGCGTGCTTTTGGCATAATCCAAACCCTTTTCCGCCGCCATCCTTTTAAAACTATGAATGTCTGATACAACATCCTTCGATGACTCTCTAAGGTCATTGACAGTTCCGGAAAGAATTGACGCGTATTTAATAATATCCCTCTTTAGTGAATTGTTTAAAACGAATGTTTCACGCGTCGCAGGGTCGCTGTTTTTGTTTGCGGACTGCTGCCTTTTAGCTTCGCCGATTTTAGGACGGCTGCTTAAAATGTATGGCCTGTAGTGTCCGTAGTAATAAACGCTTGTCAACATCCGCATCACCCCTTTCAACCAATACCAGTATACCATACACAAAATAAAATACAATGGTTTGGAAAAAAAAATTGACAAAATATACGAAAATTTATTAACAATATTTTGTCATTTTTACGGGTAATGTTTTCGGTTAATTTGCTGACCTTGAATTTATTTCTTCCAATATATCCTCATCTATACGCATTTCATTCGTCAAACCGTGATTTTCCGCGCTTGGTACGGCATCGCCGGTTAAATTCGTACCTGCCGGGGTTTGTGCGGGCATTTCGCTTACCGTACCTGCCGGGGTTTGTGCGGGCACATCGCTTACCGTACCTGCCGGGGTTTGTGCGGGCACATCGCTTATCATGCCTTCTGCTGCGGTTTTTCCCGCCGCATCCGTCTTGCCGCTTAGTTTTACGGGCGCACTTGAGTTTTCGGGCTCCATAGCCGGGTTGTTTTCGTCCGGAATATTTTCATCCAATGATTCCTCCTGTGTGCTAAATGAAAAATTAAACACCGAAGCTATAGATTCCGCGCTTAAAAAATCGCTGTTCTTGGATAAAGCCGTTTTTAGGCTTGTCCTAATTTCCCGCGTAAAATCTGTTTTTACCAAGCACATTAGCAAAATTAAAAGCAGAACAACTCCGGAAATTATGCACTGCGTAAGCACGGTTTCCACAAACGCCGTATCGTTATCGCCGCCGCCATCCGTGCGCGGGTGCGCGTGCGCCTTAACCGGAACGCTCCTTTCCGCAGCGTTTTTTGAATATGAACTCCTTGCCGGGCTTCGATAACCTGTCCCTTCCATATATATAACCTCCCTTGGGCTCATAGGCGGGAGGCACAGCGTTTTCCCCGCGCTGCCCGCAACCGCCATTCTTTCACATTTAATCAAACTTTCTCGGCTTAACTGAAATATATGCGCCAAAAACCAAAATATGTGCGCACTCATGATTTTATACATTTTTTGCTGTTCGCACTCTCACCGAAGAAGCTGCTTCTTTTATTAATGCATCTTTGAATAATAAGGTGTCCAATTTCATTTTCCGTAAGTAGCAATTTAGCTGTTCGCTACGGAGAACTAAACGCTAATAACAGCCCACTAATAACAGCCCACTGAAATTACCCGCGCTTTGTGTAACTGTTCTATAGGGGTTGCAGGAGGGCTTCGGCGCAAATTATATCGCTCAGCAATGTGCCACCTGACGCTTCAGAACATTTTTGAGCGCACCAAGGTTAGTTAAGGTTTCTATTTTTGCGGTGCGCTCAAAAATATTCTTCTCGCTGCTCTGGTGAACCAATTTTCGCTAATTAGTTATGCGCAGAGATGGCGTATTGCGGCGGCGAAAATTGTTTCCCCGCCGCGTGGCACAATCATGCTGTTCGATATAACCCGCGCCGAAGCCATCAGCATGTTCTTTGCGGGCAGCGAAAGAAGCGCGTAAATAATCGGGTGTGTTCTTTGCGGGAAACAAAAGGGTGACGAGAATTTATACATTGCCAAATATTCTTGGGAAGCGTAACTACAGCATTCTTGCAAGATAAGCGAATGGCGTAATTATGTCCAAGCGATTAATTTTCTATCGTTGCCTTTATTAATACGCGTAAAGTGTTATAGCGCGGTTAGAATATTATTTCGGTTCTGACGTTGGCAGATATAAATCAAAGCCGCAAAATAAGCGCCCTTTAGCAAGTAACAAGTACCGCAAACACTGAACAATATAAATATTTAGC
>JAISVZ010000208.1 GCA_031271295.1 Clostridiales bacterium | reverse complement strand
CCCTTGCCGGATAGCTACGCGAAGAACGGGTAAAGATAACGGCTTGCCATTTAGAATGATGACAAAAAAATGTCATCATTCCGGAAAAAGAATAGCGCCGCCTTATTATTCTAAGGCGTCGAAATCAGATTTGTTTTTCGGCGTTGGTGTGAGTAGTAACCATTTCTCAGCAGTGGTGTGAAAGTAACTTCTAAAGAATATAATCCAAAACTTGGGCAACATCATCGAGCACGGGAAAAGCAAGCTCCTCTAACTTTTCCCTGCTGTGGTGCCCGCTGCAAACAAGCAAACAATCCGCACCGATTTTACTTGCAACTTCCGCGTCGTGCTGAGTATCACCTATAAGTACCGCCCTGCCAATTCTTTTGCGGTTAATGTAATCAAGCCCTATTTCTACCTTGCTCTTCGCGTAAATATCGCAGAGCCCCAATACTTCGTCGAAATAAAAATCAATATTAAACCCGCTCATTTGCTTGCGCAAGTTTCCAATCTCAGACGCGGAAAGAACCACCTGCGTAACGACATGCTTATTCAAAGTATCCAGTACGCTAACGGCATTTTTGTGCAAACCGCACCCGCCGCTGTTTTTTGAATGGTACAGTTCTATATACTCCTTTGCCAAAACGCCGAAGGGTTCCTCTTCAAAATCGAAGCCGAGTTTTTTGTAATAATCAATTATCGGAAAGCCGAACACGCCCTGATAAGCTTTTAATCCGTCCAGCGTTTTTAACCGCCGCTTCGCAAGCATCGCGTTTATTACATCCACACACCAGTTAACGTCGTTTAAAAGCGTCCCGTTCCAATCCCATATTACAAGCTGATATTTTTTCATTGAATTGTATCCGGCATAAACGGAATTTCCTCCTGCAAAATTACGGTAAACGGTTCGTTTGGTTCGTCCAGTATAAGTTCGTAATCCACAACTTTGTAGCCTTCCTTTTTGTAGGTTAACGTGTGCGTTCCGTATTCGATATTTGCGCTGCACGGCGTAACTCCCACAAATAAGCTGTCCACATAAATTTCCGCACCCTCGGGCAGGGAATTTACAACAAGCTTGCTGTAGAGTATTTTTTCCGACAATTCCACGGTAAGAGGGTTAATTTCCTTGGTTATTTCAAACGTACCCTCGTAAGGGAAAAAGCCCTCCTTTTCCACCATTATTGTGTGCGAACCGTAGCCAAGCATTATAGGCTGGGTTAGATCCGCGCTTTCGCCGTCTATTATCGCCGTGTAATCCGCTTCGTTTACAGTAAGAACAAGCTGCCCTTTTAAAAGCTCCATCTCGGAAAGATCCATCTCGGCGGTTTTGCCGCGCTCCACAACTACCTCCTTGGATATAGGCTTAACATTTTCTCCCTTTACCACAACCCAGTGGACACCCTCTAAAATTTCAAAATCGTCAAAGTCGTTTAAATCCCTGATAATATTGTTATCAATTTCAACCTTGCCGCCAACAATACTCTCCGCGCCGGAAAAAGCCATAAAGCCGTGCCCTTTGTTAAGCCCTAAATACCACACCGTGTTGTTGAAAAACTTAACTTCAACCTCGTCTATGGGTTTTATTGAAAGAAGGTCGAGCTCGCCGCCTCCCGCGTAGGTTACAATGTTTTCGTTGTAGCTAAATACGTCGTTACCGATTGTTATTTGCCGCAATTCGGTATCGATAGTTACGTTTGACGAATTGGGGTAAGCCCTTGCCTGGCGGGAAAAAATAAGCTCCCTAATGGTATTTCCCGAATAAGTAATATCCACAATTTCGCCCGGCTCAATTTCCGCGAAAACAATGGCGTTGCTGTACTTATCCTGCAATTTTGAACGGTTATCCACAAGGAAATTAAGGTTTTTACCCGTGTTAAAATCGTAAATAAAAAGCGTTCCGCCATCCCCTACGGATTTTACCACGCCTGAAAGCTCCTCAGTTTCTTCCAAGGAGGCGGGCATAATCTCCGCCGGCTGCTCCGTTACCTGCGTCGGCAAATTGCTTTGCGCCTCTTCGGTTGTATCCGGCGCTTTCGTTAAAAGCGGCGCAAAAACCATTGCAAAAACAATGATACACGCAACCACGCCAATAAAAAGTGAAGCCGCCAAAAAAACGCCCACTTGGGATTTTTGTTTCCTTTTTCGCCTTTTGGCCGCAACTTTGCGGGTTTGCACCGCAGGCCTTCTAACTACGCCCGGCGTTTGCCGGCTACTTTGCGCGGAAGGCGCCCGGCGGTTTTCCTCCTGATATTTTGCCGCAGTTCCCGGCGTATACACCACACCGTCATATTCTTCCTGCCTTACTCGTATTTGCGGCCTTTTATTCTTTTCATCCATTTAAAATCCTTCTTTCAAAACTTACATACCGGCGCAAAGCCGATTTTGTTTCTTTTTCTATGAATAATCATATCATAGAAGAGTTGCCGTTAAAAATCAAGATTTGTTTTTACATACCCTTCCAATTTATAGTATCTTTAGTGTCGAAAAAGCATTTACTTTTTAAAAAATCGTTTTCGCCCTTACCGCCCGCAAGCATGGGATGGTTGCATTTATAACACCCGCCGCGGGCGTACTTTTCATAACAATGCGCGTTTTTACCCCACAAAAACCACAAGGCACGCCTATTTGCGCAAGATATGTAGCGGAATAAATTCTCGGAAAAATTTTCCCATATTTTTATATGCGAACCCGCGTTTCCTATTTCGCAAGTGAAGGTTGTGTTTAAAAATAAAACGCCTTGCTTTTCCAAACTTTCGAAGAGCTTATTTGGCGGAGCAATTTCAAATTCTCCGGAATTCATTTTGCATCTTACGCCGGTAAGCGTTGGCGGCGCTTCACCTTCATTATACGCGACGTATACGGCGCGCAAAATGTTTCGCAGTGACGACTGCTTAAATTTTTCATCCCAGCTTTTAAGGGTTCCAACCTCGAACGCCCGCCCTGTTGCAACGCCTTGCTGCGGGTAAGGGTCCTGCCCTAAAATTATTACCTTAACCTTCGATAAATCCGTTTCCAAAAACCTCAAGGCCTTTCCGCCAGCGGGGGTATAATTTTCTCCTATTTCGGTTTGAATACGCGCAAGAGCCGTTTTTATATTCTCCTGAGATATAAAATCGCTCCATGTATTGTGAATTTTCAAGTTTTGTGTAAAAATGTTCATAGTTTTTTAGCTCCGTTTTTTATTTTTTGATGCAAGATACATTATAATGATATAATACATGAAGAATTACGAAAGTAAAGGAAAAGTGAATATGGAGAAAAAAAATATTGAATGGATTTTACTTACCGGCGGCGCGGGGTTTATCGGCTCGCACACAGCCGAGGCGCTGCTTTCAAAAGGATACGGCGTTTGCGTCGCGGACAGTTTTAACAACTTTTACAGCCCCTCCGTTAAAAGGGACAACATAAAATGCATTGAAGCTTCCGCGAAAGGCGCAGGAGCTTTAAAGGTTTACGAAACGGATATACGTAACTTAAAGGGCATTGATGAAATTTTTGCTTCTCACAATTTTTCGGCAGTCATTCATCTTGCCGCTTACGCCGGCGTGCGCCCGTCAATTGAAAACGCGCCGCTTTATACCGACGTTAATATAAACGGTACGTTAAATATTTTGGAATGCATGAAAAAATACGGAGTATCCCGCTTGGTTTTCGCCTCGTCCTCCTCGGTTTACGGGAATAACAAAAAGGTTCCGTTTTCCGAAACAGATTTTGTGGATAACCCTATTTCCCCCTACGCCGCCACAAAAAAAGCGGGCGAGCTATTATGCCACACCTACAGCCACCTGTACGGAATAAATTCCGCGTGCCTCAGGTTTTTTACGGTTTACGGCCCCAGGCAAAGGCCGGACCTTGCAATTTATAAGTTCACCAAATTAATTACCGAAAACAAGGAAATTCCCTTTTTCGGCGACGGCTCCGCCTGCCGGGATTATACGTTTATAACCGATACCGTGGACGGCATTGTAAAAGCTCTGCGGTGGACAGGCAAAGTTCAAGGCCGCTTTGAGGTTTTTAACCTTGGGGAATCGCGCACAATTTCCCTTTCCGAAATGGTTAGCGAAATTGAAAAAAGCACCGGCAAAAAAGCGGCGCTTAACAAACTGCCGATGCAACCCGGCGACGTTTACAAAACATTCGCGGATATATCCAAGGCCAAAGAAATTTTGGGATACAACCCAACATTCAGTTTCGCCGAAGGAATAAAAATTTTTACAAATTGGTACACGGAAAAATTTCAGCCCGCGCAATAGGGGGAGAGAGTTTAAAGTTTTCGCTTTTATTCGCTTCCTATTAATTTTTTGCGGTAAGCAAGCAGCAAAAGCGACGCGCTTATAACGCGGGATAACCCCACAACATGCATCGTATACACAATTCCTATCTTGTTTACCAAAAGCAGTGAAAGCATCGGCGAAACGCCGAGGCTTATATTTACAAAGGTATTGTACATTCCTATATAAACCATTCTGTCCTTTTCAGGCGTGGCGATTAAAAGCCCGTGCAAAAGGGTAATATTTATTCCAATACCGGCAAACCCGCCGTAACAGCACGCCAAAACCATCAGCGGCAGGTTTGGCGTTAGCGCGATAAACGTCATATTTAAAGCCAGAGCGTACCCAGCCATAACCATTGCCCGCCCGTTGCCCTTTTTCGCAATGTATCTGCTCCAAAACGCCGCTGAAAAAAACGAGGTAAGCCCGGAACCGACGGCAAAAAGCGCAAGCCATATCTCGTTCGCGCCAAGGTTTTCAATCTGGTATATTGTGCTAAGCGCCCAACCGCTTTGCCACGTAACGTAATAAATAAGCGTAAAAAACAAATAATGCCGAAAAACCTTATTGGATAATACGGATTTAATAACGCCCTTTTTAGAAGGAGCTGTTACATCCGTATTTTTTTCCGCATCGGAAACCGGTTGCTTACCCGGCTCCGGTTCGGCCGGCGCATTACCCGGCTCTGTTTCGCTCAGAGCATTATCCGGCTCCGTTTCATAGCGGAATTTTTTAAATACGAAAACTTCCGCCAGCCCAACCAAAAACGACATAACAAAAAACAACTGATAAAACGTTACAATTTGCGATTCGCTTCGCGGAATAAACGAAATAATAAGCCCCATTATAAGGGTTACAACAGGTATGCTGAAATTTCCGAACTTGTTGCGCAGTGATATTGCCTGCGCCCTTACCTCGCCGGAGGTAAAGAATTTTGCAAGCGAGCTTTGAATGGCGCTTTGGGAAAGAGCGTCCGGAAAGTTCATAAGGCTAATTACAAAAAGAAAAGTAACCGCGCGCAGGTTTTCCGGAAAAAACGGCGAAAGAGCGGCAAGCAACAAAAAGGAACGCGTTATGCGCAAAAGCACAACCGTTGCCGATTTTACATTTTTATTTTTGCGAAGAAGCAATGTTCCCGGCAAAAGAGCAAGCGCGGCAACAATGCCCGGCAGAGAATTATAAAGCGAAATATGAAACGCCCCGCCGCCGATACGCTCTAAAAACTTCGCGGCAAAGGGTTTATATATGTTAATTACTACATCGTAGAGCAGCCCGTACACAATAAATACTATAATGTTTGGGCTGCGCCTGTTTAAAGCGTTTATACTCAGCCTGATTTTATCCTGTATGTTTTTTATGGCAAACCCCTCCGGGTTAAAATAATAGAGTTCGGTTTAAAGTGCTTTCATTTATTATAACTCTATTATATCATAAAATTCAATACAAAACCCGTATACTTATATCGCACCCGCCTTCATAATCCGTTACCAAAAAATCCGCGTTAACACCGGAATTTTTCATAACTTCCACCGCTTCTTTTATTGTATTTTTGAAAATTCTGATATCCCTGATAAACACCTTCAGCTTGCCGCCGGGTTTTTTGCTTTTCTTTTTAGAGGTAAGCTCGCGCTCAACTACGTATTCGGTTTCCTTAACCGTTAAAGATTCGTTGGCAATGCGCTCTATTATGTCAAGCTGGTCGGCTTCGTTTTCCACCGCCAACAGCGCCCTTGCATGGCGTTCGGTTAAATGATACTCTATAAGCTTTTTCTTTACCGCAGAACTCAGCCTTAAAAGCCTAAGCCTGTTTGCTATGGCGGATTGGCTTTTGCCTATTTTTTCGGCAAGTTCCTCCTGCGTAAGCGAATAATCCTTCAGCAGGTTAAAATACCCTTCCGCCTCCTCTAAATAATTTAAATCCTTGCGCTGCAGGTTTTCTATCATTGCCAGCACCGCGCTTTTCTGGTCTGATATGGCAACTACTATGGCGGGTATTGTTTCAAGCCCCGCCATTTTTGAAGCCCTAAGCCGCCTTTCCCCCGCAACAAGCTCGTAGCGCTGCTCGTTTAGCCGCCTTACGCTTACAGGCTGCATAACACCGTATAACTTGATGGATTCCGACAGTTCTATTAAGCTCTGCCTGTCGAAATACCTGCGCGGCTGGTATGGGTTTGGGTAAATATCGTTTACGTTTAAATATTTAATCTCGTTATCCGTTATTTCAAATTGCCCGCCGTTATTCATAATACCCCTCCGTTTTTTAGCGCATAAAAAAATACGCTTAAATTTCTCGCAGCTAAGGAAAAACTTACGCAGTTTTTCCTCAACAACGCTATAAGCGTATTTTAACATATATTTCCCTAATGTAAATTATTTCCTGAAAAATAAGGTCAAGTTTTTATCGCGCAATTCGACACTTTAATTGCTTTTTGTGCCACTTTTTAAACCTTTCAAAAGTTTTTTTGGGTAATCGGGAGGTGTTTGGCGCACCTTGTCTATTAGAATGATGCTGCGTCCGATACTGCCTTGCGCTAATTTTACTTTAAACACGTTATTTATTTCCCCGCCCATTTTTTTTATGCTCTCTTTTGCCGCGCTTACCTCCGCTTCGCAATCCGGCCCCTTCATTGCTATAAAAATACCGCCAACTTTAACGTACGCCAAAGCGTAAACGGATAAAACATTAAGCGGCGCAACCGCTCGCGATACCGCGGCGCAAAATGCCTCGCGGTAACCCGGCTTTATATCCTCGGCTCTTGCGTGTACGCATTCGGTTTTTTCAAGGTTTAAAACGCTTACCGCTTCGCATAAAAAACGGATTCTCTTTAAAAGCGAATCCATAAGCGTAAGGTTTATTCTCTCATCCATAATTTTAAGAGGCAAACCCGGAAAACCCGCGCCCGTTCCAATGTCGATAAGGCTTAAATTATCCGGAAATCTTTCCTTAATATATTTTAGAACCGTTAAAGAGTCTAAAAAGTGCTTTACCGCGATATCCTCCTTTTCCGTTATGGCGGTAAGGTTTATTTTTTTATTCCAATCCAGCAAAAGTTCGGCGTAGCGTGCAAACATTTCAAGCTGATTTTCCGTAATTTCAATTCCCGCCGCGCCGAATACTTTTTTTATTTCCGTAACCAAATTTTCAAGACCTTTCGCAGTTTATTCCGAATATCTTCCAATTCCCGAAGCAATCCGGTTCTTTTACCATGTGCAGATGAATTATGGAGTTTCTGCGTTCTTCGTTAATTACAAGTATCGAATTTGTTTTGCAGGCTTTAAAGCGCCCGCCCGTATCCGCTTTTATCAGGTATTTGTAATCACTGCCCCCGTTTAAAATTCCCTTTATCTCGCGCATGTCAACATTTGTGGGCATCAAACGCGACATATAGCAAAACGCTTCCTCCGTTGCGTCGCGTAAAATCGCGTCGATAAATAGTTTTACTGTGGAATCCTCGTTTAATATTGAGAAAAAAGGCTTTGAGTATATTTCGGAATTCATCTTCAGTTTGTTATACAAAAACGCATTTCTTTTAACTTTCAGCAAAAATCCGTACTGACCATTCAATTTCGGCGCCCTCCTTAGTTGCACTGTATTTTATGTACCCCTTTGTAGAAAATTATAATATATTTTATGCAGTAAAACGGATATTGGTATACTGCGGTATAATTAAACTCTAAGGAGCACCATAAGCACGGAAATATCCGCGGGGGATACTCCCGTAATTCTCATTGCCGCGCCCAAGCTCTCCGGCATAACCTGCGAAAGCTTCTGCCGCGCTTCAAGACGCAGCCCGCTTAGGCTGTTATATTCCAAACCCGGCGGGATTTTGTAGTTTTCCATACGCCTGAATTTCTCCACCTGCTGAATTTGGCGTTTTATATACCCGTCGTATTTTACGCGGATATTTACCTGCTCGCGCACCTCGCTGTTTAAAACGGCGTCGTCCGTAAGCGCCGCTCGCCCGGTATCCGCGGGTTCTAATATTTCGTAGCTAAGTTCCGGACGCTTAATAAGTTCCGAAAGTTTTACCCCGGTAATAATAGCGGCTGAATTATTTTCCGTCAATATTTTATTTATTATTTCGCCCGGAGATACGTTTACCCCGTTAACGCGCTCGGTTTCCTTTTCAATAAGACGCCGCTTTTCAAGGAACCTCATGTACCTTTCCTCTGAAATAAGCCCGCACTTGTACCCTTTTTCGGTAAGCCTCTCGTCCGCGTTATCCTGCCGCAAAAGCAGACGGTATTCCGCGCGGGATGTCATCATCCGGTAAGGTTCTTTTGTACCCTTAATTACTATATCGTCAATTAATACTCCAATATAAGCCTCGTCTCTTCCAAGCACAAGCATTTCTTCGTTTTTAATAAATTTAGCCGCGTTAATGCCCGCAATCAGCCCCTGCGCCGCCGCTTCCTCGTATCCGGACGTGCCGTTTACCTGCCCGGCGGAAAAAAGCCCCGGTATATTTTTAAACATCAGCGCCGGTGTAAGAGCGGTTGCGTCTATCGCGTCGTATTCAATGGCGTATGCCGGACGCATTATTTCGCAGTTTTCCAAACCTTTTATGCTGCGGTACAGCTTAATTTGCACATCCTCCGGCAAGGATGTGGATACGCCCTGCACATACATTTCGTTGGTATTAAGGCCTTCCGGCTCAATAAAAACCTGGTGAGCGTCCTTATCCGCAAAACGCACAACCTTGTCTTCTATAGACGGGCAGTAGCGCGTGCCGGTTCCTTCAATAAGCCCGCAGTACATCGGCGCGCGGTGCAGGTTATCCCTTATTATTTTGTGCGTTTCTTCGTTGGTGTAGGTTAAAAAACACGAAACCTGAGAGGCGTTTAAAACCTTGCCGGCGTTTTCAAACGAAAACGAATAAGGCTCGGTATCGCCCTTTTGCTCCGACATTTTTGAAAAATCTATTGTTCGCCTGTCTATACGCGCCGGCGTTCCGGTTTTAAACCGCAAAAGCTTTATGCCGAGTTTCTCCATACTTGCGCTGAGTTTTTTTGCCGCGCCCAGCCCCGACGGGCCGCTTTCTATTATTGTTCCCCCGTAAAGGCACCTTGAACGCAAGTATGTGCCGCCGCAGATAATAACGCTTTTCGCGCTGTATTTCGCTCCCAAGGCCGTGGTTAAATAAATCCTGCCGTCAGCGGGATGAATATCCGTTATTTCAGCCTGTTTTATACGCAGGTTCGCTGTGTTTTCCAAGGTTTTTTTCATTTCAAGCGAGTATTTGGTTTTATCCGCTTGGGCACGCAGGGAATAAACCGCCGGGCCTTTGCCGGTGTTTAGCATTCTAATTTGAATCATAGCCTTATCCGCGTTTTTACCCATTTCGCCGCCAAGCGCGTCAATTTCGCGCACCAAATGCCCCTTGCTTGTGCCGCCAATATCTGGGTTGCAGGGCATAAACGCGATGGAATCCAAGCTTATGGCGAATATTATTGTATTCATGTTAAGCCGCGCGGCGGCAAGAGCCGCTTCGCAGCCGGCATGTCCCGCGCCTATAACGGCAATATCTATTTCGCCCGCGTTGTAGGTTTCGGGGGATGGGAGCAGCGGCTTGGCTTCGGTTTCCCCCTCGTTGCAGGTTTCGGGTGGTATTGCGGTTGTAACTGTGTTTGTATTTGCGGTTCCGTTTTCATTAGTTTGCGGCATTTTTTCCTCCTTATCTAAAACCTTGCTGGCCTCCGGCGTTATATAATCCGTAAAACTCCAAAATTTCATCTGATACTAATTCCAAGTTAAAAAGTTGAAACCAAGCCTCAAAATCGCCGTGATTTTCGGCGTTTTTTAAGCGCCGTTTTTTCTCCTTGTGTCCCCCGGACATCATATAAATTTTCAATCTTTCTGCATCATATCACCAATCGGGGGCGGCGTAAATGTTTTTGTAAATGAAAGAACATGGGAAATTAGTTTTGAACTTCGCCGTAAAAACGACAAGGCGGCGCTTTTCTTTTAACGGAATGATGACATTTTTTTGTCATCATTCCAAATAGCAAGCCGTTTTCTTTACTTGTTCTTCGCGTAGCTATCCGGCAATTTGCATATATTCCGGCGCAAATGTTGCCGAGCTTTGCGTGGCTGTTCGATATGGGTTGCAGGAAGGCTTCGCCAAACTGCTACCCGCGTTTGGGCGCAAGAAAAGCCGTTAAGCGGTTTTGGTCACTTAACGGCTTACAAGTACCGAAATACAAAAAATATTACCTTGCTTTGGGTTGTACGTTTTTGGGTAGTAATGTTATGACGCGATAGCGGATTCAAGGATTATTCGGCGCACTTCATCAACAGAAATACCAACCTTTTTGGCTATATCCTTCTCATCAAGGCCGAATTCACTGCACATTAGCACCTTGCCTTCAGCCCTGCCTTCATCTCTGCCTAACAAAACCGCTGCTTCTAACGCATCCATCGTATATGCCTCCTTGTCTATATCAGGGTTTAATATATGGTACTGTTCAAGAGCATCTTTAAGAGTGTAATCACCCGATATTTGCCTGAACTTATCCGTTAATATTTGCTGTAACGCCTGCGATTC
>JAISVZ010000161.1 GCA_031271295.1 Clostridiales bacterium | reverse complement strand
AGCTGGGAATCGCCTTGGGGCGCGGGGCGTCCGGGCTGGCATATTGAATGCTCGGTTATGGCAAAAAAGTATTTGGGCGAAACGATAGATATCCACGCGGGCGGCGAGGATTTAATTTTTCCGCACCACGAAAACGAAATTGCGCAAAGCGAGGCGGCAAACTCCAAGCCGTTCGCCAAATATTGGGCGCATGTGCGTTTTGTAAATGTGGATAATAAAAAGATGGGCAAATCCGAGGGTAATTTCTTTACCGTGCGCGATATCACGAAAAAATATCCCTACGCGGTTATGCGGTTTTTTATATTGTCCGGGCATTACAGAACCCCTATAAATTTTAGCGCCGAACTTATGGAGGCTGCGCAAAATTCTTACAACCGCGTTAAAAACTGCGTTAAAAGCCTAAGTTATTTTTTGGCGGAAAACGAAGATAAACCGCTTTCGCCGCTGGAAGCGGAAAACATAAAAGCCGCCGAAGATTTTAAGCAAAACTTCGAAAAAGCAATGGACGACGATTTTAACACGGCGGATGCTATAGCTGCGGTATTTGATTACGTAAGGTTCGCCAATTCCACATCTTCCGCGGATTCGTCAAAGGAATACGTAAAACTTATGCGGGACGGGATTCTGTTTTTGTGCGGCATTTTGGGAATTGAAATTGAGAAAGAAGAAGAGGTTACAGACGCCGAAATTGAGGCGCTAATTGAGCAAAGGCAAGCGGCGCGAAAGGCGAAGGATTTTAAAACCGCAGACGAAATAAGGAACAAGCTTCTGGAAATGGGCATTGTGCTTGAGGATACAAGGCAGGGCGTGCGCTATGCAAAAAAATGAAATGTCGCCGCTCGCGCTGGCGTATTTGGGCGACGCGGTATTTGAGCTGTGCGTTAGGCGGTATATAACGGAAACTTATAACTCGAATGTCAGCAAAATGAACGAATACGCAAGAGAGTTGGTAAACGCGGCTTCCCAGGCGGCAATGTACCGCAAGCTTGAGGAAGTTTTAACGGAAGAGGAAACCGCGGTAATAAAACGCGGCAGGAACGCAAAAAGTAAAAGCGTACCCAAAAAAGCCGCAGTATCGGCTTACAGGTACGCAACGGGGCTTGAGGCTCTGTTTGGATACTTGTATATTTGCGGGCGGCAGGGCAGAATTGACGAACTGTTTGAAATTTGCGTGGCATCATGCGCGAACGGTGAAAACAAGTAATAAACGAACCGAATACTTTATTACGCGTAAAAGGCTGTTACGCGCGCAAGTTCGATGCGCTTGCCGCCAATACGTACTGAGAGAGGAAAACAAAATGGAGAATAATAGAGATAGGCAAAACAAGCAAAGATCCGGCAGCGCTTCGTTCGGCAAAAAGAGGCCATACGGAAATAACGCGGGCGGCGGCAAAGCGCAAAACCGCAGCAATTTAGAGCGAGATAACTCGAAACGCGGAGGCTCAAAACGCGGCAATTCGGGGAGCGGTAACCTTGAACACGAAAATTCAAACCGCGACAACCCAAGGCACGGTAATTTTATGCGCGAAAATTCAAACCGCGAAACGCAAGCGGAGGATATCTACCGCCTTGAAGGGCGAAAGGCCGTTCTTGAGGCAATAAACCACGACCGCCAGATAGACAAAATATTCATCAAAAAAGGTGAAATTGAGGGAACTTTGCGCCTTATAAACGCAAAGGCGCGTGAAAAAAGCATATCCGTAATAGAGGTTAGCAAAATTAAGCTTGACGAGATGTCGCAATCCCGCAATCATCAGGGAGTAATTGCGCTTGTGCCCGCCAAGGATTATTCGGAAGTATCCGATATTTTGGATTATGCGAGGGAACGAGGCGAAGAGCCGTTTGTTATCATTTTGGACGGAATTACGGATACATACAACTTCGGCGCAATTATCCGTTCCGCCAACGCCTGCGGGGCGCACGGCATAATAATTCCCAAGCGGCGTTCGGCAACACTTACCGGCATGGTGGCAAAAGCTTCATCCGGCGCGGTGGAATTTGTGCGTATCGCGCGTGTATCGAATATCGCGGCGGCGGTTGAGGGTTTGCAGGAAAAGGGTCTGTGGGTTTACTGCTCGGATTCGAACGAAAAAAGCATGTACGAACAGCAGATGACAGGGCCGGTTGCGCTTGTCATCGGCGAAGAGGGCGAAGGGGTATCGCGCATTGTTAAGGAAAAATGCGATTTTTCGGTAGGCATACCGATGTTTGGGGAAATTCCGTCTTTAAACGCGTCCGTTGCGGCGGGCATTTTAATGTATGAGGTTGTGCGGCAAAGGTCGCTGTAAATTTTGCTATGGGGGAGGAATATTTGCTCGTAGACGGCTACAATATAATATTCGCGTGGGACAAGCTTGCCAAAATAGCCGAAGATATCTCACTTGAAGCATCGCGTGATAAGCTTACGGCGATAATGTCGAACTACGCGGGGCTTAAAAAGGTAAGCGTTATTGTTGTTTTTGACGCGCACATGGTTAAGGGCGGGTTTGAAAAAATTGAAAAACGCGCAAACATAAGTGTGGTATATACAAAAGAAGCCGAAACCGCCGACAATTTTATTGAAAGAACCGCCGGGTATTTGGCGAAATACAGCAAGGTAAGCGTAGCCACATCCGACAACTTGGAGCAGATAATTATTATAGGCAAGGGCGCGGTAAGAGTAACCGCGAAAAGCCTAATAGAAATGATTGATACCGCAAACGCCGAAATGCGAAAACTCTACACCGAAAAAATACCGATAAAGAAAAACATGCTCTACGACCATTTAGACGAAAAAACCGCCGCGATGCTGGAAAAAATGCGGCGCGGGCGGTTTTAAGGGGAAATTTTGCATCTTACTCTGCTTTTAGTTTTTTCAGCGCATTTTTAAAATCGCTGCTTTTAACAAAAGGCTCTTTGTTCGCAACCACCGTATTTACCGTTACCGATGCGGTTGCGGTTTTAAGAATCAAGCTGTCTGTTGTAAAATCCATTGTAATTTCCGATTTGCCTTTGTTCAGTATGTTGTCAATTGAAATTAATCTTTCAGCGTCGTCCTTCGATACCCAATTAGGGCTTCGGTCTAAAAAAGACTGCGAATAAATAAACACCGTTTTGTTTGCCGCATCCGTAATTACCGCGCAGCCAAGAGATTCGTAGGTTGCTTTGAGGTTTACGTAATACGGAGAATAGTTTGAGTTTAGTATAGACAAGGCAATGCGGGTGGAATTCCCGTCAGGGCTTTTATTGGTTTCAGCGCTAATATAAAACATATCGAATTCATCGCCTATAGGTTCGTCATTTAGGCGGTTACTCATTTTACGGTCGTTATTAACAATATGGTAGTCCATCTCCAGCCTTTTGGTTGGCGTAAACGAATCTTTTGAATTCGGATATATAATTTCCTCGAAAGTAACCCCTTGTTGCCTGTATTTATCGGGTTGATCGGATTTGTACAGGGTTTCGGGAGGATTTCCTCTGCTATCAGTAAGATAGTATATGAATGAGTCTAATTTGATATATCCATCCCTGCCGCGTGACGCTGTCTTAAACTCGTTTAGAGCAGGAATAGACGTGTAGTAAAAAGAGAAACTATGGTCGCCTTCATAGTATTTAAACTCGGACATTGTACCGGGAGCTCTTTTATGCAGCTTGTACGTTTCCTCCGCGTCTGCTCGGCTTATCCATTCTCCTGTTTCTTCTAAATATCCCCTTGTATAATACTCTATGCGGCCGTACGGGAAATTTATTGTGTAATATCCCAACAGTTCCGGAATAGAGTAAAAATTTACGGCGATATAAATGTTTGGCTCACCGCTTTCATTAAAAACATTGAGCAGCGGGTACGTTGAAAGGTTAATTTGACGGTCTTCGCAGTACAGTTTATAATCCAACAGTTCCGATTGCCCGTTAACATCCGCCGCCGAAACGCCGACGGAACACATAAGGGAAAATATAAGTACTAACAAAGTGAATTTTTTCAGCGGTCTTTTCATTTTTTTCGCTCCTTTCGGATACCTTACAAAGTTTTTACCGCAAAATACATCAGATTTTTAAAGCAACAATTGCAATACTACTTTGTAAAGAACTAATAATAGCTACAAGTATATTTTAACATAAAATTGATATCTTTCAATACATAACAACCTTTGAGTTCATAAAAATTTACGCACAAAAAAATTCCCCTGACACACTTGGCAAAATGCATCAAGGGAACTGTAACATCCGGTCTTACCTACCGCGCTATATGGCAGCGTGTATAAAAGGAACAGTTAACATCCCGGTTTTATACCGCACAATATACCGCTTTAATCAATAAAGCAACCAAAGAATTTCATCAATTAATGAGCCTAAAATTTCGCCCATGTCTTCGGATGCTTCGCTTAAATCATCTTGCATTTCTTCCGCGTTATCCTCGTAATCTCCTGAGTAGTCGTTCACTACAACCGCTAAATCTTCGTCTAAGTCAGGAACTTTAACGCTGCTTATAACTTTTGCCGCATATGTTAAATTTAATTCCCCAATGTCGTACGATTCGCCATACGAGGTTATTTCGCCGCTAATGGCAGCAGCCTGCGAAGAACCGTCCTTTGAAAGAGCAAGTTCTATATCAAAGGATTCATCGTCGTCAATATCCGCAGAGAACTCTATCAAACCGGTAAACTGGCTTCCGCTCTGATTAACGTCCGTTAAATCAACGGTGAAATCGAAGGAATCGTAGCTATCAGAGGAACCCCCGTCGATTGAGCCTGTCCATCCTTTGCCGCTCTTTTCAAAACTGCCGTCAAACTCGAAGGTTGTATAACCGTCGCCCATCTGCGCCTCAACATACGCGTTGTTGCCTTTAACTAAGTATGTATACTCAAACACCGCATCCGGTTCCCCTGAAATACGGTCGATTTTGCGCGATACAACCTCGCCGCCGGAAACCCAAACCGTCATACGAAACGCGCGTTCTTCGGCTTCATCCTCATCTTCCAAGAACTCCGTTATTGTTTCCTTGGCTTCCTCCAAGCCGTCTTCGTAATCGTCCGGGTCTAAATCGAAGGCCTCGGCGTATTCTATAATAAAATCGTTTAGGTTTTTGTTTTTTTCAAGCTCGTCGATACCGGTAAGAGCAAGCTCGCCTACAAGTTTTCCATCGAAATCAATTGTGTATCTATCGCATTTAACCGTTATATCGCCTCCGCGAAGTTCCACGCCTTTTTCAACTTCAGCGTTTTCCTCTACTAAAGCGAAATACTTATTTACAACATTCATGACGGACTTGTTCAGTTTGTTCATGTCGAGGCTGTCCCAATCGACGGTTACGTCGCTATCCGTTGCGGTGGCAAACTTCAAGTAGTAATTCGTAATGTCGGGCAGTTGCAGCGTTGCAAACCCGTCCGATACCGCGCCTATGAATTTTAGTTCGTCGCCGTCAAGCGAGAACATAACATCCGCCAAGGCGCTGCTTTCGGCGTAGGCAACAGTTCCCGAAGCGCCGAAACCGTCCATAAGCTCCGCGCCCGGTATATCGTCGCTTGGCGTATATTCTACAGAGAATTCTACCTCCGCGCCTTTATTGGAAACAACCGGCGCGGACACTAACAAAGCGCTTAAAAATTTCGATTCGGCTTTTTTATAGCTGCTGCCCCCAAAGGCATTGAAGGCAAGAACACCAACGGCGGCAACAACCGCTACCGCAATAACCGCAACGGCAAGCGTAATAACAGACTTACTTACCTTCGGCTTTGCCGCGGGCGGCGAATCAATACCCGCCGTGCTTGAAACTTCCTCCGCAGGCGGAGCCTCAACCTTTGTTCCGCAAACCCTGCAAAACTTAACACCCGGCTCTAAATCCGCACCGCAGCTTATACATTTACTCATTTCACAAACACCTCCATGTATATTATTGTATTGCTCACACTTAGTAACGATACCTGCCAAATTTCTTTAAAATTATATATTGCCGCCTACAATTCGTCAAGTGTAATTCCAAGTGTTACCGCCGTTTGAAATAAAACAAACAAAAAACACCCCTGACGCAATATGCCGCGGCAATGGGTGTTTTGTTCACAACCAAGAATTTTTATAAGGCCTAAATTTAATACTCTTGTTCCATAATAGCCTGCGACAAAGAACCATGATAAGGGCACTCAACATCATCCCAAAGCCCTGTCCCATTTGGGTCAAAATAAGAGCAATCGCCGGTTGTAGGACAAATTGGCAATGCGCCATACATTTCAGGACCAGCGCCCATAAAATCAGTCAATTCGGCGCCTGAAGCAAGTTCGTCAGGATTAGATGCAAAATACATATTAGCGGTGGATTGAATTGTACGCATATTACCTATACATGTGCCTCGCTGTGCGGCTATTGTAACAGGCATTTCAGGTAAAGGCACGGCGGGTAAATCCACTGATAAACCGCCCACCGGAAAATCACCTTCAAGTATTGAACCGAAAACCTCGCCCATATCTTCGGCGGCGTCCGCGAAATCATCGTTCATTTCAGATAATTTATCCTCATTGTCGTTAGAATCGTCGCCCAGTACAACCGCCAAATCCTCGTCTAAGTCAGGAACGTTAACCTTGCTTATGCTCTTTGCGGCATATGTTAGAGTTAATTCCCCAATGTCATACGTATCGCCGTACGAGGTTACCTCGCCGCTAACTGCAGCGGTTTGCGAAGAGCCGCTTTTGGAAAGATCCAGTTCAATTTCAAATGTATTATCGTTGTTGTCTATATCCCCGGATAACGCTATCAAGCCGGTTAATTGTTTCCCTGCCTTTTTAACGTCCGTTAATTCAACACTGTAACTGAGGCCATCGTCGCTGTAATATTCCGTAGCTTCGGCTTCAATATCGCCGCTCCAGCCGCCGCCGCTTTTCTCTAAACTGCCTTCGGCTTCGAAAGCCGAATAACCGTCGTTCATTTCGGCTTGGGCAAAGGCGTTATTGCCCTTGACCAAATATGTATAAGCAAATACCGCATCCGGTTCCCCTTCAATACGGTCTATTTTGCGCGATACAATTTCGCCGCCGGAAACCCAAACCGTCATACGAAACGCGCGTTCTTCGGTTCCGTCCTCTTCTTCCAGGTACTCCGTAATTGTTTCCCTGGTTTCCTCCAAGCCGTCTTCGTAATCGTCCGGGTCTAAATTGAAAGCCTCGGCGTATTCTATAATAAAATCGTTCAAGTTTTTGTTTTTCTCAAGTTCATCAATACCGGTAAGAACAAGCTCGCCTACCAGTTTTTCATTGAAATCAATTGTGTATCTATCGCATTTAACTGTTATATCGCCCCCGCGAAGCTCCGCGCCTTTTTCAACTTTAGCGTTTTCCTCCACTAATGCGAAATACTTATTTGCAACATTCATGACGGACTTGTTCAGTTTGTTCATGTCAAGCTTGTCCCAATCAACGGTTATGTCACTATCCGCCGAGGTAACGGCTTTTATGTAGTACTTAGTTATGCCGGGCAGTTGCAGTGTTGCTAACCCGTCCGATACAGCGCCTATGAAATTTATTTCTTCGCCGTCAAGCGAGAGCAAAATATCCGCAAGGGCGCTGCTTTCGGCGTAGGCAACAGTACCCGAAGCGCTGATACCATCAAATAAATCCGCACCGGGTATATCGTCGCCGGGCTTGTATTCGGCGGAGAATTCAACCTCCGCGCCCTTATTTGTAACAATGGGCGCAGACCCTAACAGACCGTTAAAAAATTTCATTTCCGCCTTCCGATAGCTGCTGCCCGAAAAAGCGCTGAAACCGAAAATTACAACAGCGGCTACAACCGCAACCGCCAAAACCGCCGCTGCAACCGCAAGAATTGCCTTGTTTGCCTTCGTACTTGCTGCGGGCGCCGCCTCCTGGTTATCACCCGTCTTACCTGAATCTTCCTCCTTCGGCGAAGCCTTAACCTCTGTTCCGCAAACCATGCAGAACTTTACTTTCGCATCCAAATCCGCTCCGCACATCGTGCACTTACTCATTTTATGCGCACCTCCATATATGTTTTTGCTGCATTACAGCCATATTAACCTGCCTTAACCCCTTAGTACGACATGTACTTCTGCCTTTTATCAAGGTCTGAAATAAACACCAAAACCTGCGCCACAATTTCGTAGAGTTCCGGCGGTATATTTTCGCCAAGGTTAACCCTTGTCAGTTCCTCGGCAAGCTTCGCGTCCTTATACACGGGGATATCGTTTTGCTTTGCCTGCTCTAAAATTTTATCGGCTACATACCCCTGCCCCTTGCCCACAACCTTTGGGGCGGTGTCTCCCATTTCGTATTTTACCGCAACCGCTTTTTGCTTTGAATTTATTTTGTTTTGCGCCATTTTCATCACACTCTCATATCAAATGAATATCTCTTTTTTTCGGTGAAGGTTTCCTCGGACGCGGCGTTGTCATTTAAAACGGTAAAGCTTTCGCTTATGTTTTTAAATGAAACTCCCGTTATGTTATACCCTAAGCACAGCATTGCCTCGCTAAGCTCTGAGGCGGAATTTTGCAGCAATTTAAGCGTTTCTTTTGAATATGCGCGGAACTGGAAGTTTAAAGCCCGGTCTGTTTTGTCAATAAAGGTTTCCACCCTGCCCAAATTTGCGTAATCCATCGCTATTAAAACGCTTGCCCGCTGCGACAGGTTTTTCTTTTTTCGCGGCTCCTTAAAAATAAACAGTTCCGCGTTATTAATATTTCCCTCAAAGCTGAGCGGTATTTGCATATATTCCTTGTAATTGCCTATATGATCCATAAACTCAACGCTTTGTTTTAACTGTGTTACCTTCTCCAATACTTCCCCGGCGGCGTTTTGCCCCTTACTTTCCGCGGATAATGCTTTTTCCGTATCATCCAAAGCTTGATGCAGGTTTTTAAAAAAATCCGATAAATCGTTCAGTGAGTTTTTATCCTTCAGGTTTATGGCTATATACCGCTTTAACTTAAACGATAAATTCCGCAAATCCGAACCGTTTTCCGCGGCGTTTTTTATTTCGGCGGCAAATTCCGGCGCGGTATTTTCCAAAAGCGGTACAAATTTTTCAAGAACCTTTGCCAAAACGGGCGTATCAAGCTTCGCGAAGGAATCCGCAGTTTCGGAAAGTTTTTGCGCCATGCCGCCCTCTTCGGTAAGCCTGTTTAGAATGCTTACGTTTACCGAATCCATCGGGAAATTTTCTTTCAGCAAAAACACCATTTTATCCAGCGGAAGGTTTGCCGCCGAGTAATGGAAAAAAACCGCCTTTGAAAGCGACGCCGAATCTATTGGAAGGTTGTTATC
This sequence comes from Clostridiales bacterium, assembly GCA_031271295.1. GTDB lineage: Bacteria > Bacillota > Clostridia > Lachnospirales > WQUN01 > JAISVZ01. Next base: position 3,575 of record JAISVZ010000161.1, on the reverse strand, counting down.
CATAAGAGTTTTGGCAAGCTTTATATTTTCCCCGTTAGGATAAATATCCGCGGAAATGAGAGCTTCCCGCGCTATGTTTTCCTTCAGCACGTCGCCGTTTGGCTTTAACATTTCAAGCTTCATTTGCCCTCTATTATTTTCCTTTACCTGAAAAACGGTATCGTCCCCAATGCGGGCTTCGGGCAAAACCAAAGATTTCGCCGTAAGTTCGCCGCCGTTTAAAAAACGTATGCTAACCTGGTTCGGCTTAATATCCGTTACCGTCGCCTTAAAAATATCGCCGGGCAAAAGGTCTGTTAAGTTCCGCACCCTGTATGTTATTTCTTTTGCGGGCGCATCCGCCGGCAAATTCGCCTTTACAATTTCCTGCTCAATTCTCATCCTGTCACACCTTAAAATTTCTTATAAAACTGCGCCTGTGCAGCGGGCATGGCCCGTATTTTTTAAGCGCCGCAATGTGCTCGGCTGTGCCGTAACCCATATTTCTTTCAAACCCGTACTGCGGATATTTTACGCCGTATCTAACCATAACCTCGTCGCGGTAAACCTTTGCCACTATACTTGCCGCCGCTATTGTAATGCTTTTCGCGTCCCCGCCTATTACGGATTTTTGCGCAATTGCTATTTCCGGAATTGTTATCGCGTCCGCAAGAATAAAATCCGGTTTTATCGGCAATAGTTCAAATGCGCCTGTCATCGCCTTTTTTGTTGCGTTTAAAATGTTAATTTCGTCTATTTCGCTTTCGGATACTTCCGAAACGGCATAAGATACAGCGTTTTCCTTAATTACATCCGAAAGTGCCGCCCTAAGTTTCTTGGATACCTTTTTCGAATCGTTAATTCCGGGATAGGTAAAACCTTCCGGCAAAATTACGATACACGCAACAACAGGGCCGGCCAAAGGGCCTCTGCCAACCTCGTCCGCGCCGCCTATGTATTTGTAACCCGCCGCCGCGTATTCGCGCTCAAAAGCTGTTATTTCGTATAGCCGCCTCTGTTCGTTTAATAGTTTTTCTTCCTTTGTAAAAACGGGTTTGCCGCGCATATGGCAGTTTCCTTTCCGTATGTATACTTTAAGCAAATTATTCCTCTCGCCAAGCATAGTATACAATAAGACGTCATTTTTTCAAAGAGGAAACTTATTTTGTTGACACGCGCCGGAAATCATACTAAAATATCATAAACATATCTTTTATGTAAGTTTCGCATCCATTTTGAGTGTTCACGAAAATTCCTTGTATAAATTTCCCTATGTAAGCTTATTTCCATTATTCAAATAAACATTTTATTTTGGAGGTGCTGTTTTGAAAGAAGATTATAAAGCAAGAAACACAGGCAGAAAACGGGGCGACACATTGGATTATTATAACGATTCTCTTCCCAAAAGAGCCGTGGAATCTCTCTTTGATAAAGGCGACAAGCTCTCTTCCGACGGCGATTTAATTTCAGGTTACGATTCCGACGACGACGATTACGACGATTACGGCTCCGAACCGGGCGGTTACGACGGATACGGCAACAGCTTATCATCCTCCCGCAAACCATACGACGAAAAAAATTCCCGCTCTCAGGGTTTAGACGATGTGTTATCCGCAACCGGAAGCCGCTCCGCCGTGCGTGAAAGAGGCTCTCGCGGTGCGGATTCGGACGATAGTTCTGTGGACGATCACATTTCGCTGTATTCAAAAAATGTGCAAAGAAGGCAAAGAAGAGACGCGGCGGGCGACGAGGACGGCGTACCGCGAATAAGCCCCGCCACCCGCGCCGATGATAGAACTTCCGTTCGCGGCGCTCGCGACGGTTCTTCTCAGCGTGGTGGTGTACGCCCGGACGATCGAAGAGGCTCGTATCCTTACGGCGAGGCACGCTCCGCGGAAAGAGTTCCCGGACGCGCCGAAGAACGGATTCCCGGCAGAAGCGTACCATCCTACGAGGACGACAGGCAAAACACAAGAGGCACATCGCCTGTTCGCTCGGAGGAGATGGCAAGGCGTTCACGCGCCGGCTCGGACGATTCAAGGCGAAGGCCGCCTTATACCGCACCGGGCGCAAGAGGGCAATCCGCCCGTTTGTACGATAATAACGCGGACGACGAAGGCGAAGGCGCACTCCCGGTTAAAAGTATTGTTATCGCCGCAGCCGTTTTTGTGGCGCTTATAATTTTTACGTTTCTTATTATTCAGCTTAACGGCGCAAACAGCCGGTACGCGGACGCGCAAAGTCAATTGGAGCGTATGAATTCTCTTCAAACCGAACTGACAGATATGCAAATTAGCAGGGACGGTTACAAAACGGAAGTTGACAGGTTAACCTCAGAAGTTCAAACGCTTACAGACGAAATAAACACGCTTCGCGGAAGCAATGCTCCCATAGAGGGTGATGGCACGGAAACTCCGCCGCCTTCCGCGCAGGGCGAAGAGCAGCCAAGCGGGGCTGATACCGGTTCTACAAACGGCCCGCGCACATATACTGTAAAAGCGGGGGATTCTTTAAGTAAAATTGCGCAAGAATTTTACGGAAACAATGATTATCAAAAAATAATGGATGCGAACAATTTAACAAGCGATGTGCTTTCGGTAGGCACCGTGCTTAATATTCCTTAAGATAACAAGGAGGAAATATGGATTTATTACTAAAAAACCTCGCAGAATTAAAAGATGAGGCAAAAGCCTATGGGCTTAAAAATGTTGCAAGGCTAAAAAAGGCGGAGCTTATCGAACTTTTAACGGATTATCAAAGCAAAGCTCTGCCGGAGAATTCGGACGGGGAAGAAGCGCAAAAGGTTTCGCACCCCGAAGGCGACGACACTTCTCCTTTGGAAGACATACCGGCGGAGCGCGGAAGTTCGGATTTTGCGCAGAACCTAAAACCTAACCGCCAAAATTCCGCGCTCGACAGCGGCATTACCGACAAGGGCGTGCTTGAAATTATGCCGGACGGGTACGGTTTTTTACGTATGGATAATTTTCTGCCCGGTCCGCGCGATATTTATATTTCGCCGTCACAAATAAGAAGGTTTAATTTGCGAACCGGAGATATGGTATCCGGCAATATAAGGGTTCCCAAGGATTCTGAAAAGTTCAGCGCGCTTTTATACGTAAAATCCGTTAACGGCGACAACCCGAACAATGTTTACCGCCGTCCCAATTTTGAGGATTTAACTCCTATATACCCAAACGAAAAACTCACGCTTGAAACATCGCCGAAAAACCTCTCCACCCGCCTTATAGACCTTATCGCGCCTATCGGAAAAGGTCAGCGCGCGGTTATAGTTGCGCCTCCGAAAGCGGGCAAAACCATACTTTTAAAGCAAATCGCAAACGCGGCGTTAAAAAACAATCCCGATATTCATTTAATCGTGCTTTTAATTGACGAGCGTCCGGAGGAGGTTACGGATATGCAGCGTTCAATTCAAGGCACAAATGTTGATGTGGTTTATTCCACCTTCGACGAGGGGCCTGAACACCACAAAAAAGTGGCGGAAATTGTGCTTGAACGAGCCAAAAGGTTAGTTGAGCAAGGTAAGGATTTGTTTATTTTGTTGGATTCTTTAACAAGAATGTCGCGCGCGTATA
>JAISVZ010000157.1 GCA_031271295.1 Clostridiales bacterium | reverse complement strand
GTAACTATCCCAAAGCACTCCGCCATCTATGTATTGCATATACATGCCTTGCGCGTCTTTTTTATACGGCTTGGGCACGTTAAAATTTGCGTTATACAAAAAGCACAGCGCGTTCCATTCTCCGTCAGTATCCGCACTATGTACATATGATTTACGGACATGTTTCCGGCCATCCCGCATTTCTTCAAGAAGAACCTTACAACCGGGATTGTCACGTAATACGGTTGTTTTTACAACATGGTTATTCACTCGTCTCATACCTTTCCAATATGCAAATCTTACGCCACTTTTTCACTCAACGCACAAATTTCCCGCATACCCCTCGCTTACCTGCAAAGAAAACGCTGGATAGCTTTCCCGCTCTTTACCCCCGCAAAGAACACTCTGACAGGATTTGCGCACCCCTTTTACTGCCTGCAAAGAACAAGCTGATGGGGCTTCGGCGCAAATTATATCGCACAGCAGATTGTGCCACGCGGCGGGGAAACAATTTTCGCCGCCGCAAAACTAATCTCCGTGCTAAACTAATTGGCGAAAATTGGTTCCCCAGAGCCGCGAGAAGAACATTTTTGAGCGCACTCTACAAAATAAAATTTTACATTAACTCGGGTGCGCTCAAAAATTTCTGAAGCGTTAAGTGGCACATTGCTGTGCGATATAATTTGCGCCGAAGCCCTTCTACAACCCATTGCCGAACAGCCTACAAAAGTGCGGGTAATACAAACAAACAGTATTTTACGGTGTTTAGTTCTGCGCAGTGTACATCCAAATTGCTATCCGCGGAAATTAAATTATGTCAGCTTTTTATTCAAAGATGCGGAAATTGCCGAATAGCTTCTTCGGCGAGGGTGTGAACAGTAACTTTTGCTTAACCGAAGTTGTAGAATAATATTTGAAACCATTTCACAAAACACAATTTTTAGATATAATATCCATAGCGCTTTGTTTTACGAAACGCGTATTTTAGGGTAGGTTAAATTCTGCGGATTCCGGAAAGAAAAACCAGCCGGAAAAGCGGATGAAACTCTCGCGCGTTCAACCACTCGAAATAACGAAACGTTTCGAAAATATGACCGAAAAATGAACGGAGGGCTGTTTATGCAAGCAAGCAATTCTGATTTGTTGGTTGGGGCAAACTACCACCCCCATGACTGGAACGAAGGACGCTGGGAAACGGATTTAAACCTGATGAAAGCCGCGTCTTTTAACGTAATTCGCCTTGGGCATTTATGCTGGGACAGCTTCGAGGCCGAGGACGGTTTGTTCACCTTTGACTGGATGGAAAAAGTAATGGATTTATGCGCGGCGCGAAATATCCGGGTTTTCCTTGATATCCCCACAAGGCCTGCGCCAACGTGGCTGCATAAAAAACACCCGTCTGTTGACATTGTTGACCGAAACGGAATTCGGCAAAACGCGCATTCAAGATATATGGAGGATGTTGGCGACCCTAATTTTCAGTTTTATGCCCTGCGCTTGGTGCGCGAAATGGCGCGGCGTTTCGGCAAACACCCCGCGCTTTACGCGTTTGGAATTTGTAACGAACTTGGCAGCGGCTTTCGTTCGTACAGCGAAAGCGCCCGAATGCGCTTTGCGGCATGGCTTAAGGAAAAATACGTCACAACCGAAAACCTTAACCGCGCGTGGGCATCTCAGCGCTGGAGCCGCAAAGTTTCAGCTTTTGATGAAATTGATTTGCCGATAGGAAGCGTCGTTACCGGCGCGCCGGAGCGGTATTTGGATATGGCGCGGTTTTATTCCGACGAAATAATAAATTATATGAAGCAGTTTCGTAATATTTTGCGCGAGGAAGCGCCGGATGTAATAGTATCCGGCAACCACTGGGCGGAGCATCCGGGCGTTGGGTTCGATTATTTGAAGAGTTACCGTTTAATTACGGATATATCCGCGCAGGGGTTTTACCCCGGAACCAACCCGGAATCCGAAGACGGGATAATAGGCGCTTGCTTTTGCGTTGACCACCGCATGGCGGAGCTTACAGCGCCCAACTGGAATTTGGAATTTCAAACGGGCGGGTACGGAGCTTACTCCTGCCCGAAAGGCGCAATGAGAATGCTTGCCTACATTGCCTACAGCCTGTGCGGGCAAATGATTTGCGCATGGACATGGCGAACTATGCTCGCGGGCGAGGAACAATTTCTGTTCGGTTTGTTAGACCACGACGGGGAACCATCTCATAAATTTACGGAGTTTAAGCAGATTGCCGAAGAAGCCGCACGTCTTAACGGGCTGGGCTTATTTGCGCGCAAAAAGCAAGCCGAATACGCCATTGCCTATTCGTATGAATGCATGACGGCGTCAAACATCCACCGCGATTATTACACAACGCCCTACACCAACCATGTTACCGATGTATACAAGGTTTTTTACCGCGCGAATACGGACGTAAATATAATTGATTTGCGCAAAATTGAAAAGAATTACAAAGCGGTAATAATTCCGGGGCACTGCGTTATGGATGAGCAAATGGCCGAAAGCGTTAAGGAGCTGCTTAAAAACGGCTGCCATGTAATTATGAGCGCCTTTTCCGCAAAGGTAAACGAAAACGGCATAGCGTTTGATACGGCGCTTCCGGGATATTTAAGCGACGTTTTCGGCATAAAAATACGCGGGTTTGGCAGGGCAAGAACGCATGTATCCTCGGTAAACTTCGGCGGCTTGGCAAAACCCGATCATGACGAAGAGCGCGATAAGGTGGAACTTATTTTTAACGGTCAATTGCTCGATACAGAGGTTAATTATCATGAGTTTTTAAAGCCGGTAACAGCGAAGGCTTTGGCGAATTACCGAAACTCGGAATTTGACGAATACGCGGCGGTAAGCATAAACGAATACGCGGCTGGCAAAGCGGTTTATATGGGTATACCCGCCGATGCAAAATTATTGACGGCGGTATTAAAATTGTTAACGGGCGAGGATTTTATTTCAAAGTATCCGCCGGGGATAATCTCACGCGATCTTAACGGAAAGGGAAGGTTATTCGTTAACACAACGGGAAACGAAGTTTCCTTCCCCGAAAGCGGAAAGGGATTGCTGCTGCGGGAAAATTATACGGATAGCGTAACTCTTCCTGCATACGGCGTTGAAGTTATTGAGCGTTGACGTAAATTTTCCGCAGGTATTATTTCGTAAAAAGCAGACAGGGAGGCAAAAAATGAACACACTTGAAAAACGCTTAACACAGGTCATTCCAAGCGGGCGGCAGCTAAAATGGCAGGAATTAGAGTTTTACGCGTTTATCCATTACGGCATAAACCAATTCACGGACAGCGAATGGGGAACGGGCGGCGAATCCCCCGAAATTTTTAACCCGGCACAGCTTAATACAGACCAGTGGTGCGAATCAATTAAAAAAGCGGGTATGCGCGCCGTAATTCTTACCGCGAAACACCACGACGGGTTCTGCCTGTGGGATACCAAGCATACCAACCACTGCGTTATGAATTCGCCTTACGGGAAGGATATTGTTGCTCAATTGGCGCTATCCTGCCAAAAGTACGGCTTAAAACTCGGCATTTACCTTTCCCCGTGGGATAGGCACGATACGCGCTACGGCACGGGCAAAGCCTATGACGATTATTTTTGCGCTCAGCTTTCGGAGCTTTTAACCGGTTACGGCGAAATATTCTGCTGTTGGTTTGACGGCGCGTGCGGCGAATGCGCAAACGGAAAAAAGCAAAATTATGACTGGGACAGATACTATTCGCTAATACGCTGCTTGCAGCCAAACGCGGTTATTTCCGTATGCGGGCCGGATGTGCGCTGGTGCGGGAACGAAGCGGGGCACTGCCGAGAAAGCGAATGGAGCGTTGTTGCGGCATCTATGGCGGATAACGAAAAGGTTCAGGAAAACTCCCAGCGGGAGGATGGCGAAGCGTTCCGCAAAAGGATACCGTCCCAAAACGAGGATTTGGGCAGCCGCGAGGTTTTAGCGGATATCCCGGATTTAATTTGGTACCCGGCGGAGGTAAACACTTCTATCCGCCCGGGCTGGTTTTACCATACATATGAGGACGAAAAGGTTAAAAGCTTGGAGGAACTAACTTCCGTTTACCTTCAATCGGTAGGCGGCAACGCGTCCTTTTTGCTTAACATACCGCCGCACCCGCAAGGTTATTTTGCGCCCGGCGACGTTAAACGGTTGGAGGAACTTGGCGAGTGGCTAAAAAATTTATACGCGGCGGATTTAACGAGCGGCGCGGTATTTACCTCTTCAAGCAGCGAAGAAGGGCATAGCGCGGACGGGCTAAACGAAAATGGCCGGTACTGGAGACACGGCGCGGAAGATAAAACCCCGTATGTTGATGCTGTTTTGAACACACCCGTTTCACCGAAATTTTTGTTGCTGCGGGAAGAAATTTCACTAAGCCAGAGAATAGAGAGCTTTACTCTGCTGTACCGAAAAGGCGGGGAGTGGGAAGAAGCACTGCGTGGTACGGTGGTGGGCAACAAAAGGATTTGTGCGCTGCCAAAAGGAATACAGGCAAGCGAATGGCGTCTGGTTATAACATCCTGCCGGTGCCAAGCGGCGTTAAAGGTGTTTAAGCTTCTGTAGCTGTTCAGCAGGGGGGTGTAGAGGGGCTTCGGCGCAAATTATATCGCACAGCAATGTGCCACCTGACGCTTCAGAACATTTTTGAGCGCACCAAGTTACTAGTGTTTAACCGCGTAAATTCGACAATTTATCATGTATTTGTGAGCCTTTAACTTCGCGTTTTTTCCATATAAAAGGTTTTGCGGATTTGTTATATGCGCTAATATACTTTGCGATG
>JAISVZ010000195.1 GCA_031271295.1 Clostridiales bacterium | reverse complement strand
ATGGTTGTATCGGAGCTTGCAAGATTAAGTGAAGATACGGTTGTAAGGCAACAGTATCAAAGCCGGCAGGAATTCATAATGCTTTATAATAAACGAATAAACGATTTAAAAAGTGGCATCGAAATGGCAGACCAAATGACTGAAATAGCAAACCAAATGGTCGAAAAAGAAATGCGCAGAGCTGAAAAAGAAATGCGCAGAGCTGAGAAAGAAATGCGCAGGGCTGAGAAAGCAAGCCAAAGGGCTGAAAAAGAAAGCCAAAGGGCTGAAAAGGAAAGACTTAGAGCTGAGCAAGCAGAGAAAGATTTGGCGGACCAAGCAAAAATAATAGCCGAGCTTCGTTCGCAGCTTGCAAAAAACACAGAACATTAAACGTTATAGTATTGCCATTTACCCGATAAAAGGATGCCGCTTTTATCGGGTTTTTCTAATAAAATACAAAAATACCGCCGCATTTAAAAAGAAAAATATTTTTTTGGCAAAAATATAAAGGAAGTGCTATAATATCCGATATACAATCATTTTGCGTCATATTAAGGGGGCAACCTTGTTTATGGGCGATACAACGAAAATCGGAGTAGTAATAGGCGGCAGAAAATACACGATGCAGGGAGACGAATCGGAGAAATATTTCCGTCAGTTGGCGTGGTATATCGAAGGGAAAATTGAAGAGGGAAAACGGGTGCGCCCAATGACCAGCACGATAGACACAAGTTCGATGCATATAATTATTAATATTGCGGACGAGCTTTTAAAGCAACGCGCAAATTCAGAGCAATTGGCGGAGGCAACGCGCAAAATGACGGAGGAACTTTCTCAGTGGTACAGTGCCGAAATTGCGAAATATACGGAGCAAAACAATGTGCTGAAAGCAGACGCGGCGGAAGCGTCAGCACAAAAGGACGCGGCGGTAAATGAACTTGCAGGCGTAAAAGCGGCGCTTGCCGAACGGGACACCGCCATTAAAACGGCAATATCCGAACGGGACACGGCTATAAAAGAGCTTGCAGGCGTAAAAGCCGCGCTTGCCGAGAAAGACACCGCCATTAAAACGGCAATATCCGAGCGAGACGCGGCGGTAAAAGAGCTTGCAGGCGCAAAAGCCGCGCTTGCCGAACGCAGCGCCGCGCTTAAAGCGGCAATTTCCGAGCGGGACGCGGCAAAAGAAGAACTTGAAGGATATATAAACAATTTTGATGATTCGAAGCCTGTTTTATACAACGTTACATCCGCAAACCGCAAGAACTCGAACAGACAGGCTTATTGATGGTGAATTGAACAAACGGAGAGAAAACAAATGAGTATAGAACTGCTTTCGCCCGCAGGCGGCGAAGTTTGCCTTAAAGCGGCAATTGCGAACGGATGCGACGCCGTGTATTTCGGCGGGAAGGATTTTAACGCCCGCAGGGCGGCAAACAATTTTACGGACGGCGAAATTGAGCAAATGATAGATTACTGCCATCTTCGCGGCGTAAAGGCGTATATTGTTATAAATACTGTTTATTATACAAATGAAATAAAAGCTGTGCTTAATTTTGCGGAAAAGGCGTACCGCTTCGGGGCGGACGCCTTTATTGTATGCGATATGGGTCTTATTTCGGTGCTTTCCAAGTATTTCAGGGGAATTGCGCTGCACGCAAGCACGCAAATGGGCGCGCACAGTTTATGCGATGTTTTATATCTTGAAAGTATTGGTATAAGCCGTGTTAATATTGCGAGGGAAGTACCTTTGGGGCAAAGCGAAAAAAACGCGGATACCCTGCCGGTACCGAAGCGCATACTTGAAAACGGTGCCGCGCACGAAACGTACTGCCGCATTGAAAACGATACAGCGTCTAAGCCGTACCGCAGCCTTGAAGCGGATACCGCGCGGTATATTGCTGAGATTGCGCCGTGTGAAATTGAAATTTTCGCGCACGGGGCGTTATGCGTGTGCTTCAGCGGACGCTGCCTTATGAGCGCGTTTTTCGGAGGGCGAAGCGGCAACAGGGGGGATTGCGCCCAGCCGTGCCGCCAAATGTATTCTCTGTTAAGCCCGGACGGCGAAGCTGTAAAAACCGGATATCTTTTAAGCCCGCGCGATTTATGCGCCATACGCCGGATTCCGGAAATTATGGTGTCCGGAGTTTCTTCCATTAAAATAGAAGGCAGAATGAAATCGCCGGAGTACTGCGCGGTAACAACAAACGCGTACCGCGCGGCAATTAACGCGGCTGAAAAAGATGAAAAAGGCGAAAATACCGCAACCGGAAACGCTCCTTTCGATGCGGCATCTTATGAAAAATCTCTTTTACAGGTGTTTAACCGGGGCGGGAGCTTTACCGAAGGTTACGCTGAAACTCATTCCGGTTTTTCGATGATGAGTATTAATTCCCCTAAAAGCGCGGGGATAACCGCCGGGCAGGTTCTTAATTATGACGCGAAAAAGGAAATTTGTACGGTGCTTTTAACCGAGGATGTTGTTCCCGGCGACGGCATTGAAATATCCGGCAGCGGCACATACATTTCTAAAGAGGCAAGCGCCGGAGCAATAATAAAGTTAAACATTTCCGGAAATATTAAAAACGGCGATATGATGCACAAAACATACGGCAAAACCGTTATGGACAGCGCGAAAAAATCTTTTGAAAAAGATACGCGCAAGCTTGCAATTACAGGGAGAATAACCGCAAAAAAAAGCGAGCCGCTTTCCGTAACGCTTGAATATAACGGAATTTCCGTAACCGAGCGCGGGGATGTTCCAAGCTTTGCAACAAGCAAACCCGTTTCGCCGGAGGAAATTATTTCGCGTTTTTCCAAAACCGGAGACACGCCCTTTTCCGTTAATTTTACGTATACTGATATTGAAGACGATTTATTTATTCCGGTTGCGGAAATAAACAGATTAAAAAGAAACGCCGTAAATATTTTTACCGAGAAATATTTGGAGAGTTTTAAGCGGGAAATTCCGAAATACGAACTAAAAAAGAAAGAGTCTCTTTCAGCAAAGGCGGAAAGCCTTGCCGGAGCAAAAAAATTAACAATACTTGTTTCCGACGAATCGCAGTTAAAAGAAGCTTTAAATTTCAGCCCGTCAATAATTTACGCTGAAGCCGAGCGCGGCATTTTGGAGAAACTGCCTGAATACGCTGCGTTGTTTCGCCAAAGGGGGGTAAAGCTTTATATTGCGCTTGCGCATTTAACCGTATCCACCGAAAAAACGGAAAAATTTATCGCCGAGCTTGAGCAAACGGAAATTGACGGCTATTTGGTTAGAACTTTGGGGCAGCTTCATATTTTATCCGGCTCCGAAAAGGAAATTGTGCTGGATTATACGTTTAATATTACAAACCCATATGCCGCGTCCGCTTACGGCGCGGGGGAATTCGCCATAACGTTGTCGGCGGAGGTTGATATAAACGAAGCCGCGAATTTTGGCTCTTACGCCGAGGTTATTGTTTACGGCAAATTCCCTATGATGGTAACAAGGCAGTGCCCGGTTGGAAATTACGCCGGGCGGGATAATGCCGCAAACGGGCCGTTTTGTTCAAAAAAAGGGCACGGGCAAAATTACAGCCTGTCCGACAGGAAGGATTCGCGCCTTACAATAAAATGCAATTGTGAGGATTGTTACGCTCTTATTTATTCTCAAAAAACTTTAAACAGGGAAGAATTCGCCAACGCTTCGCGTCTTCGTTTGCAATTTACTACCGAGGACGCAAAACGGGTAAGGAAGGTTATAAACACATGGTTGAACTGCTTATAATAGCAAGCCGTTATATTTTTTTGGTTTTGATATCGGTTTTTCTGCTGCAATCGGTTGTAATTTTATTGGCGCAAAACCGTAAAATAAACCCTCATGCCGCAAAAGCCGCGTCGGTATCTCAGCGGGTAGTTATTTTTATGGTTCATATTTTGGCGTTTTCAATACTATCTTTGGGCGATGCGCACCCTACGGTAAAAACCGCCGCTTTGCAAGTTGGCGCGGCATTTTTCATATTTTTCATCTTGGCGCTTATTTTAATTAAGATTTTTTACAAAAACGCCTGCCCGCTTATAATAAACTGCCTTTTTTTGTTGATGGATTTGGGGATTATTATAATAACAAGGGTTGTGCCGGATTTGGCGCTTCGCCAGCTTATTTTTATGGCGGCGGGTTTTATGCTTATTTTGTTTATTCCCGTTATTTTAAAGGTGATACCGAAAACGGATAGCCTGTCTTTGCTTTACCTTATAGTAGGAGGCGTTTTATTGGCGTCTCCTTTTTTATTTGGCGTAACCAAAGGCGGCGCTACAAACTGGGTGGCATTTAATATCGCATCGTCTGAAATTTCGTTTCAGCCGTCGGAGGCGGTAAAGTTTATTTTTGTATTTTATTTGGCAAGCGTATTTCGCAAGGAGCGCAAATTATCCGGGCTTATTGCGCCTATCGCGGTTTCGATGCTTTTTATTTTAATTCTTGTTTACCAGAGGGATTTGGGCGCTTCGCTTATATATTTTCTAACCTTTATTGCCATGCTCTACATTGCGGAAAACAAGCCGCTGCTTGTTCTTTCCGCGTTTGCAGCGTTTAGCGCGGCTTGTGTTATTGCTTATAAAATGTTTGCGCATATCCGCGAAAGAGTGGAAGCGTGGCTTAATCCGTTTGCCGATGTTGCCGATACAGGGTATCAAATTGCGCAATCCCTTTTTGCGGCGGGCACTTGGGGGCCTTTGGGCTCCGGGCTTACAAGAGGGCTTCCCGGATATATCCCTGCGGTTGAAAGTGATTTTGTTTTTTCCGCAATCTGCGAGGAATTCGGCGTAATTTTCGGCTTGGCTTTAATCGGCGTTTATATTGTAATTTTTATACGGGGAATGGAAATATCGCTTGTTGCCGAAAGTAAATACCATAAAATGCTCGCGGCGGGTTTTGCGGCAATGCTGTGTTTCCAAACGTTTTTGATTATAGCCGGGAATATGCGGTTTTTGCCGTTAACCGGCGTAACGCTTCCGTTTATAAGCTACGGCGGCTCGTCTATTGTGGTAAGCCTTTCGATGGCGGGAGTAATTATTTGGACTGCGGGGATAGATACCGATGCAGCCGGGGAATAGCCGTTTGGAAAATAGCTGCGCTGCTTGCTATCTGCGATATTTGCGCCTATGCAAATTGGAGGGAAAAGATGAAGGTTAACAGGAATATTTGTTATGTTTTCGGAATTTATTTTGTGCTTTTTGCCGCGCTTGCGGTTTGGATAATTAAATTCGCGGCGTTCGACGCGCAAAGTATTATTGCAAACCCGTACAACCCGCGTGTTAACCTTGCGGATTCGCGCATAAACCGGGGGAAGATTTTCGCCTATTCCGGCGAGGCGCTTGCCGAGGAAGCCGAAAGCGAATACCGCGCAAGAAATTACCCGCACGCGTTTGCGTTTGCGCACCCTCTGGGTTTTTCCGGATACAACAGCCAAGGTGTGGAATCGCTTTATTCGATGGAGCTTTTAACGGTGGAACGCGAATTTTCGCAAAGGATTAAAAACGCCTCCGAAAGCGCGCCGATTTACGGAAACGATATTGTTTTAACTCTCGATTACGCCCTTCAAAGCAAAGCCTACGAACTTTTGGAGGGCAAAGCGGGCGCGGTTGTTGTGATAGAACCTTCAACCGGCAGGATTTTAGCTTCGGCGGCAAGCCCGTCGTTTAACCCTAACCGCGTTGATACCGAATGGGAACAGCTTTTGGCGGATACCGAAAACAACCCTCTTTTAAACCGCGCGGCGCAAGGCTTATACCCGCCCGGTTCGGTTTTTAAAATTGTAACGCTCGCCGCCGCAAAACGGTATTTGCCGGATTTTGAAAGCTTTACCTGCACCTGCGAAGGCTCGGAGGTTTTCGACGGCAAAACCCTGCGCTGCTACAACGAAACCGCGCACGGCGAAGTGGATTATAAAAGCGCGTTTATAAAATCGTGCAATATATATTTTGCGCAGCTTGGGCAGATGGTTGGCGCGGAAAATTTGAAGAAAACCGCAGAAGAACTGCTGTTTAACACGGATTTGCCGTATCCGTTGGAATATGTGAATAGTTCCTTTGCGGCGGATACATCATCCGGCATAGCGGAAATGGCCGAAACATCAATCGGGCAGGGCAAAACGCTTACGACGCCGCTGCACATGGCGCTTCTTGCCGCATCGCTTGCCAACGACGGCTATTTAATGCAGCCGTACATTGTGGACAGCGTTGTTACGCCGTTTGGCAAAACCGCGAAAAAAAACCTCCCGAAAATGTCGCAGAGGCTGTTTTCAACCGAAGAATGCGAAATGTTTACCGAAATTATGAAAGGCGTGGTAACGGAAGGAACCGCAAGCCGGCTTCCGGAGCAGCTTAATATGGCGGGCAAAACCGGCAGTGCCGAAACCGCCTCCGGAGACGACCACGGCTGGTTTGTGGGCTTTGCCCCTGCGGATTCGCCGGAAATTGCCGTGGCGGTGCTTGTGGAAAACTGCGGCGGGTCTGCACAGGTTTTGCCGCTGGTGGAGGAATTGGCGGGGGTTTGGAGCGAGCGGTAAATGAGGTTTTTTCTCATTTGAGTGTTTACTTTTCTTGAATTCAGTATATAATGAGTATAGGAGAGTGATAAAAATGCTTCTGCAATTTAATTTTAAAAATTATAGATCATTTAAAGACGATACAACTCTGGATTTTGCGGCTACAAAAATTACGGAATTTGGTACGCATGTTATATCCGCCGCAAACGAAAGGGTACTGCCGGTTGCAGCAATTTTCGGCGCAAACGGCAGCGGAAAGACAAATGCACTTAATGCTTTTTGGTATATGTGTAACTATGTGGTAAACTCATTTTTTTTTGGTGGAGATGAAAACAAAAAAAATGATTATTTTCAATATGAAGAACCAACTCCGTTTTTGTTTGATAACGAAAGCAAAGATGGGGATACGTCTTTTGAGGTGTATTTTACAAGTTTTGAAAATAACAGCGAAAAAATTTACAACTACGGGTTTTCACTAAGTAAAAATGGAGTCACTGAAGAATGGCTTAATTGTAAATCTAAATCATCTCGCGGGGAATATAAAAAAATTTTTTATAGAAATAGAAAAAGCAATGAGTTGGATTTGTCGGGAATAGATACAAAAATGCAAGAAAACATTTTGCTTTCGCTTGAAAAAGAAACATTAATTGTTACATTAGGTGCAAAGCTTAAAGTTGCAAAATTGAAGATTATACGTGATTGGTTTGCCTGCAACCGATTTGTCAATTTCGGTTCTGCTATTTCAAGTTATATTTTATCAACCCGTATACCCAATGGATTTATGGATAGTCCGGATGTTAGGAAGAATGTTCTAAAGTTTTTTTCATCTTTTGACCCTTCTATTGTTGATTTCGAGGTGGAAATACAAAATAACGATAATGCTAACGAGTCTCGCAAGGTATATATATACGCACTTCATAAAATGACAGATTCAAACAAGCTTGCTAGAATTCCTTTTGAAGCAGAATCGTCTGGAACGCTAAAAATGTTTTCTTTATATCAAAGGCTTCAAAATGCGTTAGAAAGCGGCGGAGTTTTCGTAATTGACGAGTTAAACGCTAACCTTCACCCGCTGCTTGTAAGAGTAGTTATTTTAACTTTTCTTAACCCGGAAATAAACAAAAACCATGCGCAGCTAATTTTTACAACTCACGACGCATGGCAGTTAAATAACAATATTCTGAGGCGGGATGAAATTTGGTTTGCCGAAAAATCCGAAGAAGGCGTATCAACACTTTATTCCCTTGCGGACTTTGAGGACGAGGACGGCACAAAAATACGAAAAGATGAAAACTACGAAAAGAATTATCTTTTGGGCAAGTACGGGGCTATTCCGTCTTTAAAGCATTTATTTGCACTTTCGGGGGAGTAAAAATGGAAAAGCGAAACGGAATCAGAAAAACAAGAGGGCAGAAATCGAATCGGAAGCCGCCAAACCTCGGTTATTATATAATCGTAACCGATACAAAAGAAACAGAGGCTAATTATATAAACGGATTAAGGAACTCCATTCCGAAAGAATTTCAAGAAAGGCTTATAATAAAAGTATCCAAGGCAAAGATATCTGATCTTGTGGACGAATCTATAAATTTGGCGGCAATGCACCCGCAATACGCCGAGCCTTGGATTATTTTTGACCGCGACAAAGTTGAAAATTTTGACAACATAATAAAGGGAGCAAACAAAAGAAACGTTAAAACGGGATGGTCTAACCCGTGCATTGAAATGTGGTTTTGCGCTTATTTTGGAGCTATGCCGGTTTATGAGGATTCTGTCCATTGCTTAGACGGTTTTAAAGCGAAATACCTATCCGTTACAAAACAAAAATATGAAAAATCGGATACGGATATTTACTCAAAGCTATGCCGCTTCGGAGACGAGAAAAACGCTTTCCTTTTAGCCACGCAAAAATATAACGAACACATAAAAGACGGCAAAAGTAAACCGTCTGAAATGTTCCCGGCAACAACCGTACATATATTGGTGCAAGAAATAAAGGATAAAACGTCCGCTTTCAACAAGTTTAATTAACCGCCTCCATCATACGGCGGATATCCTCCGTTATTGTATCGCGTTTGAACGGCTCAATTAGAAGATTTTTTCCGGTCATAATATAGGACGGGAAAAGACGGATTTTCTCCCAATAAAACTCCTCACCGCTCCAGTGCCTGCGTCTTCCCGCCGAGCCCGCGGGGCAGACGTTTTTCTTTGTGTTCATTTTTGCTTTTGCAATCATGTTCAGCGCCTTTGCCGCCACATCTCCCATCAGCATTATAACTTTCAGGTTTGGAAACAGCGAAATTTCGGCTTCCAGTAGCGGAAGCTGCGCGGATAAAACGGCGGTATCCGGCGCAGCGCTTTCCTTCGGGGTTTTCAGCGCGGCGGTGATGTATATTCCCAAGTTAAGAATATCGCGCATACTTTTAACGGAAACACCCGCGCCTTCGAATAAGCCAATTGCGGTTTTTCTGTTTTCCGGGTTTTGCGTAATGCTGTAAAACCAATCGTCCGGGTTTTTCGGCACGGCTTCGTTTATCATCATAACTTTAATGCTTTTTGCGTCAGCTTCGCAGTCCGGCAGTTGCAAGGTTTCGTCCGCCAAGCCGTTTTTTTCGGCAATTCCGGTTAAATATGTTTTTGTGTTCATGCATAAACCTCCCTCAATTTCCATACTGCCCGTCCACATAGGGCAAAATCGCCCAGGTAACATCATCAGCCGATATGCTTCGCGGTTCAATTGCGGGCTTCCACCCAACCGAAGCGCTGCCGCAGTCATATTCGGGGCAATCCATACAGCGCACTGCTCCTTTTTCTTTCGCGCATTTCATTTGAACGCAGTCGGATTTTCCGGTTATACCTCCGTTTGCACAGCCTCCGCACGGCGGAAATCCATCTTCGGGTTTCATGCCGTACACCCGCCTTACCCGCTGCCGCATTTCTTCAATGAATTCGGCGCTAAACTTGGAGCCGGTATAGTGGACGCATAAATCGCAGCGATGCCCGCAGCCTCCGTAAATTGCGTTTTCCTTCGGAAACGGCTTGCGGCTGGGTTTCTTTGCGGCGGTGATTGCTTCTTTCGCTTTTTCAAGCGATTTAATGTCGGCAACCTGTATTGTTTTTTCTCCTATCTCAAAATCGTAGAAGTTATCGCGTATGCGGATTGTAAGCACGGTTTCGCCGCCGTCTGAAAATATAAGCTCGTCTTTGCCGTTTCCCGCTTCGTCAAGAGCATATTTGCCGCGCATAAACCGCATGGTTTCCGCGCTTACTTTTTTCAGCCGCTCCCGCTTGGCTATGTATTCCTTAAGCCTTGTTTCGTTATCATAGGCAAGTATGTATTCGTTGTATTCTTCCATATTAAAATCCTTTTTCGCCTCTTCCGGAAACGAGCCGCAGCGCTGATAAAAAACCTCGCAGGGAAAATCAGCGCAATCCCCGCAATGGCTTAGGTTTTTTTCAAACACGCATTTTCTCACGGGGCAGTTTTCGTCGGACGGGCTGTTTCTGCAACCGCCGCATTTATCCATAACGGAAGGGTCAAGTCCGTAATATTTGTTCCACATTTGCGCCAACGTTTTCCGCTGATCAGATATTTTCACGTTTGGAGTATATGCCTTGCATAAATCGCACCGGCAGCCGCACATCGCGAGCGGGTTATTTTCTGTCATATTTGTTCGTCTCCTTTTTCGTGAACTGTTTTAAACTTACCGGTATGAATATGTCCTGCTGGTATCTTTTGAAATTCTCCGCAATATCCCACGGCATTATTTCCTCAAGCATTTCGGCGCGGCTGTTATCCGGCGTAAAATCGCCGCTGTTATTAACCCATTCCCTTAACAGCACAAAAGTATCGTCCATGTTTTCAAAAAACGCGGATGATACGGCATACAAACCGCCCGGCAGGGTTTCGTCCGTGAAAACCGTATAGTTGTTGAAATCATCGGGGATTTTCATAAGCATTATCCATTCGTCCGCCGCCTCCTTGCGCATAAACGCTTCCCTCATGCCGGGATTCGGCGTAAATGAGTAAGCCGAAAATACGCTTTGCATAGGAATTTCGCCGAAGTTTACGGATTCCCCTGTTTTATAACGCGATGTTAAAACGCGCATGGCGGGCAGCCTTATAAGCCGAACATCATGTAAACGCAAAGTTTTGCGGCTTACCCGCGATAATTTTTCAAAAGTAATTTCTTCGGCATTTTCCGCTAACGCAAGGCGTTTTTCTGTTTCTTCATATAATAATGTGATTGCGGAAATTTTTTTAATTCCGCTCATCAGCATTTTGTGCAGAAACTCATCAACGAGTTTTCGAAGCTGGGACAATGCCGAAATTTCCGTATCGAGAGATTCGAGCTTATTCACAAAAACCTTTATCAGCTCTGCCGTATTTTCGCTTTCGAATAATTTTGCAATGTCCTTTACCGGGATTTGAAATTTGCGTAAAACAATAATCTGCTTCAGCCTTTCAAGCGCCGCCGCGTCGTAATATCTCTGGGTTTTATTATCCGGATGGGCGCTCCATAAAAGCCCCGCCTCTTCGTAGTAGCGCAGCGTTCGGCTGGATACCCCGAAATTTTCAACCGCTTCATTAATTCTGATAAGCTCCAAATATGTCACCTCTTATACTAATTCTGTTTAAAAAGTTTGAAACCGGCACCTCAAAAACGCCGAAGATCACGGCGATTTTTGAGGCTTGGCTTCAACTTTTTAAATTCGAATTAGTATTAGCACTCTGAAATTTATTATACAAGTTTACGCAAGGTCAATGTCAATAGGTTATTCGAAAATTTTTCCCTTTGGCATATACTCCAAAAGCCCGCCGTATATTACGCCGCGTAAGTTTTCCGCGTGCTGCTTCGAATAGGTTGCGCCTTGCGAATCGTCTGCAAACGGGTACGCGAAAAGCTCCGTTTTAACCCCGTTTTTCGCGGCGCGTTTATAAAAATCCTTTGGCAGGCGAAGCACTCCGAACGATACGTCCGTTATATCACGCGCGTTTATTTTCGCAAAAACATCATCTATAAATTTCCGGTATATTTGCGCGTAACCTCTTACATAAAGCACAGGGTCTAAGCAAATTCTTACCTTCCAGCCCGCCTTTACGGCATGGTTAATAAACTCTATTCTTCTGCCGAGCTTAGGAGTTTTATGTTCGTACAAATCTATAATTTCATCCGGTGAAAGCGTAATGGCCAAAATAAAATTAGCGGGCGCGGCGTAGTTTGCCAAATTTGCGAAGCTTGCGCTTTTTGTGCGCAACTCAACGGTAATTTCCGGGTTTTGGCGGCAAAATTCTATCCATTCGCCCGCATAGCCCAAAAGTTTTTCCATCGCCAGCAAATCCGTATCGTATGAAACGCAAATAAACGGCTTTTGCTTTGAAAGTTTCGCCGCGCTCTCCAAAATATCGTCAATATTTACGAAAACTACAATGTTGCCCGAAGGGTACATTCCCTGCAAATAACAATACTCGCAGTTATACGGGCAATTCATAACGCAGGATGTGTAATAAAAATTTTCGTATCCGAAACTGTTGCACATTGGCGAGCCCTTATAAATTAAATTCTCCCGTTTTACGGCAAGAATAAGCTTGGGACGGTTTTTTTGCATTAAAAAATCCTGCCCGCGTTCGTTAAAAACATCCTTATAATGCGTAATTTCAATAATTTCGCTGCATTTTAGGATGCCTTTTATCCGCATTGTAACAGGATAATTTTCCGCTTCTTTTTCGATGTAAATGTGCGAATACATTTTAGTAATCAATGAAGTTGAGTTTTTGCTTGAGCTTGTCATATACGGCGCTTCTTTCTTTTTTGCCCGCCGGATTAGCGAAGGCAAATTCTGATATTTCGGCTTCCGGAAAACCTCCGCGCAGCTTGCAGTTAACTAAGCAGCGCAAAAAATCGTGCCGCTGGGTTTGAGTAAGTTTTAGCTGCGTAATAACTTTTTCCGCCGTATCGCGTTCGCTTTGCGTAAGCTCGGCGGCGTTTTGGCGGAAATGCGAAGCGTCCGGTTCGAACTGCGCCCGTATTTGCGCCCACTTTTTTATTTCCGATACATGCTTGATGTTTTCGGTATCCGCCGGGCAAATAAAAAAGTGAATATTTTTTCGCTCAAAAAAACGCTCCGCCGCCGCATAAAGCGCGAAAATTTCGGAATCGGAAATGCCGCTTTCGTTAAACGGGTGCCGGAAGAGAATTTCCGGGTACCGGCTGTTTCCGCTTGAAGGGTTTGTAATTTTGTTAATTAAAAATACCGCGCCGGGTTGCCGCGGCATTCGGGGTGTTTTACTCATTTGGGTATGGGATATAAAAATGAATAAACCGTTCTTGTTTTTTGAGGCGTCCGCATTGTTCGCGCAGCTTGGATACCTTAACGCGAATTCGGACAAAAAATCCGCGTTTTCGGTTTCCGTTAGGTATGAAATGTTCATATTGCCACCTTCGCCTTAGTACAAGCTTATACTCATACCGCATTCATATTCCGCGCCGGCTTCCAACTTCAAAATCCCCGGCTTTTCGGATATTTCCCCTTCAAAATCCTCGTAATCCCCGTGGGTTTGCCACGGCTCTATACATAAAAACTCCGCGCCGGCAAGTGTCCAAATTCCCAAGTATTTAAATTCGCCAAAATCCAACTTTATATATCCGCTGTTTTTTTTCGATTTTAAGCATACGGATTTGGATTTAAGACCCGAAAAAACAAGCGCGTCGTTTTTAAACAAATCAAAATTTAAATTTATTTTGTTTTCTTCCTTTAAAAACGGAGCGGTTTCTTTGGAAAAAAGCCCAGCCTCGGTTACCTTCATAATATCCGCCGTTTCGTTTTCGCTAAACTCCAAAAAATAATCATCGAACCTTTCGTCCTTAAAGAGCGGGCATAAAAAACCGGGGTGCGCTCCAAGGCCGAAAAACATTTTATCTTCTCCGGTATTTTTTACGCTGTACGATATTTTTACCGTATTACCCACCAATTCGTACCCAATGCGAAAAATAAAACCGAACGGGTATACGGCAAGCGTTTCATCGTTACTTTTAAGCTCGAATGTTAACTTATCGCCGGTTTTTTCAATCAGCGTAAATTCGCAGCGCCGCGCAAGCCCGTGAATGGGCATTTCGTATTTTTGCCCGCGATAAAAATAAACGCCGTTTTTTTGCCGCCCCACAAACGGAAACAGAACAGGCGACGAAAAATTCCAAAACCGGCCGCATCCGCCGTACAAAAACTGTGTGCCGTTTGCCCCTTTAACGGATTTAAGCTCCGCCCCCAAGGATTCTACAGATATTTTCACTAAGCTGTTTTCAAGTTCAAAGCGCATTTTTATACCTTCTTTCGTAATAATATTAAAAATTCTTATAAAAAATCGAACTAACATTGCATTGTGCCGCAAGGCAAAGCAGGATATAATATACCGCAAGCGTTATATATCGCTTCATACTAATTCCGTTTAAAAGTTTGAAACCGGCACCCCAAAAACGCCGAAAATCACGGCGATTTTGGGGGCTTGGCTCCAACTTTTTAAATTGGTATCAGCATCAGGCAGCAATTTCCAAAAGAGGACGTGAGTAATTTGCCGGATACACAGTGCGCGGGTTTCGGAGATAACGAATACGAACGGATAGAGGGCAAACTTTTACTGCTTTATCTTATCGACCAAATGGATATTCCGCTTTCAAACAACCAAATTTCCCAATTTGCGCTGAATGAGGATTATATGGATTATTTTATTTTGCAGCAAAACCTCACGGAAATGACAGAATCCGGGTTTTTGGATAAATATCAGGATAACAACACCACAAGATACACAATTTTGGATAAAGGTATAGAAATTCTTGATTTTTTTCAAAAACGCATACCAACCGATATCCGCAATAAAATAAACCAGTACGTACTTGAAAACCGTAAAACGATTAAAAAGGATTACGAGGTTACCGCAAATTATTTTTACGACCACACCAACAACGAATTTATTGTTAAATGCGGCGTTTACGAGGACGAAACTATGCTTATGGAGCTTAATATTTCCGTTGTTTCAAAGGAACAGGCCAAAACAATTTGCGCCAACTGGAAGAAAAATGTTAAAACCCTTTACGGCGATACGCTTGCCTCGCTTTTGGCAAAACCTTCGAAACCCCAAACCGAGGAGGTTTAACATGGACAATGCAAAATTAAAAAGCCTCTTTTTTGAAATTATAAGGTTTGGTATAGTCGGGTTTGTTTCCTTTTTGTTTGATTGGGCGGTTCTTATGTTGGTGCTTCATGTTTTTTTGCGCTCGCAGTTAACGGAAATAAACATTGCCATATCCACCGCCGCCGGGTTTATTATTGGCGTTACGGTAAATTATTTGTTATCCGTTTGGTTCGTTTTTAAAGCGTCCGCCCAAAAAGGGCACGGCAAAAGTTCCAAAGCCAGGGTTATTTTTTTGGTGAGCGCGGTAATCGGGCTTTTGCTGACGCAACTGATTATGAATTTTGGCGTAATAAAGCTTGGGTTTAACGAAACGTTGGTTAAAATTGCCGCAACATGCATAGTAATGGTTTGGAATTATCTATCCCGTAAGTTGCTTATATTCAAAAATTCTTGAAGTTTACTTTACACAAGCTCCCCGTATAAATCATAGTCGCCGCATCCGGTTATTTTCACGTTTACAAATTCACCGGATATTATTTCATAGTCCGCGTCAAAGAATATCATGCCGTCTATTCCGTAGCACTGCGCGTAACTTCTGCCGCAGTACGACCCTTCAATTTTGCCGTCCGTAATAACCTCCAATGTTTGCCCAACCATTTGCGAAAGTTTGCCGCGCGATATTTCTTTTTGCGTTTTCATAAGCAAATCCCTGCGCTTTTTTTTATCAGCTTTGCGCACTTGGTTTTTCATTTTCGCGGCTTTGGTGCCGTCCTCTTTGGAATATTCAAACACTCCCAAAGAATCGAAGCGGATTCTTTCAACAAAACTCTTAAGGTTTAAAAATTCCTCTTCGCCCTCGCCGGGAAAACCTGCTATAAGTGTTGTGCGAAGCGCAATATCCGGCATACTTTGGCGCAGCTTGGTTATTAAAAGCTCTAAATTTTTGGCGGTGCTGCTTCTGCCCATTGCGCTTAAAATATTGTTATCCGCGTGCTGTATGGGTATGTCTATATAATGGCAAACCTTTGAGTTTTGCGCCATTTCTTCAATTAAATTATCCGTAATATGCTCCGGGTACGCGTACAAAACGCGTATCCACTTAATGCCGTCAATTTCCGAAAGCCTGCGTATAAGTTCGTGCAGGCGGCTTTCGCCGTATAAATCCGTTCCGTAAAGCGCGGTATCCTGCGCCACTAAAATAAGCTCGCGAACGCCTTTTCCCGCCAATATTTCCGCTTCGCTTATAAGGCTTTTCATATCGCGGCTGCGGTAAGAGCCGCGAATTTGCCAAATTGTGCAGTACGAACAGCGGTTGCCGCAGCCTTCGGCAATTTTCAGGTACGCAAAATAACCGGCGCCGGTAAGTGTTCTGTTTTCCGCAACCGCCCCGGTTATAATGTTAGAGTTTTGCGTAATCTGCGCAATTCTCTTTTTGCCGTTAATAATTTCGCTTAAAACATCGGCAATTTTATCGTAATCGCCCGCGCCAACTACCGCGTCCACTTCCGGCATTTCCTTTAATATTTCCTCTTTGTAGCGCGAAACCAAACAGCCCGTTACAATAAGAGCCTTTAACTTTCCGTTTTCCTTTAAAAGCCCTGTTTCGGCAATGTTTTCAATGCTTTCTTTTACCGCGTCCGCTATAAAACCGCAGGTGTTTATTATTGCCGCGTCCGCGCAGTGCTCGTCGTATGTTATTTCAAACCCGTTTCTCTCCAAAATTCCTATCATTACCTCGCTGTCCACCAAGTTTTTGTCGCAGCCAAGGGATATAAAAAATATTTTTCTCAAGTAATTCAGCTCCGTAAAATGCAATTAATAAATAATAGCGAAATTTCGCTAAACTTCAATATAAAAAGCCCTGTTATAATTTTGCGGCTTTTAAGCAGTTTTGCATAAGCATAGCAATAGTCATCGGCCCAACGCCTCCGGGAACGGGCGTTATATACGAAGTTTTTTCGTACACGCCGTCAAAATCCACGTCGCCGCAGAGTTTGTTTTTAGTGCCCGCAATTTTGTGAATGCCAACATCTATTACAACCGCGCCCTCGCCCACCATATCCGCCGTAATAAACTTGGGCATACGTATCGCCACAACAAGAATTTCCGCCTTTTTCGTAACCTCGCCAAGGTTTCGCGTTTTGGAATGGCATGTTGTAACCGTACCGTTTTCCGCAAGCAAAAGCGCGGACATGGGTTTGCCCACAATATTGCTGCGCCCGACAACAACGCAGTTTTTCCCCGCTATGGAAATTCCCGAACGTTTTAAAAGTTGTATAACCCCGGCGGGAGTGCCCGGCAAAAACTGCGGCTTGCCAACGGATAAAAGCCCAACGTTATACGGGTGGAAACAATCCACATCCTTTTTCGGGTCTATCGCCAAAAGGATGTTGTCCTCGTTAATATGCTGCGGAAGCGGAAGCTGCACCAAAATTCCGTGTATCTTATAATCCGCGTTAAGCCTTGAAACCAAATGCAAAAGCTCGTTTTCGGTTGTATCCGCCGGAAGTTCGTAGGATACGGATTTTATGCCCGTATTTTCGCAGGCGCGTTTTTTATCGCGCACATAAATTTTGGACGCGGCGTCGTCCCCAACAATTATTACCGCAAGCGCCGGAAACAAATTTTGATCGTTTAGTTTTAAAACTTCTGTTTTTACCTCGTCTTTAATTTCCTGTGCGATTTTTTTCCCGTCTATTATGGTTGACATGGTATTTGCTTTGTCCTTTCGCGGTGAATTTTGTGGATATAAAAACACCGGACGGGCGGTTTTTTCAAAAAACGCCCGCACCGGTTTTTTATTTAACCTTTACTTGGGATATATCTTGCAACTGCCTCCGCCAGGGATTTAATATTCCTGGACTGAATTAAAACCGTGCCGCGCCCGTTAAATTCGTTAACAAGCCCCTCGCCGGTGGTAAAGCCGAACACGCCGGAGGCGGCTTTTATGTTGTAATCGAGTGTTGTTGTCCACGCGATAACGTGCGAATTGTCTATTACGTATTTTTTCGAGCCGTCCATTTCAATTTTTTCAATATCGCCGTAACTGTTAACAAGCATTGTGCCGCTTCCGTTTGTCTCCATAACAAAAAGCCCGCCCGTTCCGCCAAAAATCGCCTTACCAATGGATTGACGCTTAACAGAATAGGAAACGCCCCCGTCGCACGCAAAAAACGCGGAATCGTTAACGCGCCACTGGTTTTCGCCAATTTTAAGCTCGTAAACGGAGCCGGGAACACTTGGCGCAAGCGCAATTACCGCGCCGTTTGTAAGCCCTTTTGCGTGAGTAATAAAAATACTTTCGCCGCTTACCATGGAACGCCCAACGGCTTTCATAAAACCGCCAAGCCCGCCTCCGCCGCCGCTGTTCATTGCGCCTTCCAAGGATACCTCGCCATTGTGGTACGCCATACAGCCGTTTTCAATTTTAATTTCTTCTCCTTGGGATAAGTTAACCATAACCAACGGGAACGCAGTGTCTTGCTTAATTGAATAATTCAAAATACATCCGCCTCTCTAAAATAAAATTTGGTAAACGATACCGAAGTGTAGCTAAAGTGTTTCTCCCGCGCGCCGCCCGGAAGTTAGCGCCTTTGCCGCCATATATGCTGCGGTTTTCTTGTAATCGTTGTTCCAGCGGTTTATTCCTATGTAATCGAAAATAACGGTGCCTGTGTGGCGGCAAAACCTGTCCATTTGTTCCAAGCAGCTAAGCATACCGTTGCCGGTGCCGCCGGGCGACGCAACAAGTAAAACAGGTTTTCCGGATAACGCGCCGTTTTGCCCAAACTCGCACCTGCGCAGTTTGTCGAGATGGCATTTTAACCCTTCCGCCATTTCGCCCCAATAAACCGGAGTTATAATGCAAAAGGCGTCCGCTTCTTTAACGGATTGGTGAAAAACGTTAAAGTTATCGTTTTCACCAAAAGAGCAATAGTTTTCTTCGCGGCACGTACCCCAGCCGTTACCGCAGCAGCGGCACCTTTCGCTGCCCTCGGCGGTTATGGCTGTAACCTGCGCTCCGGAACTTTCCGCGCCTTTTTTCACCTCTTCCATAACGGAAGCACAAAGACCGTCCTTTTTCGGATTTCCCGAAATAATTAAAAACTTCAATATAATACCTCCCTTCTGCGCTTAAGTATAGCAAATTAATCCTCATAAATCAAACGTTCATGTTGCGGGGAATAAATAGGAAGAATAAAAATCATAATAATGATATAACTGCATTACAAAACAGGCGGCGAAAAAAATGGGCAAAAAATTATTTACCGTGCTTTTAATATTGGCTGTATTTTTCGTATGCGTTTTTCTGTATCTTTCCTATACGGATTTATTAAATAATTATCCGGCATATGAGAGTGCGGGTAAAGCGCCTTTTAACAGAACCGGAAACGGCTTTAACCTTACGCCAAAGCTGCAGCCAAACTTAAAAAAAACTGTGGACATTTACGTTCCGGAATACGAGGTAACGGAATTTGAAACCGCGAACTTTTACGCCGCGCGTTTTGGCATGAGCGGCGCGGATATTTTAAGCGGCGAGGACGAATACATTTTTGCCAAAGGGGACGAAAAACTCACGGTTTACCGCAACATCAAATTAATTGAATATGAAAACACAAAAAAAATACGGGATACCGCAATTACAAAAGATGAGGCAAGGGTTAGGGCGGGTGAAATTCTAAGCCTAAAGCAACTGCAAGTTTTGCCGGACGAAATTAAGGTTAATGCGGACGGTGAAAAATATACCGTTACCTTTGCGGATACCCTTGCGGGAGTTACAAACCTTGCGTTTCCGCAAACGGTGGTTATGGACGGGTTTGGAAATGTTGAAAAAATAACGTATTATTCCGTTAAATACAAAAAAATTGGCCAAAGCAAACTTAAAACCGCAGAGGATGCTTTTGCCGAGTATTTACATCTTTTTGTAAATTCTAAGCAAGAAGAAAACCGAACCGAACAACCGGTAAAAAGTTTTATACAGGGTGCGGATATACGCCTCATTTACATTTATCAAGACAGCATAGTTCAGGCGGGATATTTGCTTGAGCGGGAAACCGAAACAGGCGAAACCGAAGAAATAAAAGTTGCCGCGTCAAAATTTTAACCATAATTGACTGAAAATTATAAAAGTACAGTTAATATTCGCCGGTAGGATTCTTTTCGGTTTGGAATTTGACAGAGCAATACTGTCATGATAAAATTCTCTACGGATAAAATTCCAACGGGAGAGTGGTTAAAATGAGTGACAATTCATCAAACAACGACAATAATTATGACAGTTTTCCTGGCGACCCTAATTTTGTTGGAGGGTACACGCCTCAGTTTCCTGAACAGCCCCCAAAACAAGGCAAGGCTATAGCTTCTTTGGTGCTTGGAATAGTATCAATAGTAATTTGCTGTATTCCTGCTGTTCCCGTTCTTGCTTCAATTGCCGGGCTTATTACCGGCATTGTAAGCCTGAATAAGCGAGAGGGCGGAAAAGGGATGGCCATAGCGGGTATTATACTAAGCGGTATAGGTTTGCTTATCGGTATTGTAATAAGTATTTATTACATACTGGTTGGCGTTGAACTTTTTAACGGTTCGTTTATGGAAGAATATCAAAGGGTGCTGGAGGAAATGGAAGCGACCGGTGGTTTGCAGGGTTATGAATATTAGAGGTAAAGGTTAAACGGCGAAATGCGTACAATCTTTGGCTTTGTAAAAAAATAAAGGAATTTATGAAAAACGGCTGAAATACGCTGTTTTTTATATGTCCGAATTTTTTAACAGCCGCAAACGGCAAGCCGAACCAAATAGTCTATGGTTTTTCGCAATATTGCGCTTACCTTAAAATTTTGTTATACTGCATTCGCTAAAGTTTTGCTAAAGTTTCCTCATTCCAAACAGAAAGGCACCTGCCGCCAAATGAAAAACCAACGAATTACCGTATTTGCGGGGCATTACGGCAGCGGTAAAACCAATATCGCCGTAAACTACGCCCTGTATCTGAAAAAAGAAAATATCGCGAAAAAAGTTACGGTTGCGGATTTGGATATTGTAAACCCGTACTTTCGCACCAACGACAGCGCACGCAGTCTTACCGAAAACGGCATACGCCTTATAAGTTCCGCGTACGCAAACTCAAACATCGACGCTCCCGCTATGGCTGCGGAAACAATGACCATATTCGACGATACATCCCAGTACGGCGTTATAGATTTAGGCGGGGACGACCGGGGAGCTTTGGCAATTGGCCGCTACAAAAAGCGCCTTGGCGAACAGATAAGCAAAAATATTTTGCTTGTAGTTAATATTTACCGCCCGCTTTCAAGAACTCCCGCCGAAATAAACGAAATCAAAAGCGAAATTGAAACCGCTGCCGGGTTTAAATTTACCGGAATTATAAATAACTCTAACTTGGGGGCAAAAACCCGCGCATATGATGTTTTGAATTCGGTTCCGGTTATAGATGAAGTTTCGTCTCTTTTGCGTCTTCCGGTGGAGGCGACATGCGCGGATATAAAGCTTTTAGCCGAACTTACCGGCAAAATACCGGATTTATTCGGTTTAAAAATAAATACCCCTTTAGTTTTGCAAAATACGTTAGCAACCGACGAAAAATGAATATAAGCACACGCGTAACGATTTACCAGCCAATAATTCTTATCATACGCGCGTGCGTATATGCGGGGCGGTACATGCGCCAAATAAAGCAATTTTCGTTAACGCTGATTAATTATGAAAGGATGAAGAACATGTCAAAAGTGAGCTTTGACACCGAGCGGTGCAAGGGCTGCTCGTTATGTGTGGGCGCGTGCCCCAAAAAGATAGTGGCTTTATCGAAGGAAAAAATGAACTCGAAAGGGTTTCATCCGGCGGAAATTACAAACCAAAACGCGTGTATAGCGTGCGGTTTTTGCGCTATGATGTGCCCGGACGTTGTAATACGGGTGGAAAAATGATGGGAGGATTAACGTGGAAAAGGTATTAATGAAAGGCAACGAGGCAATAGCGGAAGCGGCGATAAACGCGGGATGCAGGTTTTTTTTCGGCTATCCCATAACTCCGCAAACGGAGGTTGCCGCGTATATGGCAAAAAAAATGCCGAAAATAGGCGGAACATATTTGCAGGCTGAAAGCGAAATTGCGGCAATAAATATGGTAATAGGAGCTTCGGCGGCGGGCGCGCGCGTTTTAACATCGTCGTCCAGCCCCGGCATTTCGCTTAAAAGCGAAGGGTTATCGTACCTTGCCGGGTGCGACTTGCCTGCGGTAATAGTGAATATTCAGCGCGGCGGGCCGGGGCTTGGCGGCATTCAGCCCTCGCAGGCGGATTATTTTTTGGCGACGCGTTCCTCCGGCCACGGGGATTTTCATATGATAGTTCTCGCGCCGAACAATATTCAGGAAATTGTGGACGTAACCCAAAAAGCGTTCGATTTGGCGGATAAGTACAGAATGTGCGTTATGATTCTCGGCGACGGCATTTTGGGGCAAATGATGGAACCCGCCATTATTGACGCAAGCGGCAATACGGGCGCTGCCCAAAAGCCGTGGGCGCTTACCGGAACCGGCGGGAAACGCAAAAAAAATATTGTAAACTCCCTTTACCTTCAGCCGGAGGAATTGGAGGAAAAAAACTTCGCGCGATATGAAAAATATAAGGAAATAGCGGAAAACGAAGCAATGTGCGAGGAATACAAAACCGACGACGCGGATATAATTCTTGTTTCCTACGGCGCAACATCGCGTATCTGCAAAAACGCGATAACAATGGCGCGTGCGGAGGGTATAAAAGCCGGGCTATTGCGTCCGATAACCCTTTGGCCGTTTCCGAAAAAAAGCCTTATGGCACGCGCGGACGGCGCAAAGGCTTTTATCAGCGTAGAAATGAGCATGGGGCAAATGATAGAGGATGTTAAGCTTGCGATAGAGTGCAAAAAACCGGTTGCGTTATGCTCGCGCACGGGCGGCATAGTGCATTCTCCGGAGGATATCTTGGCAAAAATAAAAGCTGTGAACGGAGGGGATTTTAGTTGAGTATAGTATTTGAAAAACCAAAGGCACTATCCGAAAATATATTTCACTATTGTCCGGGCTGTACCCACGGGATAATACACAGGCTTATCGCCGAGGTTTTAGACGAGCTTGATATAACGGGAAAAACCGTAGGCGTCGCGCCCGTTGGATGTTCCGTTTTGGCATACAATTATTTTGAGTGCGATATGATACAGGCGGCGCACGGACGCGCACCGGCGGTTGCAACCGGCGTTAAAAGGGTTAACCCTGATAATATCGTTTTTACCTATCAGGGCGACGGGGACCTTGCGGCGATCGGCACGGCGGAAACCGTACACAGCGCGTCGCGCGGAGAAAATATAACCGTAATTTTCGTAAACAACGCCATATACGGAATGACGGGCGGGCAAATGGCGCCCACCACGCTTCCGGGGCAAATAACGCAAACATCACCCTACGGACGCGATATCAAACAGGCGGGTTACCCCATCCGCGTTTGCGAAATGCTTGCAACCCTTGACGGAACAGCTTACGCCGAACGGGTATCGGTAGATAACGTTAAAAACATTCGAGCCGCGAAAAAGGCCGTTAAAAAAGCGTTTACGAACCAAGTGGAGGGCAAGGGCTTTTCCATTGTGGAAGTTATTTCAACATGCCCGACAAACTGGGGGCTTTCCCCGGAGGAATCGCTGAACTGGCTTAGAGAGAACATGCTCCCTTATTATCCGCTTGGAGTTTATAAGGACAAGGGTTCGGAAAGCGAGGCGCAAAATGGCTGAAGGTAAAAATATTTTAATTGCCGGTTTCGGCGGGCAGGGCATATTATTTACCGGTAAATTCATAGTATATACGGGAATGCTAACCGGAGGCGAGGTAAGCTGGCTGCCGTCTTACGGGCCGGAAATGCGCGGCGGCACCGCGAATTGCAGCGTAATTATATCGGATACGCCGATAGGTTCGCCTATAGTTGAAAAACCCGATATTTTGGTTGTTATGAACCGCCCGTCCTTTGATAAATATGAAAATTCCTGCGTTATCGGCGCAAAACTTTTTGTGGATTCCACACTTATAGAGCGCAAAACGCAAAGAGACGATTTGGAAGCGTTTTATATTCCCGCCACGGGTTTGGCGGATGAAAACAATTTAAACGGCCTTGCCAACATGGTTATGGCGGGCAAAGTGCTTCGCGAAACCAATATCTGCCCCTATGAAACAATTGCGGAGGCTATGAAAAAAACCGTACCGGAGCGGAAGAAGAATCTGTTCGACGCCAATATCCGCGCTATCGAACTGGGTTGGAATTATTAAGCGTCCGCAAACGGCCGATTTTAGGTAAACCGCGCGGCGCTTTGCAAGAACGGAGGCTGGTTTTATTGCAGCACAATAAATGGATTGTTAACGAATCGGAAGAATGGGTTAAGGAAGAAATTATTACCGAGCAGCAGCGGGAAATTATTGTTTCCCGCTACGCTGCGGTTAAAAAAGGAAATCCGTTAATCATTTTTTTCGCAATTATCGGTTCCTTGCTTATCGGCGCGGGTATTATTATGATTTTTGCGGTAAACTGGTATAAACTGCCCGTGCCCGTTAAAATATCAATATCGTTTATTCCTCTTTTGGCGGCTTTTGCGCTGTGTGTGTTTACCGCGCTTAAAAAATATAAATCCGCCGCGTATAAAGAGTGCAGCGCAATTTTTCTAAGCCTTTCGTTTTTCGCGGTAACGGCGCTTATTGGGCAAACATTTCATACTGCGGTTGATATGCGGGGTTATTTTCTTGTGTGCGCCGTGTTTACCCTGCCGGCGGCTTATATTTTCAGGTCTAAAACGGCGCTTTCAATTTATACGGCGTGTTATACTTACGCGGCGTTTTCAAGCCTTCCTATTTCCCTTGTTTTATTGGCAGCAGCTTTGCCGCTGTTTTATTTTGAAATTAAACAGAGCAAGATTAACGCCCTTTCAGGTTATCTTTTAACGCTTGCTGCAATTATGTTTTCTTACTGTATTTCTGCTGTTTTCGATACCGTATTTGGGGACAGCTACATCACCGAGACTGTTGCTTTTTCAATTGCCGTTGTATATTTAATCTTGGATGAGGTTCTTCATAAAATTTCAAATTCATATTTTTTAACGCCCGTAAAAGTTATGGGAATTTATAGTATTTCATTTCTGCTGGCGCTTTTAAGCTTTGATATGTTGCCGATGAACGTATATTTAAGTTCAGTTATACCGATACTCATTTTATGCGGCGTTTACGCGGCGCTGAGAGCGAAAAATTATAAGGGCATGAAATCCGGAGATTTATTTGCGGCCGCAGCGCTTCTTTTTATGATATTCGCGCCGTTTTTTTCCGTTATCTCCGCGAATATACTGACAATTGGGTTGGGAATAATTTTTATTGTGCGAGGAAGCCGAAAGCTTAGGGTAGCTTACATTAACACAGGTATGTTTTTGGTAATGTTTATTATAATCGGCAGGTTTTTCGATTCTGAGCTTGATTTATTAATAAAAGGGATTGTTTTCATTTTGCTCGGTATCGTTTTCCTTATCGCAAACTTTGCAATATCGCGTAAAAGAAAGGAGCAAAATTTATGAAAAAGCCGGTTTTGATTGTTCTTGCCGTTTATTTTGCATTAATGCTCGCCTTTTGTTCGTATACAATTTTGCTCCATTACGATACGCTGCAAAACGGGGAGGATTACAAATTTTCGGTAATTCCGCGAGACCCTTACGACCCTTTTCTGGGCCGTTACGTTGAGCTTCGTACGGAAAACCGTGTTCCGTATTCTTTTGACGGTAGCGTTTTTTACGCTCTGCTTTCCAAGAACAGCTTGGGTTTTGCCGAGGTAAGCGAATTTACCAAGGAAAAACCGCAAAGCGGAGCTTATGCTAAAAATTTGCGTCTTGAACGTTATTACATGAACGAAAAAATGGCGCCCGAAGCGGAAAAGGTAACAATGAACCCGGATAAGTACGATAGCATGTATGTGCTTGTAAAGGTTAAAAACGGTAACTATGTTATTGAGGGGCTTTACGTAGACGACGTTCCTATAGAGGATTTTATTGCTTCGCGGCTTTAGGATAATTTAAAGAATAAAGAATAAAGAATAAAGAACCCTCCAAAACTCAGAGGGTTTTTAGCAACCTGTTTTTCGGGTATCCGGTTACAGCGTTAAAGCCTGCACCCAACCAACTATTTCTTTCTCAGGATGATTCAATATCTGCGCAATCTCTGATAACGACTTTCCTTCTCTGCGTAACCTAAACACCTGAAATACTTCCTCGCGGCCTTCCTCTAAATTCTCCTCTCGCTGAACTCGCCGGTCAAGTTCGGCATCGTACGTAAAATTAAGCACTTTTAACACCTCCTGAAAATTGGATCTTAAAAAATCAACCAAAATACCTTCCGTTATGCAAATATCAACAGCAGCGCCAATAGCTTTGTCGCGCGGCAATCCTGCTCCTAATTCTTCTTCAATTTGTGCCACCAATTGAGAATAACCAAACAGCGACTCGCTCAAATCAGTCATCCTTGACAAAATAATTATATTGCAAAGCCGGGCGAAAAACAAGCTTCAAGGCATTATATAATTACTATTTGTGCAGATTTGGTGTTACTGTTCACCCCCATCCCGAAAAACAAATCTGATATGGACGCCTTAGAATAATAAGGTGTCTAATTTCATTTTCCGTAAGTAGCAATTTAGCTGTTCGCTTCGGAGAAATAAACACGCAAAATACTGTTTGTATTACCCGCGCATTTTTAGGCTGTTCGGCAAGAGCGCATATTCTCCACGCTTTGTGCGGATATCCTATAAGGGGTGTAGAGGGGCTTC
>JAISVZ010000124.1 GCA_031271295.1 Clostridiales bacterium | reverse complement strand
CGCAAAGGATACGTTTGGCAACGCAAATAGGTTCCGGGCTTGTGGGCGTGGTTTATATTTTGGATGAGCCGTCCATAGGCTTGCACCAGCGCGATAACGACAAGCTTTTAAAAACCCTGCGCCGCCTGCGCGATATCGGCAATACCCTTATAGTTGTGGAACACGATACCGATACGATGCTCTCGTCGGATTTTATTGTGGATATCGGCCCGCGCGCCGGCGAACACGGCGGCGAGGTTATTTTCGCCGGGCTTGTGGAGGATTTGCTTAAATGCGAGGGTTCGCTTACCGGGGATTATTTAAGCGGTCGCAAGAAAATTGAAATTCCCGAAAGGCGCAAACCGCTTCCGAAAAGCTGGCTTACAATTAAAGGCGCAACCGAAAACAACCTGAAAAATGTGGATATCTCCCTGCCGATAGGGCTTATGACATGCGTTACCGGCGTATCTGGTTCGGGCAAAAGCTCTCTTGTAAACGGAATTATTTATAAAAGGCTCGCCAGGGATTTAAACAGGGCAAAAATAAAACCCGGCAAACATAGGGAAATGGCGGGTATTGAAAATTTGGACAAAATTATCAGCATAGACCAATCCCCGATAGGGCGCACGCCAAGGTCGAACCCGGCAACCTACACCGGGCTTTTCGATTTAATACGCGATGTTTACGCCTCCACAACCGAGGCGAAAATGCGCGGTTATCAAAAGGGTCGCTTTTCGTTTAACGTAAAAGGCGGGCGCTGCGAAGCCTGCTCCGGCGACGGCATAATAAAAATTGAAATGCACTTTTTGCCGGACGTTTACGTTCCGTGCGAGGTTTGCAAGGGCAAGCGGTATAATCGCGAAACGCTCGAAGTAAAATATAAGGGGAAAACAATTTCGGACTGCCTGAACATGACCGTTGAAGAGGGGCTTAAATTTTTCGAAAACCTGCCGAGGCTTAAGGACAAACTGCAAACGCTTTATGACGTTGGGCTTTCTTACGTAAGGCTTGGGCAAAGCTCAACAACGCTTTCCGGCGGGGAGGCGCAGCGCGTAAAACTCGCCACAGAGCTTTCCCGAAAAAACACCGGCAAAACCATATATGTTTTAGACGAGCCAACCACGGGGCTTCATACCGCGGATGTCCACAGGCTTATAGAAATACTGCGAAGGCTTTCGGAGGGCGGCAATACCGTTGTTGTAATAGAGCATAACCTTGATATAATTAAAACGGCGGATTATATTATAGACTTAGGGCCGGAGGGCGGCGACGGCGGCGGCGAGGTTATTGCCTGCGGCACGCCGGAGGAAATTGCCGAAACCGCAAAATCCTTCACCGGGCTGTATTTGAAAAAAGAATTGCAAAAATAGCGGGTTTTGTATAGAATAACAGGAGAATTTCAAAAAAACGAGGGATTTTATGATTTTATCGGGGCTTGAAATAAAAAAAAGAATCGGCGGGGATATTACAATTGATCCGTTCGATGAAAAATGCGTTAATCCGAACAGCTATAATTTAAAACTCCACAACGAACTTTTGATTTATACGGAAGATGTACTGGACATGAAAAAGCTTAACCGCACGGAGCGGCTTGTTATTCCGCAGAGCGGTTTTAAGCTTTTGCCCGGCAAGCTGTATTTGGGCAGAACGCATGAATATACGGCAACCAAAAATTTGGTTCCGATGCTTGAGGGGCGCTCGTCCATAGGGCGGCTTGGGCTTTCCATCCACGTTACCGCGGGGTTTGGGGATATCGGCTTTCGCGGGTACTGGACCCTTGAAATACACTGTATCGAACCGGTAATTATCTACCCGTTTGTTGAAATCTGTCAGATTTATTACCACAGCATAGAAGGCGAATTTAGTGAATACTCGCAAGGAAAGTATCAGAACAACACCGGCATACAGCCGAGCTATTTGTTCAGGGATTTTCAGTAGAGCGCCAAAAGCCTAAACATGTGCCAAGCCAAGCCAAGCATAAAAAGGTAAATGTTTTCGCTTTTAAGCGTTAAGCGCAGGGCAAGATAGGAGGTTTTATTTTGGCGGCAAAATTAAGAAACGAGTACGGGAAAGTAAGAATAGAAAACGAGGTTATCGCCAGGATTGCGGGGCTTGCCGCGTCCGATTGCTACGGCATTGTGGGCATGGCAGTTAAAAATATGAAGGACGGGTTTGTGCAGCTTTTAAAGCTCGACAGCTTAACCAAGGGCGTAAAGCTTACAATTAAAGGCGGCAAACTTTCTATAGACCTGCATATTATCGTTGAATACGGCACAAACGTATCGGCTATAGCGGATACTCTTATTTCAAACGTAAAATATCATGTTCAGCGCGCAATAGGCATAAATGTGGAGCAAATAAATATTTTTGTGGAAGGCGTACGCGTAGACCGAGGCTAATTTTGGAGGGAACCTGAATTGAGTAATTTTTTTATAGACGGGTATTTGCTGAAAAAAATGATTATAGAAGGCGCGAACGCCCTTGAGGAAAATAAATCCGTAGTGGATTCCCTTAACGTTTTTCCGGTTCCGGACGGCGATACAGGCACAAATATGTCGCTTACTATTTTGGCTGCGGCGAGGGAGATTGGAAAGGCAACAGGGAGCAGGGTTTGCGATATTGCCAAGGCGGCGGCTTCCGGTTCGCTTAGGGGAGCGCGGGGTAATTCCGGCGTAATAGTATCGCAGCTTTTCCGTGGGTTTGCGAAAGGGCTTGAAAACAAAGAAACGGCGAGCATTGAGGATATCGCCGCGTCTTTTGTTAAGGCGTCGGAAACCGCGTACAAAGCCGTTATGAAACCCAAAGAGGGAACAATTTTAACCGTTTCGCGCGTTATTGCGGAAAAGGCAAGCGAAATATCGCCCGAAACCGAGGATTTCGGCGAGTTTACCGAAGGTATTATGAAAGCCGGGCAGGAAATTCTGCTTAAAACAACGCAAATGCTTCCCCAGCTTAAAGAGGCGGGCGTTGTGGACGCGGGCGGCAAAGGGCTTTTAAT